>JBDRIH010000024.1:0-33800 GCA_043816025.1 Candidatus Omnitrophota bacterium
GAGGAAGCTGCTGACAATAATCTATAGGACACTGAAGAATGACTGGGTGTTTGAAGATTTTAGTAATTACAAATTAGCTGCGAGTAACAGCTAACGAAAGAAAGTCTTTCGAGTAGAGAATTTGACTTTTAACATAGGAGAAATTATGACTAAGAAAAAAATAGTACTGGCTTATTCCGGAGGGCTCGACACCTCCGTGGCTATAAAATGGCTTATCGATCGCGGGTACGAAGTTATCTGTTACATGGCCGATGTGGGACAGGGTGCGGACATCGAACCGAGCCGTCAGCGCGCGCTAAAAATCGGCGCAAAGAAATGTATCGTCGGGGACCTCAAGGCAAAATTCGTCAAAGATTACGCATTTCCCACACTTAAAGCGGGAGCGTTATACCAGGGCAAGTACAATCTTGCAACGGCACTTTCCCGGCCCATCATCGCGGAGGCGATGGTAGATGTCGCGAAGAAAGAAGGCGCCTCGGCCGTTGCTCACGGATGTACGGGCAAAGGCAACGACCAGGTCCGTTTTGAGGTTACCTTTCATCTTAAAATGCCGAAACTCAAAGTGATAGCCCCGGTCCGGGAATGGGATCTTAAAACGCGCGAGTCTGAAGTAGATTACGCGAAAAAACACAAGATACCCATCGAACAGACGAAGAAAAAACTTTACAGCATAGACCGCAATCTGTGGGGAGTGAGTGTCGAGGGCGGAAAGCTTGAGGACCCTTATTTCGAGCCGTCCGCGGATACGTATATAAGCATCAAAAGGCCAGAAAAAGCGCCCGCGAAGGCGAAGTATGTAACGATCAGTTTTAAAAAAGGTATTCCGGTGGCCATAAACGGGAAGAAATATCCTCCGGTACAGCTCGTCCAGAAACTGAACGAGGTGGGCGCAGTCCATGGTGTGGGAAGGGTCGATATGGTAGAGGACCGTCTGGTGGGTATTAAGTCCCGCGAGATATACGAGTCTCCCGCATCCGCGATCCTTTACGCGGGCCATACGGCTCTTGAGGAACTCGTTTTGGACAGGGAAACCCGCGCTTACAAGAGTGCCCTTTCCGGGCGTTATGCGGAGCTGGTATATTACGGTTTATGGTTTACGCCGCTCAAGGAGGCGATAGATGCGTTCGTGGATAAGACCCAGGAAGACGTCTTCGGCGACGTAAAATTAAAGCTGTACAAGGGAAGCGTTACGGTCTCGGGCAGGAAAAGCCCGAAATCACGTTACAAGAAAGAGCTTGCCACTTACGGCAAGGGAGACATCTTTGACCAGTCACTGGCAAAGGGATTTATAGATCTGTGGGCGCTTCCATACAAGAAATAACCGTGTATGAAAGGAAACTGACATGAACGCGAAAATGTGGGGCGGAAGGTTTGAGAAAAAAGAGATGAATCCCCGTGTAATTAAATTTACATCCAGTCTTGACGTCGATAAGGTTCTTGCTAAATACGATTGTCTGAGCAGCCGGATCCACGTGGAGATGCTCTCAAAATGCGGTTATATCTCGCCTGACGAAAAGAAAGAACTTCTGGACGCGCTAGATGAACTTTCTTCGAAGATAGAAGCGGGCACGCTCGAGTTTGGTCAGTTCGAAGACATACATTCGGTTGTTCAGGATTATGTGGAGCAGAAAGCTCCGCTGGCGGCCAAGAAGATGCATACGGGCCGCTCACGCAATGAGCAAGTGGTCAACGACGTTCGTTTGTACTGTATGGACAGCATAAAACGCATAAAGGATCTTATCAAGGACCTCCAGGGTGAACTGACGGAGCTTGCCGAAAAGGCGGCGGATGTCATCATACCCGGATACACTCATCTCAACCGAGCACAGCCCATTCTTTTTGCGCATCTGGTGCTTGCATATGTGGAGATGTTTCAACGGGATTCTCAGCGGCTTGAAGACGCGCTCGAGCGTTCGGATGTTTCTGTCATGGGTTCAGGGGCGATCGCCGGTTCCGCGCTGAAACTTGACCGCAAATTCGTAGCGGATAAACTGGGTTTCAAGAAAATTTCCACCAACAGTATTGATGCCGTGAGCGACAGGGATTTTATTGTGGAAATCGTCGCGGCGCTTTGCTTTATTGCTGTTCATCTGTCCAGGATATGTGAAGACCTGATACTTTACAGTATCCCTGAATTTGATTTCCTGGAGATCGGATCGGATTATTGTACCGGCAGTTCACTTATGCCGCAGAAAAAAAATCCGGATGTTTTAGAACTGGTGCGCGGAAAATCTTCCCAGCTTATCAGCGCGCTTAATTCACTGCTTGTTCTTTTAAAGGGCCTACCTTATTCGTATAACAGGGACCTGCAGGAGGACAAGAAACCGCTCTTTGAATCAGTGGAGCTTGTTGCGGAGGAGCTCGCGATCATGGCCGAGCTGGTCGGGACCATCAGCCTCAACAAAGAAACCGCGTCAAAAGCGCTTGAAGACGAATTTATTTACGCGACGGATCTGGCGGAATACCTGGTCCGCAAGGGCGTGGCGTTCAGCGACGCGCACGAGGTTATCGGCAACATCGTAAGGCATTGCGCCGAGAATGATATCAACATTTCTGACCTTTCGATCTCGGATCTGAAGAATTTTTCAAAAAAACTCGAGGAAGACGTATACGGGCTGTTAAATCCCGAGACTTCCGTCAGTATGAAAACAACCCCTGGCAGCACCAATCCGGAATTCGTAAAGAAGGAAATAGCCGCTTGGAAGAAGAGGTTAAGGAGCTAGTAATGCACGAATTTCACTATAAAAACAGTATCTTTTATTGCGAAGACGTCCCCTTGACCGATATTGTCAAGAAGTACCCGACGCCGTTTTACCTGTACAGCTACAGCACTTTAATGGACCATTTCCGGAAAGTAGAAAAGGCGTTTAAGGCGGTGAATCCGCTTATATGTTTCTCGATGAAGGCCAATTCAAACCTTAGCATATGCAAGGCTCTGGTGACGGCGGGTGCGGGGCTGGACATCGTCTCCGGAGGAGAACTTTACAAAGCTCTTAAGGTGGGATGTCCCCCTGAAAAAATAGTCTATGCGAGCGTGGGCAAGACTGAGGAAGAGATAAAAGAAGCTATCCATAGAAACATACTGTTTTTCAATGTGGAATCGGTACCGGAACTGATAATGCTCGACACCGTGGCAAGACGCCAGGGTAAGAAAGTAAGAGCGGCCATACGTCTAAACCCGGACGTAAAACCCGACACGCACGATTACATAACCACGGGGACAAAAGAAAAGAAGTTCGGGATTGATTTCAAGGTAGCCGAAGATATATTCGATAACGCGAACAAGTATTCTAATGTGGCGCTTAAAGGAATACATGTCCATATCGGATCGCAGATAACAGAGAGCGCGCCTTTCGTGGAAGCGATAAAGAAGGTGCTTGATTTTATCGACAGGAATAACCTTGCGATAGAATATCTGAACCTCGGCGGCGGTTTTGGTATTGTCTACGACAAAGAGAAGCCCACGACCGCGCAGGAGTTTGCCAGTAAGATCGTCCCGCTCATCAAGAAGAAACCCTTCAAGCTGATACTTGAACCGGGACGCTTCATCGCGGGGCCGAGCGGTGTTCTGGCGTGTAAAGTGCTTTATGTGAAGACGAGCTCAACAGGTAAGCGATTCGCTATAGTGGACGCCGGTATGAACGATCTTATGCGCCCCAGCCTTTATAAGGCTTATCACGATATCCGTCCCGTGATAGAACGCGAGTCAAAGGCTTACAAGTACGATATAGTGGGACCCATATGTGAAAGCGGGGATTATCTGGCGCTGAACAGAGAGTTTCCGGAGCTTATATCCGGGGAATATCTCGCGGTGATGACCGCGGGTGCTTATGGGTTCAGTATGGCATCGAATTATAATTCACGGCCGCGTCCGGCGGAACTGTTGGTAATGGACGGTGAGGTCAAAGTGATAAGGACCGCGGAAACGCGGCAGGATTTGATCCGCGGCGAAAAAATGCTGAAAGAGTTCAAATGAGCGCAAAATATAACATAGGTTTTACGAAAGCCGTGGCCAGCGGGAACGACTTTATCATTATCGACAACAAAAGCGGAGAACTGGATGCGCGGGATTTCGACTATCAAGAGATGGCCCGCTCTCTTTGCCGCAGGAGGCTTTCCGTGGGGGCTGACGGTTTGCTGGTCCTGGAGTCTTCCGATAAGGCGTCTTTCAGGATGCGCATAATCAATCCCGATGGTTCCGAAGTGGATATGTGCGGTAACGGGGCCCGGTGCAGTGCGCTTTACGCGGCACGGAACGGCTGGGGGGAAGACCTTACCCTGGAGACAGGTTCTGGCATATTGAACGCCCGGGTCGATGATAGCAGTGTGAAGATAAAGATGAGCGACCCCAGGGACGTCAAACTCGAGATCAAACTGGGGATAGGTTCCAACATGATGGTAGCGCATTATGTTAATACCGGGGTGCCCCATGTTGTTCACTTTGTCAAGGATCTGGAGGGATATCAGGTAAAAGAGGTCGGACGAAAGATCCGCGAACATACGTTGTTTGCCCCGGAAGGAACTAATGCCGATTTTATCGGGGACATACGCGAGAATAACGCCGCCGTGCGTACCTATGAACGCGGCGTGGAAGACGAGACACTGGCGTGCGGAACCGGTATTGTGGCCTCGGCTGTTGTTATGGGGCTTTTGGGTTATGTCTCCAGCCCGGTGAATATCCGGACCAGGGGAGGCGAGACGGTAACTGTTTATTATAATTTAGCCGGACATAAGGCTACGGACGTGTATCTCGAAGGCACGGCTAATATAGTCTGTGAAGGCAGGATCTGACGGGTCGGGTTAATAGAACCCATAAGAAAGGAAGGGAAGAATGTTCAAAGGTTCGTATGTTGCCATAGTTACGCCGTTCAAGGACGGTAAAGTGGACGAGAAGGCGTTTCGGGAACTTATAAAGTTTCATATCGATAACGGAACCGACGGGCTGGTCCCGTGCGGATGTACAGGGGAAGCCGCGACACTGGCCATGCCCGAACAGAAACGGCTCATAAAGATTGCTGTAGAAACTTCCGACAAGCGGATTCCCGTGGTTGCCGGAACCGGTTCCAACAGCACGGAGGAAGCGGTTGATCTTACCTCTTACGCGAAAAAAGCAGGCTGCGACGGGGCGCTAATTATTACGCCTTATTATAACAAACCCACGCCGGAAGGACAGTACAGGCATTACTCGGAGATCGCGAAAAAAGCGGATATTCCGATAATGCTGTACAATGTCCCCTCGCGTACCGGGATATCACTTCTTCCGTCGACGGTGGCCAGGCTCTCGAAGATCGACAATATTGTCGCTATAAAGGAAGCCGCCGGCAGTGTGCAGCAAGTAGTGGATATTATCTCTCTTTGCGACATAATCGTGATGAGCGGGGACGATTCTATGACGTTACCTTTCATGTCCGTCGGGGCTACCGGCGTGGTAAGCGTTGTGGCGAACCTTATTCCGGACAAAATACACGACCTGGTGCAGGCGTATCTTGACGGGAACGGGCAGAAGAGCCGCGAGATACATTATGAGATGATGGAATTGTGTCATGCCATGTTCATAGAAACCAATCCTATACCCGTTAAGACCGCTCTTAGTATGATGGGTATGGTCGAGGAGGAGTGGCGTTTGCCGCTTTGCGAGATGAGTCGGGACAATAAGGTAAAACTCAAGTCGGTACTTCAGAAATACAGGTTGATAAACGGAGGATAACATGGTACGCATCGGGATAAGCGGTGCATGCGGGAAGATGGGCAGGCGAATTGCCGAAGTGGCGTCAAAAGACCTCGGGGTTAAAATATCCGCCGCTATGGAAAAATCGGATATACCGGAAAAGGGAAAAGACCTGGGTCTTGTTATCGGGTCCGCAGCGCTGGGCGTTGAGATCGTCTCGGATCTGGAAAAAGTCTGCGACGGGATAGATTGCCTTATCGAGTTCAGTCTGCCGGAAGGTACGCTGGAGCATCTGGAGATCTGCCGCAAAAAGGGCCTGGCCATGGTGATAGGGACTACCGGGCTTGACGCGAAGGACGAGGATAAGATCAGGCAGGCCTCCAGCGATATACCTATTGTGTTTTCCCCTAACATGGCTGTCGGCGTGAACCTCCTTTTTAACATAGTGCGGGAGGCAGCCCGTGTCCTGGGCCGTGATTTTAATGTCAAGATTGACGAGACACATCATGTTCATAAAAAGGATTCCCCGAGCGGGACGGCGAAGATGATAGCAAAAGTGATAACCGAGGCCTCCGGCGCGGACGCCCCCATTGAGGCGTTCAGGGAAGGGGAAGTGATAGGTAACCACGGTATTGTCTTTGACGGTGAATATGAGAAGCTTGAGATCCGGCATGACGCCAAGAGCCGTGATGTCTTCGCCGCCGGTGCGGTTAAAGCGGCAAAGTTCGCCGCCGGCAAGTCGCCGGGGCTGTACAGCATGGCGGATGTCCTCGGACTGAAATAGAAAGGGAAAGATGAAAATAGAATTTGCGGAAAGGCTGAAACAGCTACCGCCGTATCTCTTCGAAGAAATAGACAAGGCAAAACAGAAAGCCCTCGACGAGGGACGCCCTGTTATCGATCTGGGCGTGGGTGACCCGGACCGTCCGACGCCGGATTTTATAATAAAAAAACTTCATGAGGCAAGTCTTGATCCGGCAACGCATAAATACGCTTTAAACAGGGGACTCAAAAGTCTGCGTGAGGAGATGGCCCGCTGGTATAAATCGCGCTTTAACGTGGATCTGGATCCCGCCACGGAAATCCTGCCGCTTCTGGGATCCAAGGAAGGGATCGCGCACATACCGCTTGCTTTTATCAACCCCGGGGACGACATACTGGTTCCCGACCCGGGTTATCCGCCGTATAATTCAGGATCGATATTTGCGGGTGCCAGGATCCATCATATGCCGCTTTTTGAGAAAAACGGTTTTCTTCCGGATCTGGACGCCATAGACAGCGGTGTGGCCGCAAACTGCAAACTCATGCATGTAAACTATCCCAACAATCCGACCGGGGCGGTATGCGATAAAGCTTTCTATGCGAAACTTGTCGCTTTCGCGAAACAATACAACATCATCGTATGCTCGGACGCGGCATATACGGAAATAAGTTTTAACGGTTTCAACCCTCCCAGCTTTCTTGAAGTTGAAGGGGCCAGGGATGTGGGGATTGAATTCCATTCGCTTTCTAAGACGTTCAATATGACCGGATGGAGGGTCGGGATGGCAGTCGGCAATCCGGAAGTCCTTAACGGTCTTGCCAAAGTGAAGTCGAACATAGATTCCGGCATATTTACGGCCGTGCAGGTAGCTTCCATCGAAGCGCTCAAGCATGCCGACCAGACAAGGAAGAGACTCTGCGAGTTGTATGCCAAGAGGCATGATGTGCTTGTGAATGGACTGAACAAAGCCGGGTGGAAGATTCAGCGACCGCTAGCCACGTTTTATGTATGGGCGCCTGTTTTCGGCGGATACGATTCTTTTTCTCTGGCGGAAACGATACTTGAAAAAGCGGATATCATAGTCACTCCCGGCGTCGGTTTCGGTAAGTCGGGCGAAGGTTACGTCCGCATGGCGCTGACAGTGGAGTGCGAAAAACTGGAAGAAGCCGTCAGCCGTATAAAGAAAACGTTTTTCTAACCTGCCAGATCTAACCTGGTTAGATCTGGAATCCGGACCCCGCAATGTCTATCGCTTATTTGAGCTTGGGATCGAATATCGGCAAAAAGGAAGCGAACTGTGAAGAAGCTGTTCGCAGATTGCAGGCGACGGACGGCATAGAGATAAAAAAGCGTTCACAGGTTTACCTCACGTCTCCCATAGGCGGACCGCCGCAGACGGATTACCTCAACGGCGTTTTAAAAATCGACACCGTCCTCCCCCCGGAAAATCTACTAGAGATACTCAAGGGCGTAGAAAAAGACATGGGGCGTAAAACCCCCGCCGGACGGGATTATCCGCGGGTCATTGATATAGATATCCTGCTCTATGATGATATTGTCGTGGAAACCGACGCGCTTACCATACCGCATCTTCGGATGCATGAAAGATATTTCGTTCTTCGGGGGCTTTGCGAGATCGATTCGGATCTCATGCATCCGGTGCTCGGCAAGACGGTGGAGGAGCTTTACGAAAAAGTAGCGGATTAACGGGAAGTCATGCAATTTATTACAACACTTGAGGCGATGAGGGACTACTCGCGCCGGGCCAGAGCCGAAGGCAAAACGATCGGTTTTGTGCCCACGATGGGATATCTGCACGATGGACACATGAGTCTTGCCAGGGCGGCGCGGAAAGAGTGCGATACTGTCGTCATGAGTATCTTTGTCAATCCCACTCAATTCGTTCCCGGGGAAGATTTTGATAGATATCCCCGCGACATGGAACGGGACAGACGTCTCGCCGAAGAAGCAGGCGTTGACGTGGTCTTTGCGCCTTCGGTTGATGCGATGTACCCGGACGGATATGCGACACATATAGAAACCACGGGTGCGCTTACACAGACCTTATGCGGTTCTTCCCGGCCGGGGCATTTCAAGGGTGTTACTACCGTCGTGGCCAAGTTGTTTGATATTACCTGTCCCGATAAAAGTTATTTCGGACAGAAAGACGCCCAGCAGGCCGTTGTGGTAAAACGGATGACCAGGGATCTTAATATGCCCGTGGAGATCCGGGTTATGCCTATAGTTCGTGAAACTGACGGTCTTGCGATGAGTTCCAGAAACACATATCTTTCCGGGGACCAGAGGCGGCAGGCCCAGGCCCTTTCGCGTTCTTTAAAAAAATCGGAAGATATGATTGCCGGCGGAGAATTTTCAGCCGGGAGGATAAAAGAAGGGATCGTAAAGATCCTGCAGGAAGAAAAAGATATCAAGATAGACTATGTCGCAGTAGTGGATGCCGATCGCCTCACCGAGCTAGAGACCGTAAGGGACAATACCTTAATAGCGATAGCCGCTTTTGTCGGCCAGACGCGGCTTATTGACAATACAGTAATTGAGAAGGTCGGTTTATAATTTATGGAACGGTTTGAAGGACGGGACAGGTTTCCTGTTGGGGTTTAGGGTCATGCTTAAACCAGTCCCAATATTTTTATTTTCTACAAATAAGTTAGAGGAGTGGAATGCTGAAGCCTGAGTTTGATCGCAAATATAAGGAACATTTGAGACGGAAGATTGCGGACCTTAAGAAAAAAAACAGCGCGCTAATAATCGCGCATAATTACCAGCGCGACGAGATACAGGAAATAGCCGATATTACGGGAGATTCCTACGCTCTGGCCCGCAAGGTCACTGAAGCGAAAGAGAAGGTTATTGTCTTTTGCGGCGTTAAGTTCATGGCCGAAAGCGCGTATATGCTCAGCCCCGACAAAACGGTGCTCCTTCCTGTTGAGGAAGCGGGGTGCCCGCTCGCGGATATGGTCACGGTTGAGAAACTCAAGAAAAAGAAAGAAGAGTATCCCGAGGCGGCCGTAGTGTGTTACGTAAATTCCACGGCGGCGGTCAAGGCGGAAAGCCATATATGCTGCACGTCTTCCAACGCGATCCAGGTGATAAAATCCCTAAAAGAAGACAAGGTGATTTTCGTTCCGGATAAAAATCTTGGCCGCTATGTAAGGGAACACGTTCCGGAAAAGGAGATAATCCTTTGGGACGGGTACTGCGTTGTGCATATGCGGCTGACAAGGGAAGAGGTGGTTAGAACGAAAGAACTTTATCCGGAGGCCGAATTCATAGCGCATCCGGAATGCCGCAAGGAAGTGCTTGAGCTGGCAGATTACATAGGAAGCACCGCTGGAATGATAAAGTACGTCAAGGAGTGTCCGAGAGAGGAGTTTATCGTAGGGACGGAGATAGGTATAATTTACAAACTCAAAAGAGATAATCCAAAGAAGAAGTTTTACGTTCCTACAGATCAGTTTATCTGCGCCAACATGAAACTCACGACGCTCGGATGGCTTGCAAGATCACTTGAGAAGATGGTTTACAAAATAGAGGTTCCTTCTCAGACAGCGGACAAAGCCCGCAAGGCGCTTGAGAGAATGCTCGAGGTGACGAAATAGATGGATAAAAAAACTATAGGGATAATCGGATGCGGTACCATAGGGTCTGAACTTGCCGGATACGCAAAAAAAAGTCTGGCGCGTTATGTTTTAAAAATAGTTCTTTATGACAGCGATTCTGTAAAGAGCGAAAAACTCGCGGAAAGACTGTCAAACGTTACGATCGCCGCCGGAATTAAAGAAATAATCGCCGAGTCGGATCTCGTAATAGAAGCCGCCTGCGGCGAGATAGTGCCCGACGTTTTGAAGGCGGCTCTCGATACGGGAAAAGACGTCATGGTGATGAGTATAGGGGGCCTTCTGGGCAGTGAAGACCTGCTCGAGGCGGCGAGAGAAAAGGGCGTTAAGGTCATTCTGCCTTCGGGCGCCATAGCGGGAATAGACGCGGTGAAAGCCGCGAAAATAGCCGGGATAGAAAGCGTCACACTGACCACGCGCAAGCCGCCTAAATCGCTTAAGGGCGCGCCTTACCTTTCTGAAAAAAACATAGATGTTGATACGCTGACGGGTGAGACGGTTATTTTCCAGGGCAGCGCCACCGAGGCGATAAAGGGTTTCCCGAAAAACGTCAACGTTTCCGCGCTTCTTTCGATAGCCGGCATAGGCGCCGAGAAGACCAGGGTCCGGATAATTGTATCCCCCGAATACACGAGAAACATACACGAGATAGAAGTTAAAGGCAGCGCCGGGACTCTCACCATGTGTACCGAAAACGTGCCGTCACCAGACAATCCGAAAACCAGCTATCTGGCCGCACTGGCGGCCGTCGCCTCATTAAGAGAATATTTCGACACCGTCCGCATCGGAACCTAACCCATCACACTTTGCGCGATCTATTTTGCTCACAGATAAAAAGTCATATTCTTTCTTCGCGCAGGATTTATTACCGCATTTTTCTAACTGTTTTAAAGGGTGTAAATTAAACTCGCACTTGATCTCTTTGATATCAAGTGCTCGAACAGTAATTTACACTTTATCCTGGCAGCTCGTTAACTCCTATCCAGGGAACCTTCTTATGGCCTTCCTAAGCCTGCACGGTTTCCTTTAAAAAGTTGTAAAAATGCTAAAATTCTGCAATGCTCATCCAGAACATGACTTTTTATCTGCAAGAATAAATGGATCTGAAGCCTTTGGAGTGAATAGCGATTTTAGTTTCTTTTTATAACTTTTGAGGGAACGAGGGTTAAATATGTCTGACGAACCCTGAACCATAGTTCAGGGCGAGGAGTTATTTAACACCCCTCAAAAGTTTGAAAAAGAGCGTTAAAAAATAGCTTCTGAACGGAAAAGGCTTTAGGTCCATTTATTTTCGTGCAATTTTTAAAACTGTTGCGACATTGCCCTTGACATGCCGGATACTTCATGTTAATTTATGCCTGACTTCATAGTAATCTAATCAAATAAAAGATAATAGCTTAGTATTATGCAACTCGCATTCATGTTAGTAGGAGGTCTCGGGCTGTTCTTTTTCGGCATGCAGTTTATGTCGGAAGGGCTCAAGAATATTGCCGGTGAACGCCTCAAAAATATCCTTCGCATGGTTACGAGACTCCCAGTTCTCGGCATTCTTGCCGGAGCTGTCGTAACCTGTTTTATCCAGTCATCCAGTGCTACCACCGTCATGGTTGTAGGGTTTGTCAATGCGGGGCTTCTCGGGTTAAGACAGGCCATAAGCGTGGTAATAGGGGCGAATATAGGAACAACGTTTACCGCGTGGCTGGTCTCTTCCATGTCCGTTTTTAAAATCACCCACTACGCTCTTCCCGCCGTTGGTGTTGGTTTCGCGATTAAAACGTTTGCTCGGACCAAAAACGCCAAGTTCTGGGGGCAGGTACTTATGGGGTTTGGTCTTCTCTTTCTGGGGTTGGGGTTTATGAAAGATGCCTTCGAACCTCTGAAAGATAGCGAGCATGTCAAAAACCTGTTCCTTGTTTTCGGCAGTAACCCTATCCTGGGGGTGCTTGTGGGCATGCTTATGACCATGCTGATACAGTCCTCCAGCGCGACGATCGCCATAGTTCAGGTTATGGCTTTTAACGGGCTTATACCTTTTTCTGCAGCTATCCCTCTGGTACTTGGAGATGATATCGGTACGACCATTACAGCACAGCTTGCGGCTGTAGGCACGAATCTGCAGGCCAGACGGGCGGCCATGTCGCATACCCTGTTCAATGTCATAGGTGTTAGTTATATGTTGTTCTTTGTCTATATGGGATGGTTCGAAAAAGCGATAGAATTTATTATCCCCGGCGAGATCACGCTTACTAATGTTATGTTCTATATTGCGGTCGCCAACAGTATCTTTAAGATTACCAATGCTTTGGTTTTTCTGCCTTTTATCGGTTTTCTTGAAAAGGCAAGTATTTTTCTTGTTCCGAAGAAAAAAGGAGCCATAGAACTGGGTCCACAGTATCTGGAAAGACACCTGCTGAGCACCCCTCCGATAGCCCTGGAACAGGCCAGGAAAGAAACTGTCCGTATGCTCGGCATAGCATCCAAAGCAGTCGGCAGTGCGGTGAAAAGTTTTCTCGAAAACGATCTTAGCGCGATAAAGCCGGTTTCTAAGTTAGAACAGGCCGTTGATAATCTACAGTCGGAGATAACACAGTACCTGATCGAGCTCTCGCAGAGAACTCTTACCCAGGAAGAATCCCAGGAGTTGCCTGTTTTGATCCACAGCGTTAACGATGTAGAGAGGATCGGCGACCATTCCGAAAATATCGTGGAACTTGCCGAACGTAAGATAGAAAAGAAACTCTTTTTTACTGATGCGGCCATCAACGAGCTGACACTGATGTGGAACGAACTTAACAGCATGATGATAGAGACTGAGGAAGCTCTGAGGAAGAACGATTCCCGGATAGCCGAAAACGTCTTGATAAGGGAACAGAAGGTGAACAGTTTTCAGGAAAATCTTAAAACGTCGCACGTAGACCGGTTGAACAATGCCGAATGCGATCTCAAATCAGGCATAGTCTTTCTGAATTTCGTGGATAACCTCGAGAAGATAGGTGACCACCTCACCAACGTAGCACAGGGTGTTATCGGAGAGATGAGGTGGCGCAGTTACGAACCTGTGTCCGAAGAGGCCGAACAAACCCCATCCTAAACAGATACTTTCAGTATTCAAATCCTCTATTTTGCTCGCAGATAAAAAGCCATATTCTTTCTTCGCGCAGGATTTTTTAACGCATTTTTCCAACTGTTTTAAAGGGTGTAAATTAACTCGCATTTGATATCTAGTATATCAAGTGCTCAAACAGTAATTTACACTTTGCCCTTTAAAAAGTTGCAAAAATACTAAAATCCTGCAATGCTCATCCAGAACATGACTTTTTATATACAAGAATAAATGGATCTGAAGCCTTTGGAGTGAATAGCGATTTTAGCTTCTTTTTATAACTTTTGAGGGGAAAAGTGTTAAATATGTCTGACGAGTCCTGAACAATAGTTCAGGGCGAGGAGTTTATTTAACACCCATCAAAAGCTAGAAAAAAAGCGTTAAAAAATCGCTTCTGAACGGAAAAGGTTTTAGATCCATTTTTTTCGAAAATCAGTTTTCTAACCAACCACACCGGGCGGAGGGGCCCTGGTAGGAGTAGCCCAAGGCGCCTTTATTTCGTAACTTGTGGTCGTGCTTGACAAACCAGGTTCTCTTTTGTATCATATCACTACTATTGACCTTATAGTATAATATCAAAATTAAAACAGGAGGCGGTTTATGGGTATGTGGGTCGGTATAGGCCGAAAAGCCAGACGTAGTTACGGGTTTGATGAAGTGGCTCTGGTGCCGGGAGAACTTACGATAAACCCAAATGATGTCGATACTTCCTGCGCGATAGGCGGGATAAAGTTGCAGGCTCCCATAATGGCATCCTCAATGGACGGCGTGGTAGATGTAGGATTTGCCTCCGAGATGGGTAAGCTGGGAGGTATAGCGGTTCTGCACCTTGAAGGCATTTCCACCAGGTATAACGATCCCAGTGAAGCCGTTGAGAGGATAGTAAACTGCGACGCCAGGGAATCCACCGAAGTCATACAAAAAGTCTATTCCGAACCGATCAAAAAAGATCTTATAAGCAAAAGGATAGCGGAGATCAAGTCCGCCAAGGTCCCCGTTATAGTCAGCTGCAACCCGCAGATGGCCGGCGAGTTCGGGCCTATCGCGAAGGATGCGGGATGCGATATCTTTGTTATCCAGTCTACGGTTATCAGTGTAAACCACGAATCGAGCGAGTACAAACCTCTGGACCTTCACAAGTTTTGCCGGGACATGGAGATACCCGTGCTTTTTGGTAATTGCGTGGACTATAAAGTTGCTCTTGAACTTATGAAGACCGGGTGCCAGGGGATCTTTGTTGGCATAGGCCCCGGAACGGCATGTACCTCGCGAGGTGTTTTGGGGATAGGCGTTCCGCAGATTACCGCTACCTGCGATTGTGCCGCCGCCAGGGATTTTCATCAGAAGAAAACCGGAAGATACGTGCCTATCATCACAGACGGCGGTATGGCTACCGGCGGAGATGTCTGCAAAGCGTTTGCCGCAGGTGCCGATGCCGTTATGCTCGGAAACGCTTTTGCCAAGGCCAAAGAAGCGCCCGGCAAAGGTTACCACTGGGGTATGGCTATGCCTCATCCTTCTCTTCCAAGAGGTACCCGTATACATGTCGGCACGACCGGTACGCTGGAAGAGATCCTGTACGGACCAGCCCGACTTGACGACGGGACGCAAAACCTCGTAGGCGCTCTTGCCACTAGTATGGGCAATTTGGGAGCGCATAATATCCGTGAAATGCAGCTCGTCAACATGATCATAGCGCCTTCGATCCAGACCGAGGGAAAAGTCTACCAGACCGCCCAGCGCGTGGGAATGAGAAAGTAGCTCAATCGACACAGAGCCATCATGACAGAACCCAAATCCGACTTTGTACACTTACATATCCACACCCAGTACAGCCTGCTTGACGGTGCTTGCCGTCTCGACGAACTCCTTGATCTGGCGGGTAAATACAACATGCCGGCCTGCGCGATAACCGATCACGGGAACATGTTCGGAGTGGTGGAGTTCTACGAGAAAGCCAGAAAAAGAGGGATCAAACCGATCATAGGATGCGAGATCTACGTTGCCCCGGAAAGCCGTTTTGATAAGACAAGCCACGGGATCAAGGGTGCCTCGTACCACCTCGTTCTTCTTGCCAAGAACATGACAGGGTACAAAAACCTGATGGAAATAGTCTCTATCGGGTATCTGGAAGGGTTCTATTACAAACCCAGAGTGGACAAGGAATTGCTCTCCAGATACAGTAAGGGCCTGGTAGCCTTATCCGCGTGTCTGAAGGGAGAGGTGGCGCATTTCCTTCTGTCGGATCAGTGGCAGCAGGCCAGAAAATCCGCCAGCGAGTACGCCGAGATATTCGGTAAAGATAACTTTTATTTGGAAGTTCAGGACAATCGTATCGAAGAACAGAACCGGCTTAATGCTGACATAGTCAAACTCGCACGTGAGCTGGATCTGCCCGTCGTGGCTACAAACGATGTGCATTACCTCGAAAGAAGCGACGCCAAAGCTCACGACGCCCTTTTGTGCATACAGACGCAGACTACACTGGACGATGAAAACCGAATGAAGTTTCAGACCGATCAGCTATATTTCAAATCTCCCGAAGAAATGAAAGAAGCTTTTTCCGACATTCCGGAGGCGATAACGAATACTCTGAAGATCTCGGCTATGTGCCAGCTGGAACTTGATTTCAGCCAGCTGCATCTTCCGCATTTCAAAGCCCCGGAAGGCGAGGACAATGACGTATTTTTCAGCCGTCTTGTCAGTGAGGGGATTAAAAAACGGTATGAAACCGTTACGGACGAGATAAAAAAGCGTGTCAAACACGAGATGAAGATCATCCAGCGCAGCGGGTACGTTAGTTATTTTCTTATCGTATGGGATTTTATAAATCACGCGAAAGAAAAGGGTATACCGGTAGGACCGGGCAGGGGTTCCGCCGCCGGAAGTATTATAAGTTATGCCCTTGGTATTACGGATATAGACCCCCTCAAATACGGTCTTATTTTCGAAAGGTTTCTTGACCCCGCGAGGGTTACTATGCCGGATATCGACATAGATTTCTGTTTCGAGAGACGCAACGAAGTTATTGATTATGTTATCGAAAAATATTCCAAGGAAAACGTGGCGCAGATAATCACGTTCGGCAGCATGAAGGCTAAAGCCGTCCTGAGGGATGTGGGACGCGTTATGGGTATGCCTTACGCCGAAGTTGACAGGATAGCCAAACTTGTTCCCAATCCGATCGATCCGAATAAACCGATCACCTTGGAACAGTCCCTGGCGATAGAGCCGGAATTCAGGGCATGTTACGAAGAAGACCCCGTGATCAGGCAGCTTATCGATACGGCAAGGCGCCTGGAAGGGCTTAACCGCCATGCGTCTATCCACGCGGCCGGTGTGGTGATATCGGATAAGCCCCTACAGAAACGCATACCCCTGTGCAAAACTGCGGATGACCAGGTGATCACCGGCTTTGCCATGAAATCACTGGAGAGGATAGGCCTGTTGAAGGTGGATTTTCTTGGGCTTAAGACGCTGACAGTGATCGACCAAACAGTAAAGATCGTTAAACGCACCCGCGACGAAAATATTGATATCGAGAAAATCTCCCTGGAAGATAAACCGGCATTCGCGCTATTGGCGAAAGCTGAAACATCGGGCGTCTTCCAGCTTGAATCCGGCGGTATGAAAGACCTTCTGCGCAAATCCAAACCCGAGAGGTTTGAGGATCTGATAGCGATACTCGCGCTTTATCGTCCGGGGCCCATAGGAAGCGGCATGCTTGACGAGTTTATCAAAAGAAAACAGGGGCATATCGAGGTCAGGTACGATCATCCGGCGCTTGAACCGATATTGAAGGATACTTACGGGATAATAGTTTTTCAGGAACAGGTTATGCAGATCGTGTCCACCCTTGCCGGATTCAGCATGGCGGAAGCGGATAACGTCCGGAAAGTCATGGGCAAGAAGATACCGGAAGCCCTGGAGGGGATAAAGGTAAAATTTTTGCAGGGCACCCAGAGGAACAAGGTTGAAAGCGCTACGGCTGAAAAGATATGGGACTTCATAGCGTATTTCGCCGGGTACGGGTTCAACAAATCGCACTCGGCAGCGTACGCCATGATCAGTTACAGGACCGCGTATCTAAAGGCGAATTTTCCGGTGGAGTTTATGACGGCGCTTCTGGCGAGCGAAAAGAACAATACCGATAAGATATCGGATTACATTAACGAAGCTATCCGTATGGATATCGACATTTTGCCGCCGGACGTCAACGAGAGTTTTAAAGATTTTACCGTGGTAGGCAAGGATGTACGGTTCGGACTTTCCGCCGTGAAAAACGTTGGCCTGGGGGCTGCCGAATCGATTATTGCTATAAGGAGTCAAGCCGGCAGGTTCGAATCGATATACGATTTCGCGCAGAAAGTCGATACCAGGGCGGTCAACAGAAAAGTCGTGGAAAGCCTGGTCAAGTGCGGGGCTTTTGACTCCACGGGCATATACAGATCTCAGGCGATGGCGGTGCTGGATAAAGTCCTGGAGATGGCCGCCAAGACCACTAAAGACAGGAACCGCGGACAAATGTCGTTTTTTGATGACGCCGGCGCGTCCGAAAGTTTCAAAAAAACTTTTCAGGATATACCCAATATCCCGGAATGGTCGGAACATGAGCTCTTGGCCAACGAGAAAGCGATGCTGGGGTTTTACATAACGAAACATCCCCTGGCCAGATTTGAAAGGCTCCTTAACGCGTATTCCACCTGCAGGATCTCGGAACTCGCGGGCATGTCTGACGGGCAGGAAGTCCTGATAGGCGGAATAGTAAACAAAGCCAGGGTGACCGTGACGCGGAAAAAAGCCGAGAAAATGGCCATAATCTCCCTGGAGGATCTCGATAATTTTGTCGAGGTGCTGGTCTTCCCCAAGACATACAGAAAAGCTCCGGAACTTGCGAAAGAAGACAACATGATATATGTGCACGGGCGTTTGAACCTCCGAGAGGAAGAACCTAAGATAGTGGCGGAGGATATCATCCCGCTCGAAAAAGTGAAGGAAAAATTTACCAAGACGGTGCTCATCAGAATCTCCACGATAGGGCTTGAAGAACATATGATGAGGAGGATTAAGAGGACGATCGCGAAATTCAAGGGTCAGACTCCCGTATTTATAGATCTTATTTCCCCGGAAGGTCGCAAAGTCAGACTTTCTACCGACAAGGATCTATTCGTTTATCCGACTGACGAGCTGATAGACGGAGTTGAGGCGATAGTAGGGGCCGGCAATGTCAAGTTCATTACTAGGTAAAACCTAATAATCGTTGACATAAGTCATAACTGATGATAGTATAAGCACTTAAATAATTTGATGCTAAAAAGAAAAGGAGGGAGCATATATGACAAAGAAGGAAATCATAATGAAGATCTCCGATGATACCGGCCTGAAGCAAGTCGATGTTAAGGAGGTCGTACAGCGCACTTTCGACATTATAATCGAAAGTCTCCACCGCAGTGATAAGGTTGAGCTGAGGAACTTCGGTATTTTTAAGGTTAAGACCCGTAAAGGAAGACTGGGACGGAACCCCAGAACGGGTGAGGGCGTTTCGATCCCCGACAAGAAAGTAGTGTCCTTTAAATCGGGCATGAAAATGAAGCTGGATGTCGAACACGGCTGATAGGCATAAGGCCAAAACCGGGCTTGACGCAGATAATCTCTTGCAGCATCATTGAAAAATGAAGGTTAAATATGGGCGGTGAACTCAAATACAAATCGCTTAGAGGTATGCCCGATATCTTTCACGAAGACGCGGCTGTAATGTGCCGGGTGGAAGATAAGGCGCGGGAAGTGTTCCGCACGTTCGGTTACGGAGAGATCCGGACTCCTCTACTTGAAGAGACCGAAGTCTTCACGCGCAGTATCGGCGAGGACACGGATATAGTGGAAAAAGAGATGTATTCTTTTACCGACAGAGGCGGAAAGAATATATCTCTCCGTCCCGAAGGCACGGCTTCGATAATACGGGCGTATATAGAGCACGGCTGGCATAATACCGCCGACCTGGTTAAGTTATATTATGTAGGTCCCATGTTCAGAGGGGAACGTCCCCAAAAGGGGCGTCTCAGACAGTTTCATCAGATCGGGGCGGAGATAATAGGCGGTTCGGGTCCCTATCTTGACGCGGAACTTATCTTCAGTCTTGACGTACTCCTTAAGGAGCTCAAAGTCGACGGTTTTACCATATTGATTAACTCCCTGGGGTGCAGCAGCGACCGCGCCGGTTACAGAAAAGTGCTGGCTCGTTATCTGGACGAAAAAAGTACCGCGCTGTGCGATGACTGTAAGCGAAGGGCAAAAATGAACGTGCTGCGCGTGCTGGACTGCAAGAAGGAAGGATGTAAGGAAATAGTCAAAGGCGCTCCGTATGTCATGGATCACTTATGTGAAAACTGCAGGAAAGATTATGATACTTTGAAAAATATACTTTCGCGAATGAATGTCTCTTTCAGCGAGAAAAAGAACATGGTAAGAGGCCTAGATTATTATACCGGGACCATATTCGAAGTAGTTCATACCGCCCTGGGGGCGCAGGACGCGATAGCCGCGGGCGGCAGGTATGACGATCTTACAAAACAGATGGGCGGGCCGGACGTGGGAGCAACGGGATACGCCGTGGGGACCGAGAGGCTGCTCATGGTTATCGATAAAAAAGAGGTCTGTGCGGTTTTACCCGGAGTTCTCGTGATCGCTGTTGATGACGCGCTCCGGGCGGAGGCGTTCCGCCTCACAAACAAACTGCGCCTGGAAGGCGTACTGTGCGATATGGACCATTCCGGTCGGTCTTTCAAAGGGCAGATGCGAAAAGCCGATAAAGAAGGAAAAAGCTTCGTTATATTAATCGGCGAAAACGAGATAAAAAGCGGAAAACTGCTTCTTAAAGACATGAAGAGCGGCGAGCAGAAGGAACTATCTTTTGACGAAGCGGTTTCTTATGTGAAAAACGCTCCGAAATAAGGTTTTAACGAGAGATAAAAGATGATGAGAACGCATAATTGCGGAGAACTTACGGCGAAAGAGATTTCCCAAAAGGTAAGTCTTTGTGGCTGGGTCGCCTCAAGGAGAGACCATGGGGAGATCATTTTCATGGATCTCAGGGATAAACACGGTTTAACGCAGATAGTGTTCGACCCCGAGAAGAACAAAGATATTCACCAGAAGGCGCACTTGCTCAGGAACGAGTATTGCGTGAAAATTACCGGGCTGGTTTCGATGAGGCCCGAAGGAACCGTCAATCCTAGGATCACAACGGGCGAGATAGAAGTAGAGGTGGACGGGGTAGAAATACTTTCGGAATCCGCGACGCTGCCTTTTGAAATCAAAGACGACGTCAGCGTATCCGAGGATGTCCGGCTGAAATACAGGTACCTCGACCTGAGACGCGCTTCAATGCAGGAGAAACTCCGGATAAAGCATAAGGTCTACCGTTTTATAACGGATTTTCTTGACGAGGAAGGGTTCACCTCTGTTGAGACGCCCATACTTACTAAGTCCACTCCTGAAGGGGCGCGTGATTATCTCGTGCCGTCCAGGATACAGCAGGGCAGTTTTTACGCCTTACCGCAATCGCCTCAGATATTTAAACAGCTGCTCATGGTGGCGGGGATCGAAAAATATTTTCAGATCGTTCGCTGTTTCCGGGATGAGGACCTCAGGGCGGACAGGCAGCCGGAATTCACCCAGCTGGATATGGAGATGTCGTTTGTGGAGCAGGACGATATCCTGGGAACCTGCGAGCGTTTGTTCAAAGGTCTTTTCGCGGAGGTGATGGGAAAAGATATTAAGATACCGCTGGCGAGGATGGATTACGCGGAAGCGATGAACCGGTACGGTACCGACAAACCGGATACGCGGTTTGATGTGGTTCTACATGATTTTACGCAGGAAGCGGGGAACTGCGATTTCAAGATTTTTAAGAACGTGTTTGATGCGGGTGGAGCCGTGATGGCTTTGGCCGCACCTGGATACGGAGGGATAAGCAGGAAGGATGTAGACGGCCTTACCTCTTTTGTGGCCGAATACGGTGCTAAAGGGCTGGCGTATTTCAGCGTCGAGAAAGACGCCCTTACATCGCCCATAACGAAGTTTTTTTCACCTGATATGTTGCGGCTCTTCCGGGAGAAGACGGGCGCGAAGGACGGCGACATGATATTCATGGTGGCCGACTCCAAAGAAGTGGCGCGTGAAGTGTTGGGAGCTCTCAGGCTTAAGGTGGGCCGGGAAAAAGGTCTTATAGATCAGGACAGGTTTGATTTTCTCTGGGTGGTGAACTTTCCGCTTTTTAAGTTCAACCACGACGAAAACAGGTGGGTATCCGAACATCATCCTTTCACCGGGTTCAGGGAAGAGGATATGGAGCTGTTGGAAAAGAAAGAGCTGGCGAAAGTAAGGTCCAGGTCCTATGATCTGGTGTTGAACGGGAGCGAGATAGGGTCGGGAAGTATCAGGATCCACAAAAGAGACGTGCAGCAGAAGATATTCGACGCACTGGGGATCAGTAAACAGGAATACGAAAGTAGATTCGGTTTTCTCCTCGACGCTTTCCGTTACGGACCTCCGCCTCATGGTGGTATCGCTTTCGGGATGGACAGACTTGTTGCGCTTTTTACGAAGGATGCGTCGATCCGGGAAGTCATACCGTTTCCAAAAACTCAAAAAGGTATTTGCCCGCTTACGGGGGCGCCTTCGAGCGTTGACGAGGCACAGCTCAGGGAACTGGGGCTTAAGCGCAGAAAATCGTAGATTGGACGCAGTATCTAAAAGGGAGAATATTATGCGTAAGATATTTGCTTTACTCGTTGTCGCGAGTTTTATAACGGCCGGATGCGCGAGTACCGGGCAAAAACCGGTGGAAGTTTATACGTTCAAGAAGGACCGTGTCGATCAGGAAATAACAGGAAATAGGGGATATTTGAAGGGCACACCGCCCCCGCTGCCGGAAGATAGAGACACCCAGAGGACTCTTATCGGCGTAGACATAGAGCTGCCCGCAAGGCTTATCGGGGAAGACGATGAGGAAGCCGGAGAAACGGTCAAGACAGAGCCCGAAAAAGCACCGGCTCCCGTTAAAAAGACCCCGACAAAACCAAAAAAAGCGTGTGCGAAAGAAGAAGGCTGGATAAAATAAGGCTAACCTGCCAAATCTAACCAGGTTAGATTTGGCAGGTTAGAATCGATGATGGCGGAAACTACGATAAAAATACATAACGATTCCGAGGCAAGGACACTTTTCGGCAAACATGACGAGAACCTGAAAAAAATCGAAAAGACCTTCAACGTTACGACGGCGTTCCGTGGCGGCGAGCTTAAAATGACGGCGGGAGAGGGTGCCTCCCTCGCGGACGCGGAAAGGATAATAAAAGAGTTTCTGGTTGTAATAAGAGAGGGCGGCCACTTTTCGCCCAGGGATATCGATTATGCGATGAAAAATACCGGGATCTCTGTCCACCTGAACGAGATTTTTCTGGACAGGATAGAGGTAAGCTCAAAGCGGGTGTATATCACGCCCAGGAGCGAAGGACAGAAGAGGTATATCGACGCCATTCGAAGATATGACATAGTATTTGGCATAGGCCCCGCGGGAACGGGCAAGACTTACCTGGCCATGGCCATGGCGGTTAACGCCCTTAAAAAGAACCTGGTTTCGCGGATAATACTTACCAGACCCGCCGTTGAAGCGGGCGAGAGCCTGGGGTATCTGCCCGGGGACATGTATGAGAAGGTCAATCCGTATCTCAGGCCGTTGTATGACGCCCTCTACGATATGGTAGAACCGCATATGATCAAAGATTATCTCGACAGAGGCGTGATTGAGGTGGCTCCCCTGGCGTTTATGCGGGGAAGGACTCTTAATGATGCGTTTATAATAATGGACGAGGCCCAGAATTCGACCCCGGAACAGATGAAGATGTTCCTGACGCGTTTGGGTTTTGATTCCAAAACGGTCATAACGGGGGATATTACCCAGAGCGACCTTCCGAAGAGTAAGAAACCGGGGCTGATACACGCGAAATCTCTTTTGGAGAACATCGAAGGCATAAAGTTTGTCGTACTTAAAGGAGAGGACGTTGTCCGGCACGAACTTGTCCAGAAGATAATAAAAGTTTACAGGGAAGAATCCGAAACGACAGATGAATAAAATTCAGCGATACAAACAATTAATACAGATAGCAACCCGCAAGGAGACGATCTCTGTTTTTATGATCCTTGTGTTTGTCGCGGCGGCGCTTTCCAGTATGTTCATCAGCCCGCAGCTTTATCAGTGGAGCATACACGAAGGCGATATAGCGCTCAAGAACACATACGCTCCGTATGACTTTACTTATTTCTGGGAGGTCGACGAGGAGAGCACGGAGAAGGCAAAAAAGACTGCCGCCATGAGCGTGCCGTATGTCATTAGGTGCGACACTGCTTCTGAAAAGAAGATAATATCCGAGGTCGAGAAATTTTTCGCGGTACTTAATATTGAAAAAGCACGGGAGATACCGATAGACGATAAAGTCCTTGGTTTAAAGAAGCTCAAGGGCGAGGCCATCTCGGATAAGAACCTTAAAAGCCTGCTGGAATATCCGGACGAGTCGAAACTGAAAAAGAAAACATTGAATATTCTTGAGAATATTTTCCTGATGGGTTATATCGACAAGGAGGATCTGAGTTATTTAGAGGAAAAAGACGCGGGCAAAGTCGATGTCTTCAATGAAAAGATCGGCGTCGCGATAGAACGCACCCCCAGGGACCTCCTGGACGGATCTAAGATTGCCGGCGCGATCGAAGACTATACCTCGGGTCAGTTTAAAGGCGACCGCAAGACAAAACAGGCAGTCGCGCAGCTTGTTTCAGATTATATCGCGCCCAACCTAAAGGTGGACAAGAAAAAGACGGAGGCGGAAATAGCTGATGCTGTTAAGAAGGTCGAGCCGGTGTACCACAGCTGGACGGTAAAGAAAAACGAGCTTATCGTTGAAAAAGGCAAGAGGGTGGGCGCGCGTCATATTACGCAGGTAATGCAGCTGCGCCGGGTGTTTCGCCCCGGGGCCACACCGACGTTTTTTCTTGGCGTGCTGCTTCTTTTTCTGCTTCTGGGTGTAATTGCGGCCATACATACGTCGCTTACCCAGAAGACGAACTTTTTAAAGAACCCGAAAGACGTGGCGATCGTTCTTCTGAACATGTTTTTTATAATCGTAGTGGCGGATTTCATAATGAATTCGCCGCAGCCCAGTTATTTTATTCCTATGGCGAGTATAGGAATGATAATCACGCTCCTTATCGGTTTTAACGTGGCCTTTCTCAGTGTCGTGCTGATGAGCATTCTTATTTCTTTGCTCGTCGGAGGCAAGATCGAAGTGACGCTTGTGCTGATGGTGGGAAGTGTGGTTGGCATGTTTGCCGTTCGGGACGCCAGGCGGCGTACGAAAATATTGTTGGCGGGGCTTCTGGTGGGATTGGCAAAATTCCTGTCTATTGCGTGTATAGGGCTTATCAACGGCATGGAACTTGATTTTTACGTTAAAGAAGGCAGCTGGGGTGTAGCCAGCGGAGTATTTTCAAGTTTTATAGTCATGGGGCTATTGCCCGTATTTGAACATTTCTTTAAGGTTCCGACAAACATCAGTCTTCTGGAGCTTTCGGATCTCAACCATCCGCTCCTAAAAAAGCTGGCCATGAATGCCCCGGGGACGTATCATCACAGCATTATGGTCGGGAACCTTGCGGAAGCGGCCTGCGACGCCATAGGGGCGAACAGTCTGATGGCAAGGGTAGGGTCGTATTACCACGATATCGGCAAGATGAACAAGGCAGAGTATTTCAGCGAGAACGAGATGGGTTCTAAATCCAGGCATTCTAATCTGGCTCCTTCGATGAGCGCGCTCATAATAGCTAAACACGTTAAGGAAGGCGCGGAAGTTGCAAAAAAATATAAGCTGAATAGGGCTCTGATAAATTTTATAACACAGCATCACGGGGACAGTTTGATATTTTATTTTTACCAGAAGGCGCTGGAAAAGGTCGAACCCGGGATGGTGCTCAAAGAGGAAAATTTTCGTTATCCAGGGCCTAAACCCCAGACCAAGGAAAGCGCGATAGTTCTTCTGGCCGATTCGGTAGAAGCCTCGAGCCGGACGCTTAACGAACCTACGCCTTCCAGCATCAAAAACCTCGTGAAAAAGATCATAAACAACAAGTTTATCGATAATCAGCTTGATGAATGCGATCTTACGCTCAAGGACATGAACAAGATAGTGGAAAGTTTTGTAAGGGTGCTCATGGGGGTTTTTCATACCCGGTTGGAGTATTCGAACGATGCAAGGAAATCGTCAAATGGGACGTTACCCGATGACAATAAAAATAAACAGCAAAAACCTAAACAAAAAAAGAAGAACTGATCTTTTAAAAACGGAAAAAGTCGCGAAGCTAGTTTTGAAAGAGCTGGGCGAAGACGGCGTGGAATTGAATATAATATTTCTCAGCAACCAGAGGATACGGGCGCTGAACCGCGCCTATCTTAGCGTGGATACGGCAACGGATGTCATAGCGTTTCCCTCGAGGGGGCAGATTAGCCGATCATTATGGGTCAAGGCACGCCGCACAAAGGACGCACGGGAATTTTTAGGGGACATAGCGATATCTTCGGATAAAGCGGCCCAGAATGCCGCATTTTACGGGACGACTTTTATGGAGGAAATAGCTCTATATGTGATTCATGGCACGCTGCATCTTATGGGATATAAGGATATCACGAAAAAAGCCCGAGTGCGGATACAGAGGAAAGAGAATGAGTTCTTACAAAAAGCCAAAAAGTTCTTATAGCAAGGGATTCATCGGCAGCATAAATGCCGCTCTGGAAGGCATCGTGCACACTCTTAAATCAGAGCGGAACATGAGGCTGCATTTTCTTGTGGGGTTTCTGGTTCTTATCGGGGGCATCTATTTGAACCTGAGCGCCGTGGAATTCATGCTTCTGTGTTTTGCGGTGACGTTTGTCCTGGTCGCGGAGATGATCAACACGGCTGTCGAGCATGCCATAGACCTTATCAGCGATAAGTATCATCCGCTGGCTAAGATCATCAAGGATGTAGCGGCGGGCGCGGTGTTTGTCAGTGCCGTCAACGCGGCTATTGTGGGATACATATTACTGTTCCAGCGGGTGGGATGGAGCATTGGCGGGGCCTTTTTCAGGGTTAAACAATCGCCGTGGCATGTAACCCTGATCGCTCTTCTTGTTGTCATCGGGCTGGTGCTGTTAATAAAAGTAGTACGCAGAGAAGAGCATCTTTTAAAAGGCGGGATGCCCAGCGGCCATTCCGCCGTCGCGTTCGCGATCTGGGTCATAGTTTCGCTTGTTACCGACAACGCCCTGGTGAGCCTTTTGGTGTTCCTCTTGGCCGTGCTTATAGCTAAAAGCCGCATGTCTGGCGGCATTCATACGATGTGGGAGGTTCTTGCCGGCAGTGTCCTGGGGGCGCTGATAGCTTTGCTCATGTTTCAATTGTTGTTGTAGAAATAAAAGGCGGGAAGAGGATAATGAAAAAGGTATGGAATAAATTTTTCGTAAATTTTATTAACGGCATTGTGCTGTTGTTGCCGGTGGTTGTTACTGTGGCGCTCATAAGGTTTCTGGTGGTGACATTAAATAATATAGTATTGGAACCGCTATTGAGGTTTTTCCCTCCGGTGGGGAGAGTGCAGCACGTTCACATAGCTAAAACGCTGATCTTTTTGATCGTTATATTCGCGATAACTTTTATCGGGTGGGGGGCGAAGATACTGTTTATCAACCGGGTTTTTTCGCTGGGCGAAAGGATGCTGCTTAAGGTCCCTATTATGGGGAGGATATATAATGCCGCCAAGCAGATATTTTCGGCTTTTTTTGGACAAGGGAAAACTATATTCAAGCAGGTGGTTCTTGTGGAATACCCGCGCAAGGGACTGTACTCCATAGGGTTCACGACCGGCACCACAAAAGGCGAAATGAGGGAAGCTATCGGGCAGAGCGGGATTAACATATTTGTCCCGACGACGCCCAACCCGACCAGCGGAGTATTCCTGGTTGTACCGAAAGAGAATATACATTTTTTAAAGATGAGCGTGGAAGAAGGGATGAAGCTTGTGGTCTCCGGCGGCTCCGTATCGCCGCCGTTTCGTTCTGACGATGGTGCCAAACCCGTGAGAAATCCGGAAAGCGGACAATAGAAACAATGCCGGCGCTGAATGCTGAAGGAATTATATTAAGAAAATATTGTTTACGGGAGACCAGTTATATCCTGGTTGTGTTTACCAGGGAGTTCGGCAAGATAAGCGGGGTTATGAAAGGAGTGCGCGCTCCTTATCCCCAGTTTGGGGGCAATTTTGAGATTTTCACGCGGTGCCAACTGCTCTTTTACAGAAAGAAAAAGACCTCGATGGACCTGATCACGCAATGTGAGGCGGTGGATTATTTTCTGCCGGTGAGGAAAGACATTGAAAGGTTGACATACGCTAATTATTTTATAGAATTAGTCAATATGGTGACTACCGATTACAATGCGAATGAGGAACTTTACCAGACAGTGCTAAAAAGCCTCCGGATGCTGGAGGGAACCTCAAGCGCCAGACGGGTCGCCAGGATATTCGAGCTAAAACTTCTCGGGACGCTGGGGCTGAGCCCTCAGATGCAGGAGTGCGTTGAGTGCGGTTCGGATATCGATGAGAATGGACGTTTCAGCGTCATCGGCGGCGGCATGGTATGCGAGCGGTGCGCGCATCGGGACAAAGAGGCCTTGCGCATATCTCTGGGGACCGTGAACTTCATGCGAAAGATACAAACGAGCGAGTTGGAGAAGACCTCGCGGATCAAGGTCAGTAAGAAAGTTGGTAAGGAGACGGAGGAAACCCTTAAAAGGTTTCTGCGGTATTATATCAATAGGCCGATAAGGTCGCTCGGTTTTCTTGAGCAGCTCCAAAAAACCGGGATATGTTAGGGGCCAGGCGTTAAAAAAGGTTGGGGATAGACAAGATGGCTAATGTGGAACTAAAAGATATATCAAATCTCTGCAAGCGGCGTGGATTTATATTCCAGGACAGTGAGATCTACGGCGGTATCGGCAGTATATGGGATTATGGACCGCTCGGTGTTGAGCTCAAGAAGAACGTCAAGGATCAGTGGTGGAAAAGCATGGTGTATGATCGTAATGACGTCGAAGGACTGGATGCCGCTATCCTGATGAATCCGGAAACATGGAAGGCGTCGGGTCACGTTGCGTCATTTGCCGACATGATGTCTGACTGTAAAGAATGTAAAAAACGGTTTCGCATAGACCAGCTAAAAAAACAGGAGTGCCCCGAATGCGGCGGTCAGCTTACCGAGCCCAAAAGTTTTAATCTGATGTTCAAGACGCAGGTGGGATCCGTTGAAGGCGAGACCCAGGATGTCTATCTGAGGCCGGAAACGGCACAGGGTATATTCGTAAATTTTGAAAATATACTTAATTCCAGCCGACGCAAGCTTCCGTTCGGCGTCGCGCAGATCGGTAAAGCTTTCCGTAACGAGATAACTACGGGTAACTTTACTTTCAGGAGCCGGGAATTCGAACAGATGGAACTCGAATTTTTCGTTAAACCGGGAGAAGACGAGAAGTGGTACGATTACTGGCTGAGGGAACGGATGAACTGGTATTTTTCGCTGGGTATAAGAAAAGAGAACCTGAAATTACGCGAGCACGACAAAAAAGAACTGGCGCATTACGCCAAGAGTTGTCACGATATAGAGTTTCTTTTTCCGATGGGGTGGTCGGAACTGGAAGGCATCGCCAATAGGACGGATTTCGATCTTAAACAGCATTCCAGTATCAGCGGCAAGGACCTCCAGTATTTTGATGATTCGACGGGTGAACATTATACGCCTTACGTGATAGAGCCGTCGGGCGGTGTCGACAGGGCGGTTCTTGCTTTTCTTGTCGACGCCTACAGGGAGGAGACCGTAAGAGAGAGAAGGCGCGTTTTTCTTTCATTCGATAAACGTCTCGCGCCGATCAAGATAGCGGTACTGCCGCTTCTTAAAAACAGGCCGGATATAGTCGAGATGGCGCACAGGATACGCGACGATATCAGCGGGAATTACCGGGTTGTCTACGACGACACGGCTGCGATAGGCCGTCTCTACCGCAGACAGGACGAGATCGGTACGCCTTATTGCGTTACCGTGGATGTGGATTCGCTGACCGACGGGAAGGTCACCGTCAGAGACAGGGATACGATGGAGCAGGAGAGGATAGAGATTTCAGCTCTTAAGAAAATTATGGAGAAAAAACTAGGCTTTTAGCAAAACAAAGGAGGAAGGAAGACAGATGGCTAAGAAAATGATGAAGGAAAAGACAGCACCGGCGAAATCCAAAAAAAACGTTTACTTATTCGGTGGCGGTAAGGCTGATGGCAACGGCAGCATGAAGAATCTGCTGGGCGGCAAAGGAGCCAACCTGGCGGAGATGGCGGGACATCCCAGCCTAAGAATCCCGGTGCCGCCGGGGTTTACCATAACGACCGACGTATGTACTTATTACTATACGAATAAGGGCAAGTATCCGGCAGGTTTCAGGGAAGAACTTAACTCCGCCCTTAAAAAAGTAGAACGGATCATGGGCAAGAACTTCGGCGATCCGAAGAATCCGCTGCTAGTTTCCGTACGCTCGGGCGCGCGTCAGTCTATGCCGGGGATGATGGAGACAGTGCTTAATATAGGTATGACTACCAAGACGATAGACGGCGTTATCAAGCAGAGCGGGAACGAAAGGTTCGCGTACGACGCCTACAGACGGCTTATTACCATGTATTCGGACGTTGTTATGGAAAAGGCCGTCGGTATAGAGCCCAAAGAAGGCAAAGGCATACGCCGGCAGCTTGAGAAATTACTGGAAGAGGCCAAACGCAAAAAGAGAGTAACGCTGGACACGGAGCTCGATGCCGATGACCTTAAGGATCTCTGTGAAAAATACAAGAAGAAAGTTAAGCAGGTTCTTGGCAAAGAGTTTCCGGACGATGTCGAGAAACAGCTCTGGGGCGGGATAGGCGCCGTGTTTTCATCCTGGAACGGCAAAAGGGCCATCTCGTACCGCCGTATCGAGAATATACCTGACGAATGGGGACCGGCCGTTAATGTCCAGGCGATGGTATTCGGAAATATGGGCGGGAAGTCCGCCACGGGTGTCGCTTTTACCCGTAACCCCGGTAACGGCGACGGTAGATTTTACGGGGAGTACCTGATCAACGCTCAGGGGGAGGACGTCGTTGCGGGCACCAGAACACCGGCTCCCATAAACAAGAATTCACAGAGCGAACACAATAAACACGAGGTAATGCTCAAGGATTTCATACCCGGTATATACAAACAGCTCGATGCCATCCAGAAGAAGCTTGAGAGACATTACCATGATATGCAGGATATCGAGTTCACCATCGAGAACGGCAGGCTCTTTATGCTGCAGACGCGTACGGGCAAACGTAACGGGCCGGCAGCCGTCAAGATGGCGGTCGACATGGCGAAAGAGGGGCTTATCAGTAAAAAGGAAGCCATTATGCGGGTAAAACCGTCGCAGCTTGATGAACTTCTGCATCCGATTATCGATCCCGCGGCTGAGAAAAGGAATAGGCCCTTTACCAAGGGTCTTCCTGCCGGTCCCGGAGGGGCATCCGGCATGATCGTTTTCGATACGGATACATCCGTGGAGTGGGCAAAGAAGGGTAAGAAGGTTATACTTGTACGCGAGGAAACGAATCCGGAAGACGTTGAAGGCATGAGAGCCGCACGGGCTATACTTACCGCGCGCGGCGGCATGACATCGCACGCGGCGCTTGTCGCGCGGGGTTGGGGAAAATGCTGCATAGTCGGCTGCGGGGAATTGGAGATCGATTCCCGTAGAAAGACCATGACGATGGGCACCGATGTCCTTAAAGAGGGCGACTGGATCACTCTTAACGGCACGAAGGGTCTAGTGTACAAAGGGGTCTTGCCTATGATCGATGCGACGAAGGAAAACAAAACACTCGATATTTTCCTTAAGATGTGCGATTCTTTCAGGAAGATGAAGATACGGACCAATGCGGATACTCCGGAGGATGCCAGAAAGGCGCGTAACTTTGGCGCCGAAGGTATAGGTCTACTCAGAACGGAACACATGTTTTACGGGGAAGGCTCGGCAAAACCGCTTTTCAAGCTCCGAAAGATGATCCTTTCCGACTCGACCGAAGAGAGGAAAGAGGCGCTTAAGGAATTGTATCCGTACGTGAAAGCCGATATCAAGGGTACGCTTAGCGCGATGGCAGGTATGCCGGTAACGATAAGGCTTTTGGACCCGCCGCTTCACGAGTTCGTGCCGCATCAGAAGGGACAGCTTGAGGAATTGGCGAAAAGCCTGAAGATAAAAATGACCGACCTCCAGAAACGTATCGCTCTTCTTAAGGAAAGCAACCCTATGATGGGACACCGTGGTGTGCGTCTAGGTGTAACTTATCCCGAGATTACCGAGATGCAGGTCAGGGCAATACTTGAGGCGACGGCGGAACTGGTTAAGGCGAAGAAGAAGGTATCTCCGGAGATAATGATCCCGGTTGTGGGTACCGACAGGGAGATAGGCGATCAGAAGGAGATTATTGACCAGGTGTATAAGGAAGTTAAGGCGAAGTATCACCTTAAGAAGCTGCCGTTCATGGTCGGAACGATGATAGAGATACCGCGTGCGGCGCTTACCGCCGGCAAGATCGCAAAAGTAGCGGAATTTTTCTCATTCGGAACAAACGACTTGACACAGATGAGCTATGGTTTCTCCCGCGATGATATGGGGAGCTTTCTTTCGCCATACCTGCACAAGAATATACTCCCGCAGGATCCTTTTCAGTCGCTTGATATCGAAGGTGTGGGGCAGCTTATTAAACTCGGTATTGACCGCGGCAGAAAGGCCAGAAAGAATCTGAAAGTCGGTATTTGCGGGGAACACGGCGGCGATCCGGATTCGATCGATTTCTGCTACAACGTGGGTATGGATTATGTCAGTTGTTCACCGTTTCGCGTTCCGATAGCAAGACTTGCTGCGGCGCAGGCGGTGTTTAAGAGATAGCGGTTAGCAAGCAGAGAGCTGCAGGCTTCAGGCCACAGGCTTGAAACCTGCAGCTTGCAGCATGTAGCTTGCAGCCTGGAGGCGAATTATCTGAGGTCTAAAAAATGGAAGCGATAAAACTTTATCTTAAAGACATACGCGACCTGCCGCTTCTTACACCGGAGGAGGAGAAGGAACTGGCGGGGAGGGTTAAAAAGGGCAACAAGAAGGCCCGGCAAAAGATGATCAAAAGCAACCTGCGGCTGGTTATCAATATCGCGAAGAAATACAGTTATCTGGGTGTGCCCATGCTGGATCTTATCGAAGAGGGCAACCTGGGGCTGATGAAGGCCGTGAGCAAGTACGATCCGGACAAAGGGTACCGTTTCAGTACGTATGCCGCATGGTGGATAAAGCAGTTTATCACCAGGGCCGTTGCGAATCAGGGTAAGACCGTTCGCGTGCCGGTTTACGTGATGGAAATGCTTATGCGCTTTCAGAAGGTGAAGAAGTATCTTTCGCAGAAAATGAAGAAAGCGCCGCAGATAAGCGATATAGCCAAGAAGATGAAGATGCCGGTAGCGCGCGTGCGGCAGCTCAACCATATGGCCTCGAATATCTCCAGTTTGAACGCGCCGATCGGTGAGTCGGGCGACTCGGAATTCATGGACCTCATTGAAGATGAAAGCATCGTTAATTCTGTTGACGAGCTCTCCAAATTCCTTCTTCATGAGAGGATCGAGGGTCTATTGGAGAAGATGACCGAACGCGAGAAGAAGATCCTTACTCTCAGGTTTGGTCTCGGAGCTGATGACGTTTCTCACACGCTGCGGGATACCGCGAAGCACTTTGGTATCACCCGTGAAAGGGTCCGGCAGATCGAGGCCGCGTGCATGTTGAAACTGCGGAAGATGATGGAAGAGCAGGAACAAGAAGCGCAAGCACGGCTCTACAAAAAATCAAAAAAGAAAAAGAAGGGACAGTAGGGCGCCTGTAGCTCAGTAGGATAGAGCGACTGCCTCCTAAGCAGTAGGCCACAGGTTCGACTCCTGTCAGGCGCACCACTTAAGGAATTCAGATTCCTGCGCACCCTCCCTTATAGGAGGTTGGATCTTTGAAATATCTCGCGCCTGTTGAGAGTATGGGAAAGGGAAGCGGCGGACCTGATTGATCACCTGACGACAGTTATTTCTTCGTGTTTAATTTCGAGACTTTTAAGTTCTCTGTCCAGCTCTCTGAAAAATATAAAGTAAATGATCGCTAGTATGAGGGCGATGACCGCCATGAGAAAAAGCGAAAACTCTATTATAGACAGTTTTCTGAAGATGGATTCATTCTTCATAAATTTTTAAGCTCATGAAACGCCGTGGCGAAGTTTTTCTAAAGTATACATCTACAGCGGTAATAATGGAAGAGACCGACCAAAAAAGGAGATGATACGATAAAAGTCAGATAGAGCGGTGAAAAGCTCTGGATTATTGTAAGATGTAATAAGGTGGTCCGGAGTAGATAGGTCATAGGTTGTATTGTTTCGCTGGGGCTTAATTGACCTCGTAAAGGAGATTAA
>JBDRIH010000025.1:0-2193 GCA_043816025.1 Candidatus Omnitrophota bacterium
CAACTGGAAGTTTGTGGAAATGAGCCGCAGCGTGCCGCTTATTCCCGGCGAATGGGTCACGATTACCGCGAATATCGAACCCGGCAGTTACGATTGGAAAAGGATAGTCCCGGATGAAACATTTGCCGGGGACGTCCGCAAGATCGCCATAAGGATCGAGTCGAACAACAAGCCCGCGTATACCGGTCCGATATATATTGATAATGTCAGGGCTGGATGGTAGGTTGAGATTGAATTTTACCCCGTCCTTTTTGTTAATTGTACGGTAGCTAACAAACTAAAAGGACGGGGTTAATTCGCACAGTGACTTATGTCGCTGCGCGCCATAAGTCACGTACTCATTAATTTTTTTTGTTGCGATACTTAGCACTTATTAAATCTTGTTAGCGATGTGCTAGAAAGGAAATACCATGATGGCAAAAAGCTCTAAAAGCGCTAAAAGCGGGACGAAGGGCAAACTCTGGGGAAAACTGGTCCCACTGGTGGCAGTGCTGGTGGTCGTTGCAGTGATTTTCGGGATAAGGGTTTTAAAACAACAACGCGAGGTTATAGAGTTCCAGAAAGGGGTGGGATATGCCACATGGTCGAAAGAGGGTTATGGCGCCCCCGCTTCAGACGAGTCCCTTGAGAGGGTTCGCCAGCTGGACGCCAATTGGGTATCCATATTGGTAACATGGTACCAGACGACCCCGTGGTCCGGGGATATACACAGGACCAACATAACACCTTCCGATGAGTCTGTCGTGCATGCCATAAGAGAAGCTCACAGGCTCGGAATGAAAGTTATGCTGAAATTGCATCTTGACCTTCTGGATAAATCCGATGGAAGCTGGAGAGGCGAAATCGGCGCGACAAACGAGGCCGACTGGGATAAATGGTTCCGCCAGTATACGGATTATATACTGTATTATGCCAAATTGGCGAAGAAAGAAAAAGTGGAAATTATCTGTATAGGTACGGAACTCTCAACTGTCGCGACGGTAAAAGGATACCGGTGGAGAGACCTTATAAAAAAGGTGAGGAGTAAATACCCCGGGTTTTTGACGTATGCGGCACATTGGGACCGATACCTTGATATACGGTTCTGGGACCTTTTGGATTATGTGGGAATCAATGCCTATTTTCCGTTGACGGAAGAGATGGTGCCGACGTATGAGCAGCTTTTGGAGGCGTGGGAAAGGTGGGTACCCGAGATAGAAGAATTTCAGAAAGGGATAGGAAAACCGATCATCTTTCCGGAAATCGGGTGCACTTCGGCAGACGGAGCGGCTATCCGCCCGTGGGAACACGTACCCAGGACCGAAGTGAACCCCAAGCTGCAGGAAGATTATTACAGGGCTCTTCTGAGTACGTTCTGGGACAAGGAATGGTTTTACGGGCTTTACTGGTGGTATTGGGGTACTGACGCAAGGATGGGCGGAAAATATAACCGCGGATTTACCCCGCAGAACAAACCGGCCGAGCAGGTTATAAAGAGATGGTATTCCAAGCCATCCCCGAGATAAGGAGCGCTTGTCATGCAGAACTTTGTCGTTAAAGAGGAAAGGTTGTCTGAAAAGGAGCGCAGGAACCTCAGCATACTTGACTCTATCCGCAGGGGCGGGGAGGTCTCCCGCGCGGATATTTCAAAGGCAACCGATCTTAATATCGTCACAGTGTCCAATTATGTCAGTAAATATATTAAGGACAAGATAGTGTTTGAAACGGGTCTGGATATTTCCACGGGAGGAAGAAGGCCGGAACTTTTGAAGCTGAACCGCGAGTACGGTTACAGCATAGGGATCGATCTGGGGTCTCCGCACCTTACGATCGATGCGGCAGTCGTCGCCGTACTGATGGACCTATCCGGAAAGGTCCTGGCGAAAGAAAAAATAAAAAAAGAAAGTGAATCTTTTGATAAGCTAACGGAAAAAGTTTTAGACATAACGCAAACTCTTGTGAATAAATCCGGAGTACCGCCTTCGGACATAAAGGGAATAGGTGTAGGCATATGGGGCGTGATCGACAGGTACAGGGGAATGGTAAGGTATGCGGTCGAGAACGAGCAAATCGTAAGTTACACGAACCTGCTGGATCGACTGGAGAATAAATTCGGCGTTAAACCCCTTATCGAACACGATGCCACGCTGGCGGCTTTCGGGGAGAAGTGGTCGGGTATCGGTGCTGGTAGTACCGCCGAGAATCTTATTTTTA
>JBDRIH010000026.1:0-3198 GCA_043816025.1 Candidatus Omnitrophota bacterium
CCAAGCTTGTCATTCATGGCCTTGATCACGTACGGTGAACCGATCTTAGTCTGCTTTACCTCGACCCCCATCTCACCAAGAGCGCTCACAACGGCATCGTTTGCGCTTATCGGTATAGCGGCAAAGTCCGGTTTAAGGAACATCGAAACCAGCGCACCAAGCTTGTCTCCCGGAAGGAACTCGCCGTTTTCATCCGCCAGGAGGGGTCTGTCGGAATCACCGTCTGTCGATACTACGGCAAAAGGTTTATGCTCTTGGGCGAACTTCCTCAATAGAGCCATGGTCGCCTCAGATACTTTCTCCGTATCAACCGGTATGAATTCGTCGCTTCTGCCCGCGTCGACAACCTCGGCCCCTAAACCCAGTAGTATTATCCTTAATATATCCCTTCCCACGGCGGAATGCTGGTATAGAACTATTTTTTTTCCTTGGAGAGTATCTTTCGAGAACACCTCCAGGTAACGCATGACATACCCATCTATTGCTTCCGTCTCACATTCCGCCTCAGGCAGCGTACGGCTCGTTTTAAACATACCGTTTTCGCCGAAGGGGGATTCTTCCAACGTTTTGGCATATTCGACGTCTCTGGCCTTTGCCACGTTCCTGAGGATATCCTCTTCGTCGGATTTCAGGACTTCGCCGGACCTTTTTGTGAATTTTATACCGTTTCTGTCGGCCGGGACGTGGCTGCCCGTAACCATGATGCCCGGGATCGCGCTGGTGCCGTCTTCGTTTTTATACTGCATCGAGTAATAAGCAAGCGCTGAGGTTGGAACCCTGCCGCAGATAAGAGCCTCACAACCCGCGTCTTCAATAGCCTGCACAACCGCCGTCATTATCCTGGGGGTACTGGGACGCAGATCTCCGGCGACGGCTATCTTTCCACCGGAGGCCAGCTCTTTACGTTCGGCAAGAAACGAGATGAACCCCATAGTATTTATATAACACTCCATATCGGTCATCTCAGTAACAAGCGCCCTGAGACCGCTCGTGCCGAACTTTAACGATTTAAACTTTTCGCCCATTTGTTTTATTCTGTCCTCTCGATCCACCGTTTCCGCCTTTCTTCAAGTTCTTCCATACTTACCCCGAACATCTCATTGTACGCTTCCTCGAAGGAAATTTCATTATCAAAAATAGGTACGTTGTAGGTTTTCGCTTTATCCCTAAGGTTGGTGTCTTCCGAAACCTTCATGTCAACCGGACCCTTGCTTGTAAGGACCGTCACGTGCCGCATACCTTCTTCCAGCACGAGTTCTCCCGCGCCCAGAGATTCATAAATACCGCTTTTCGCTTTCATTACGGCCCTGCCCGTCCGCACGCTTCTGACGGCGAAAGCGTCGGTTATTTCGACATCGCCAAAACAGGAGTCCATGATCACGCTTCCGTAAATGAGTCCTTTTCCGGTGATCTTACCGTTCACTATAACGGAGTTCCGCACAGAAACATCGGGACTTATCTCGGAATTAAAAATGATATTACCGCGCTTATCTCGCGCCTCCGGGACATTCGCTATTTTCCTGGCGATGGCGCCCTTGATCCCGTTATCGTTAAGCGAGAGGAACTTCCCCCTCATGGCGCTGTGCTGCCCGATATCGGCCCAGTAAACGTCGCTACCCAAGTCGAACGTCTTCAGCTTGATCTCTCTTCCGTACCTCTGGTTAAATATCCTTTTTATTTGCTGAACCTTTTCAAAAAAATCCGGGACCATGGCCACAAGATCGCGCAGGTCCTTATCCGCATCAACTTTTTCGCGCCACTGGCCTGAACGGGCCTCGTCCATCGCAAGCGCCATCAGAAAATACGGATCGAAATCGATATGGACTTCTTTGTCCTCTATTTCTTTTGCGAAAACCTCCGTCGCGATATCCAGCACGTCATAAGAGACCGCTATGGGCCCCAGACTTATCCCCGCAGAGTATTCCCCCAGTCCCTTCAGCTGTTCCATGAGTACATCTTTACTGTTACGTGACAGCTGGGCCACCATGTTTTTTTCTCTGTCAAAAACGACCCAGTCCTTCTGCCTGGCTAGTTCCTCCGTTATCTCCATCACGGATATGACCTTTATAACATCGTGCTCTGCCAAAGACTCACCCACCCCGGGCTCTCCCGCCAAATCGATGGAGGCGACCTGTGTCTCGTCGCCCCATTTATTCAGGATACCCCTAAAACCCCTCCTCTCGAGATATTTGGCCACAGGCGTAAAATATAATAGCGCCTCCTCGATAGCGGTAAACGCCCTTCGCTTGCCTTTGATTTCGATATTCGCCGGAGTAACTTCAGTGGCCGGTTTACGACATCCCTTGGCCTGCGTAATAGGCGACATCCTCTCGCCGCGTCCGAAAAGCATCCCTACCAGTGTAACAAAATCCCTGTACGGCACACCAGCCTCACCAGAGGCCTCTTTTATAAATCGGTAGGCCAAGAGCGTCCCGAGAAAGTTACCTTCCCTGGTCTTCTCGCCTATCCTTTCCTGTAAAGACAGGATAAGGGAACTGCCGTCGCTGTTAAAGATGAAGCTGCCCACCTCGTTCAGCCTATCCTGCCAGACGTCTTTATCTTCTCTGCTCCCGGAGACGACCGCAGCGATCCTGACGCTGTCATTCTTCCCGCCAAGCCCCCTCGCCACATCTATTGTACCGTTTGCCGTTTTAAGCACCCAAGTGCCTCCTTTTTCTCGGGCTTGATGAATCAAGCCCCTACATCTCCTGTAGCCCCTACATCTCCTGTAGGGGTTCGATTTATCGAACCCATATAAAATCCAGTATATGACAAAACCCCCCATTTGCCAAGCAAGGACTTCTTCCCACCGTTTGCCGTTTTAGCTACCAACCTGTACCCTTTTTTGAGATTAAACCTGTACCTTTGCAAAAAAAATATAAATAATGTGAATGTAAATACCTAAAAAAAGTGTCTATATATGTATGGATAAGCACAACGATGACGTAGGGGTTCGATTTATCGAACCCAAAAACAGAAAACAAATACGGTTAAAAAATTACGATTACAAATCAGATGGTTATTATTTTATCACTATCTGTACTTATAAACACAGGCCAAATATCGGCAAGTATAAACAGGAAGTGGAGCGAATCTTAATTTCATTGCCTGATCGATTTAGTGGCTTAGCGATCGATTGGTACACTCTTATGTCAACCCATATTCACGTAATTTTCATCTTCAACAAAACAAAAGTGG
>JBDRIH010000027.1:0-5346 GCA_043816025.1 Candidatus Omnitrophota bacterium
ATCTTTATCCCTTTTTTCTGCGCTTCATCGAATTTTGATCCGGGTTTTTCACCGCAAACTACAAAATCCGTATCGGAACTTACGCTTGAGGTGGCTTCCCCGCCTTCGGATTCCACTATTTTGTTCGCTTCAGAGCGTGTCATACTGCTAAGGGACCCGGTGAAAACAACTTTTTTATTTACAAGCTTGCCTTTGGTCACTTTTTTCTTCTCGCGCACTAGAACGCCGTTTTTCTTAAGCTTTCCTATCTCCTCGGTATTTTTTCTTTCACCGAAAAAGGCGGTAATGCTTTCGGCTATCTCAGGACCTATCTCTTTTATCTCCATAAGTTCGTCTTTGGTAACCGACATTATTCTATCCAGAGTACCGAATTTATTGGCCAGAAGCGTGGCGATATGCTTGCCCACGTTTTTTATGCCCAGCCCAAAAACAAACCTTTCAAGGCTGACACGTTTCGAATCCTCTATCGCCCGCAGAAGATTATCCGTTTTTTTCTCCTTCCACCCTTCCAGTGCCAATAGATCTACTCGTTTGAGCTTGTATATATCCGAAATGCTTTTAATTATGCCTTTGCCATGAAGAAGCTCCACCGACTTGTCCGAGAAACCGTCGATATCGACTGCGCCTTTCGAGGCGTAATGCGATATGGCCTCTTTGAGCTGTGCCGCGCACGCAAGACCCGCCGGACACCGGTAAAAGACGTCTTCCTTCTCGACCGGCGTGCCGCAACTCGGGCACTTAAGCGGCATGTGAAACTCCTTCTCCTTACCCGTACGTTTGGCTTTAATAGCCTCCGTTATGTACGGGATAACGTCGCCTGCCCTTTCCACTTTCACGTAATCGCCTATCTTGAGACCCAGTTTAGTTATCTGGTCCATGTTGTGCAGTGTGGCGCGTGATACAGTCACGCCTCCGACCTCGACCGGCTTGAGTAGCGCAAGCGGCGTAAGGACACCGGTCCGTCCGACCTGCACTACCACGTTCTCCACGCGCGTAATCTCTTTTCGGGGTTTAAACTTGTACGCCACCGCCCACCTGGGGTTGGTGGTACGCCTGCCCAGTTTCTCCTGACTAGCCAAGTCATTGACCTTGATCACCGCGCCGTCTATCTCATAATCCAAGTCGTCACGTTTTTCCTCCATGGCGTGATGATAAGAAACGGCATCGGCTATACTGCCACAGTATTTTGCGTCGGGAGATATCTGGAACCCCAGTTTTTTAAGCAGCTCCAAAGCCTCTTTCTGAGTCGGAGGCATCTTTTCGGAAATATCGAGTATACGGTAACAATAAACGTGTAATTTTCTCTCGGCCGTTATCCTGTAATCCAGCTGCCGCATGGAACCGGCGGCCACGTTACGCGGATTCGCGAAAACGTCCTTGCCCTGTTCGGCCTGTTTTTTGTTAAGCTCCTGAAAATCCTTTATATGCATCATGACTTCCCCGCGCACGGCGATACGCCCGGGCGGTTTTTCGCCCTTAAGCCGCTTGGGAACACTGGATACGGTCTTAAGGTTCAGCGTTACATCCTCACCCATTACCCCGTCTCCGCGCGTAGAACCCCTGAGGAATATACCGCGTTCGTAAACCAGTTCAATACTTAACCCGTCAAGTTTAGGTTCACACATGTAATCCACGGGCGCGCCCGCCTCTTTGGCGCATGTCCTGTTAAAATGCTCGGCTCCCGCTTCGTCGTTTACGCTTTCAAGGCTCAGCATCTGCGCGGCGTGTTTCACCTTCACGAATTTATTCGGTATCGGCGCGCCTACAGTCTGGGTAGGCGAATCCGGCGAGGCGTATTCGGGGTGATTCTCTTCCAGCTTCTTAAGCTCTTTCATGAGGGCGTCGTACCGCCTGTCCGATATCTCCGGGGCGCCTTGCGTATAATAAAGCCTGTTATGCCCGGTGATCTCTTTGCGCAGCCGGTCTATTTTCTTTTTCACGTCCTCGGTCATATCTGCCTCCGTAAGCCTGCAGAGTAGCTGCAAGCCACAGGCTACAAGCTGCAAGCCTGTATCCTGCAGCCTGAAGCCTGCAGCCTGTAGCCTGCAGCCCTACTTTAACGCTTAAGCGCCTTCATCAGTTTATCAAGAGAATACGTATTAAGCACATCTTTTTTTTCAAGCCAGCCCCTTCTTGCGGTTACGATACCGTAAATCATCCCGTTCAGCTGCTCCACACCGTGCGCGTCGGTGCTGACGACAAACTTCGCTCCCAGTTCTTTTGCCCTTCTGCAATGCGCGTCATTAAGGTCTATGCGTTCCCCGTGCGTGTTTATCTCCAGATACACGTTGTTCTCAGCGGCCTTGGTGAATATCCTGTCAAAATCAACCTGGATAGAACTGCGGCTTGTTATAAGGCGTCCCGACGGATGCGCAAGAACATTAACAAATTTATTGTCCATGGCTTTAAGAATACGGCTGGTCTGTTTTTCTTTTTCCAGCGAAAACCGGGAATGAACGGCCGCTATCACTATATCCAGCTCCTTCAAAACGCTGTCCTTAAAATCGAGCTTCCCTCTGTCGAGTATATCCACCTCTATCCCGACAAGCACTTTCATGTCTTTGGTCTTGCGGGCGATCTTTCTCACCTTCTCGACATGCTTTAACAGGCGTTTCTCGTCCAGACCGTTTGCGACCCGTACGTTTTTGGAGTGATCGGTTATAGCCAGGTACTTGTATCCCTTCTTGTTAGCCGCGGCGACCATCTCCTCCGCGGAAGCGCTGCCGTCCGTCGCCGTGGTATGCGTGTGGAGGTCCCCCTTGATGTCTTTGGCATCCAAGAGATTCTTCGGCAGAGTACCTTTCTGCGCGGCTTCGATCTCGCCATGGATTTCGCGAAGCTCCGGCGGGATCCACTGCATACCAAGCTTACGGTACACATCCTCCTCCGTCTTGCCGGCTACCATCTTACCGCTTTTGATCGAAAAAATCCCGTATTCGTTAACCTTATACCCCATATTCTTCGCTATTTTTCGGATCTCCACGTTATGCTGCTTGGCGCCCGTAAAATACACAAGAGCCGCCCCGAAACACGAAGCGTCTATGACGCGCAGATCTATCTGCGGCCCTTCCATTAAAGATATACTCGACTTTGTGGGACCTTTGGCCATCACGCTTTCCGTGTGCGGGTAACCGACAAAATAATCCATGGCCTTTTTACTGTCGCCGGCTACGGCAAGTATATCAAGGTCCCCGACCGTCTCGGTGCCTCTGCGCAGGCTTCCGGCTTTTTTCAGTTTTTTGAAATTTTTGGATTTCGCAAGGTAAGATATTATTTCGTTGGCGTAATGATCCGCTTCGGGAAGCAGCATCCTTCCTTCGCTTTTTCTGAAATGCTCTATCGCCTCCAGAAGTTTCTCCTGGGTCTTCGCGCCCATGCCTTCTATCTCCTCCAGAGCGCCTTTCTTGCAGGCTTTCTCCAGGTCGTTGACGTTCTCGATACCCAGTTCGTCCTTAAGCTTTTTCAGCTTCTTCGGGCCCAGCCCCGAAAGGTCCAGCATGTCAAGAAACCCTTCCGGGAACTCCCTCATCAGGTCCTTGTAGTACCCCAGCCCGTTCGTCTCTACCATCTCAACGATCTTCGCTTTAAGATCCTTGCCAATACCCGGGATATTCTCCAGCATAGACGGGTCTTCCCCGCAAATATCTTCAAGCTGTCGGGACAGGCTCATTATGTTCTGGGAGGCTGTGCGGTAAGCGCGGACCCTGAATACGTTCTCGCCTTTTATTTCAAGCGCGTCCGCAATGCGGGAAAATATCGCGGCTATTTCCTTGTTATCAATTTGGCCCTCTTTATTAAGGGAGAATATGATATAATTTACTATACGAAAAAAGAAAAACCCCTACAAGCTAAATATTAACTTCAGGCTACAGGCTTCAAGCTTCAGGCTTCGGACTTGTAGCTTGTGGCTTGAAGCTTGCATCCTGGAGCCCTTTGGAATCATGGGAATCCTTACTATCGCATTCGACGACTGTTACGCGGATACTTTCAATCACTGCGCGTCTTTTCTCGCGGAAAACGGCATTATTGCCACTTTCGCCGTGCCGTCTTCCCACATAGGGCAAACCCTGGAAGAGAGATCCGTCATGGACGTGCGGCAGCTTCTCTGTTTAAGAAACAGCGGACATGAAATAGCCTCGCACACCTCGGGGCACCGGAACCTGCTTGAGGTGTACAACGCCGAAGGCGAAAATGCCGTCAGGGAAGAAATGGCCTCTTCCAAAAAAGAACTCGGATTCCTTTTGAATACATATGTAACCTCAATGGTTTTTCCTTTTATCGAATCCAGTCAGAACCCTTTCCTGCGCAAACTTGCCTCGGAATACTACTTATCTTCGCGCATAACTACCGAAAAACCCGTTTTTAACCCGCTTCCCGTTGAAGACGCGTTTTCTATAACGGGTCTGGCGTTCACGCGGGAAACCCCTGTGGAAGAATACAACAAACTGGTAGACGCGCTCGCCGGTACCGACTCATGGCTGATCGAAGTTTTTCACCTCGTATCCGACAAAAACACCAAAAGCGCCCACCGCGACGAGCCTTACAGGTTCTTCACCCCCGTTGAGGACTTCAAGAAACACATCAGCTACATCCTCTCGAAGAAAATACCCATAATGACGCAGGGCCAGGTAATCAAAAAACACAAGCTCTAACCTGGTTAGTTTCCTGTCAGATCTAACCAGGTTAGCAGGGTGTAATCCCACGTCGCGTTAACCTGGTTAGATCTGTGTTAACCTGGTTAGATTTGTCATTTAAACGGAAAGATATACGAATAGGCTCTCTGTCTTGCCTCTTCGGTCTTACCTAAATCGGTATAAACCTCCGGGGCATCTATTAATCTGTCCTGCTTCCCCTGAAGATAACAACCTGCACCGGAATGCTTCCATTCGACCGGTTTTTCACATAATCCGGCTTTAACCGGGTTTAAATCAATATACCGCATGACGGCTAATAACTGCACATCATCTTCTATTAGTTCCCCGTAAAACCTGTTTTCCCAAAAGTGCCCTTTTTTATCATAATGCTCGTTGTGCCATCTTGCATACTGCCTGTTTATTGAATGCATAATCTTTGAGATATCCAAGATTTCCCTTAACCGGATGATAAGATGAACATGATTATTCATGAGCGCGTAATTATGCAGCAAAAAGCCATATTTCTCTTTGGCTTTTCTCAGGATAGACTTATATTTTGCAAAGTCAAAATCATCTACAATTAACGCCTTCTTGTTATTACACCGAGTAACAATATGGTGTGTTGCGCCTTTATAATTTACGCGTTCCCTTTTTGCATACGATACTATCAACGCCATAACTCCTCCTTTTCTAAGCAGCCAAATCTAACCAG
>JBDRIH010000028.1:0-27516 GCA_043816025.1 Candidatus Omnitrophota bacterium
TCGAGCGCGACTCCCGCTTTCAGAGAGAGTTCGTTTTCCGGGATAAGCCCGACGGATAAAAGAAGGCTGTCGCATGTCAGGGTGAAGCTTCCTTTTTTCTGCGGGTCGAAATGCGTGTCGATAGGGGCGATGTTTACCGCCTCTATCCGTTCGTTGCCCACGATATTAGTGACCGTGTGTGAAAGATAAAGCGGTATATGAAAATCATGCAGGCATTGCATGATGTTCCGGTTGAGGCCTCCCGGGTAAGGCTGCACCTCGACGACCGCTTTTACGTGCGATCCTTCCCAGGTCAGGCGCCTGGCCATGATGAGCCCGATGTCCCCGGACCCCAGGATGACTATCTCTTTGCCTGGGAGCAGTCCGTGGAGGTTCGTCATCTTTTGCGCCAGGCCCGCCGTGACGATGCCTGCCGGCCGGCTCCCGGGGATGGATATGTTCCCGCGGTTCCTTTCGCGGCAGCCCATGGCCAGGATAACGGCTTTCGCGTCGACTTCCATGAGGCCGATCTCTTCCGAAAGGAGGACGACTGTCTTGGTGGCGCCTTTATCGATTATATCGATAGCGGCGGTATTGGTCAGCGGGGTTATGCTCTCTTCTGTGGCGGCCTTTATGTAACGTTCCGCGTATTCCGGGCCGGTGAGTTCTTCCTTGAACCTGTGCAGGCCGAAACCGTTATGGATACACTGCATGAGTATCCCTCCCGGGGAGGGTTCTCTTTCGACAACGAGAATATCCTGTATACCGGACTCCCTGAGAGCCAGAGCCGCTCCCAGGCCGGCCGGACCGGCTCCTATGACAAGCGCGTCTACGCGTTTAATCACTTTGTTCTCCTTTTTTGACGGGGATAGGTATCAGCTCGGTACCCGGGCCTTTCTTACTTATCTGTTCGTAAGGTATGCCCGTTTCCCTGTGGATTATATCCATTATCCTCGATGTACAGAAACCCGCCTGACAGCGGCCGCAGCAGGCCCTGGTGGTGAATTTTATGGCGTCCAGGGTAACGTGTCCTTTACGGACCGATGCCACGACTTCCGCCTCGGTGACGTTCTCGCAGCGGCAGACGAGTTTCGAATAGTTTTTATCGGATTCGATGATCTTGCCGAGCTCCTCGTATTTTCTGCTGTCGATAAGTTCCCGGACCCGCTTAACGGATCTTCTTACAGGATCAAAGGACGGGTCCGCTTCCATCCTCAGGCCTTCTTTTAGCAGTATATCCCGCACCATCTCGGCTATGGCGGGGGAGGCGGTGAGCCCGGGGGATTGTATACCCGCGACGTTGATGAAACCGTGCATGGGGGTCGCACCTATTATAAAATCCTCGCCCGTGGCCGCCGGCCTTATGCCGACGAAAGCGGTGATGACGTCGCTGCTTCTTATGGACGGAACCATCTGCTGCGCGTGCGCGAAAACTGTCTTCAGTCCGTCACGCGTCGTGCTGAGGTCGTTTTTGTCTTCCGTGTCAACCGCCGTGGGACCCACCATCACGGGCCCATCGACCGTCGGGATGACCAGCATGCCCTTGGAATTCTTCGTCGGGACGGGAAAGATGACCCTTTTTACGAGTGAACCGACCCTTTTATCCAGCAGGTATTCCTCGCCTTTGCGGGGTTGTATCTTGAAATCGGTGATGCCCGCAAGCGCGGCTATCTCGTCGGCAAAAAGGCCGGCGGCGTTTATCACGAATTTACCGCTCAACGTAAGGCCGTTCTGCGTGGCGACCTCGATACGGTCCCTTCTAGTTTTTCTGCCGAGCCAGATGACCTTGGAACCGGTAAAAAGCTCGACGCCGTTTTGCATGGCGTTCTCGACGAGCGAATAACAGTATTCGTAAGGACAGATGATACCGGCGTTCGGGGCGAAAAGAGCGCCTATTATGTCCGGGTTGAGATGGGGTTCCATCTCGAGGAGACGCTCCCGGCCCACAAGTTCCAGATATGGGACGTCATTGTCTTTTCCCTGGAGGTAAAAGGTCTGGAGTATGCGTATCTCTTCTTCCGTGAAGGCCACCATCAGTTCCCCTCGGCGTTCAAAAGGGAAGTCCAGCTCTTCTTTCAGACGGTCGAACATGCGGTTTCCGGCGAGCTCCAGCGCTCCCTTGACCGTGGAGGAAGACGAGTGGAACCCCGCGTGTATGATCCCGGAGTTCGCCTTGCTTGTTCCGAAAGAAACATCCACCTCTTTTTCCACGAGCGCCGTCTTTAACTTGAAACGTGAAAGCTCCCGCGCGATAGCGGCGCCGGTGACGCCCGCGCCTATTATGATGACATCAAACTGTGTATTCATTTCACCTGCCTTGACATTTAATCATGTAACATTAACCTTTACTAATAAGTATAGTTCGCCTGCGGAATAAGTCAAAAAACTTTTGTAAGGAGAGGCATATGGAAAAATACATCCTTGCTCTGGACCAGGGGACCACGAGTTCCCGCGCGATACTTTTTGATCATTCAGGAAAGATCATATCCAGCAGCCAGAAAGAGTTTGGCCAAATATTTCCCAGGCCCGGTTGGGTGGAACACGACGCCGACGAGATATGGTCAAGCCAGCTGGAAGTCGCGCGCGGCGCGATGAAAAAGATCTCCGCCGGTCCCGCTCAGGTGGCGGCTATAGGCATTACCAATCAGAGGGAGACCACGGTCCTGTGGGATAGAGCCACGGGAAAACCCGTGTGTAACGCGATAGTCTGGCAGTGCAGGAGGACCGCCGGTATATGTGAAGAGCTGGCAAAGCGAGGAGTCGAAGATACCATACGCGAAAAGACGGGGCTTCTCATAGACCCGTATTTTTCCGGGACAAAGATTATGTGGCTCCTGGATAATGTCGCGGGTCTGCGTGAGCGGGCCGAAAAGGGCGAGATCTGTTTCGGCACGGTAGACTCATGGCTTATCTTCAACCTCACGGGGGGGCATTTAACGGACCCCACCAATGCTTCGAGGACGCTTCTTTTCAATATTAAAAAAGGCGAGTGGGACAAAGAACTCCTTGATATGATGGGTATACCCGCCGGGATACTTCCCGAAGTCAGGCCGTCGAGCGGGTCTTTCGGCAAAACAAAAAAAGAACTGTTTGGGGAGGAAATACCCGTCGGAGGCGTCGCCGGCGACCAGCAGGCGGCTCTCTTCGGCCAGGCCTGTTTCAAGGTGGGTGACACTAAGAACACGTATGGCACCGGATGTTTTATGCTTATTAACATCGGGAAAGAACCGATTGTCTCCAGGCACAAGCTTTTGACCACGGTCGCGTGGGATATCGGCGACGGTCTGGAATACGCCCTGGAAGGGTCGATCTTTATAGGCGGGGCGGTGGTCAAATGGCTGCGCGATCAGCTGAAAGTCCTTAAAACGGCGGCGCATTCGGAAGAAATGGCGCTTTCGGTACCCGACACGGGAGGCGTGAGTTTCGTTCCCGCGTTCGTGGGGCTCGGCGCCCCGTACTGGGACCCCAACGCCCGCGGCGCCATCCTCGGGCTTACCAGGGGGACATCTCCAGCGCATATCATCAGGTCGGCGCTTAAGAGCATAGCTTTACAGTCCAGGGACCTCCTCGTGGTGCTGGAAGAGGATACGGGGCACAAGATAGAGTCGCTTAAAGTTGACGGAGGGGCTTCAGTGAACTCTTTTCTCATGCAGCTCCAGGCGGATATTCTCGATATCCCCGTGATCTCTTCGGAGATCCCGGAAACGACCGCTCTCGGTGCGGCGTATCTTGCGGGCCTTCACTGCGGGTACTGGAACAGTAAAAAGGAAATAGAGAAGAATTGGAGGATTGGAAAAAGATACGAGCCGAAATTCAGCTCTGCAGAACGCGAAAAAATGATAAAGACATGGAAACGCGCCGTTGAAGCTACGCGCATGTTCACGCAGGCCATGGAAAACGACACCTGATCATCCATGAATCAAATAATTAAAGACGGGAAGACCGGCATGTGTTACAGGGAATGGATATCTCCTTCGGCGGGGTCCGTTCTCCTTCTTGTTCATGGCCTCGGCGGTCATAGCGCGAGATGGACTCCATTGGCTGAATTTTTTCTGCAAGAGGGCATTTCTTCATCCGCGATAGAGCTTGAGGGTTTTGGCCAGACCCCGGGCCTGAAAGGCCATGTGGGGTCTTTTGATAGTTATATCGAAGATATCTGCCGGTTCCGCGAATTGATCACCGAAAAAAATCCCGAAAAAAAGATCTTCCTCCTGGGCGAGAGCATGGGCGGGCTTATTTCATTCATGACAGCGGCGCTCAGGCCGGGACTTTTTGACGGGCTTGTATGTATTTCACCGGCCTTTTCGAGTAACCTTCAATTCACAATTGGAGAATACGCAAAGATTTTCTGGAATATGGTGTTCGACCCCGAAAAACAGTTTAGTCTGCCTTTTGATTCAAAGATGTGCACGCGTGATATTGAATGTCAGAAAATGCTGGATGAGGATCCGGCCGAACACCGCTTTGCCACGGCGGGGCTTCTGCACGGCATAGCCCTGGCGCAGATGAGATCCGCGTCGTTCGCGCGCAGAATAGAGACCAGCGTACTTTTTTTGCTTGCCGGCCAAGACGAGCTGGTGAAGCCCAAGGCAAGCGAAAAGGTCTTCAGATCGCTCAAGACAACAGATAAGACATTGATAAAGTATCCCGAAATGCGCCACGCGCTTTCGATAGAACTGGGGAGAGAAAAAGTCTTCGCCGACATCCTCAGCTGGCTGCGTAAAATATAGGCGTCAGGCCCCGCCCCACCAGGATCCAATCGCGATAATCTTTTCATATAATAACCTGAAACGTTTATGTTTTTTAGTTGGGATTTGTTGCTTTGAAGGAGTATAATCAAATACATTACAAGAAACGAATAATTATGAATGAGGTGTTTGATGTTTCAAAAGGAGGAGAAATGGGAAGTATTAACGAAATTAAAGTAGGTGAATTGAACGCAGAGAATTTCATCGAGGAGAAAGCGCGGGAAATATCCACTTTGGTTGGCGATGGTTTGGCAATCAACGCTCTTTCGGGAGGAGTCGATTCTTCCGCAGTTACCATGTTAGGCCATAAAGCTTTGGGGGAGAGGCTTAAAACATATTTTGTTGATAATGGAATAATGAGAGAAGGTGAACCTCAGAAGGTCGTGGCACTGTTTAAGGAACTGGGTGTTCATGTGGAGATAATTGATGCCAAAGAAACATTTTTTAGTGCGTTAAAAGGCATAACTGATCCCGAAGAAAAAAGAGAGGCGATCACACAGTCTTTTTATAAAGACGTTTTCGGTAAACTTGTAAGAGATAGCGGGGCAAAATATCTTTTGCAGGGCACGATTTTAACCGATGTCGATGAGACTGTTGCCGGGATCAAAAGACAACATAATGTTTTTGAGCAGTTGGGTATTGATCCGCAGAAGACTTTTGGGTATCAAATCATCGAGCCCCTGATCCAACTTCGCAAGGATGGAGTAAGGAAAGTTGCCGAAGCTTTGGGTTTGCCAGAATACGCTTATAATCGGATTCCTTTTCCCGGTCCGGCGTTGGCGGCAAGGGTGATCGGAGAGATAACCGAGGAAAAAATAAGCAGAGTCAGAATCGCGACTTCTATTGTTGAGGAAGAATTGGCCTCTTCAGGAGCTTTTCAATATATGGCAATCCTGCATCAGGATAAAGTTACCGGTATGCGTGCGGGAAAACGGGATTTTGGCTCACAGATTGAAATAAGATGCTGGGATAGCATTGATGCAAGAAGCGCGAATCCCACAAAATTATCTTATGATATCCTTTATAAGGTAGCAGACAGAATAGTTAATACAGTTCCCGGTGTGGTAAGCGTTACTTACAACGTGACACCCAAACCGCCGTCAACTATGGAGGCTATTTAGTTTTTATGTGTGAAGTCGAATTTCTGCAGAGCTAAATGATCCGACGAACAGGAGGGTTATAGCCCGGAACGGCCCTCTCTCCGCCATTCTTTAACCATTTCTAACTTACTTCAACTAAACAGATTAAAATGATATAATAACCCAAAAATTGTTTTGTACTTAAATTGTGACCGAGTGAAAAGGTAAGGAATATAGGCGTCAGGCCCCACAAATGGTACGAATTCGATTTTAGTAAATAAAGGAAGCAGTGTTGTTCAATGGGAAGTTGTATATAAGAAAGGAGCAAGAGATGGCAAGAGCTAGAGCGCGGCACATTTTAGTGGCTTCCGAAGATACATGCAATGATCTCAAGTCTCAGATCGAGGGCGGAGCTGATTTCGCGGAAATAGCCAAAGAGCATTCCCAGTGTCCCTCTGGAAAACAGGGAGGGGATCTGGGCGAGTTTGGTCAGGGACAGATGGTCCCGGAATTTGATAAAGTGGTCTTTACGGCTAAAGTCGGGAAAGTCCACGGCTCTGTGAAAACAGATTTTGGTTATCATCTTATCGAGATCACGGACCGTACGGGTGATTGATCAGAAATAAATATCAAAAGGAAAAAATGACTGTAATTATTGGTGGCGGACCCGCCGGGATGATGGCGGCAATAAGTGCCGCGTCTAATCGAAACGAAGTGACTCTCATCGAAAAGAATGAACATCTTGGAAGAAAGCTTCTTTTGACGGGCGGCGGGCGCTGCAACCTGACAAATATGTGTGAATCGAAATATTTAATCCAGCACTTTTCTAAAACAGGAAGTTTTTTGAGGGATGCGTTTAAGGCTTTTGATAATAATGACCTTATATCATTTTTTGCCAAGAGAGGGCTAAAGACCAAGGTAGAAGAAAGCGGGAGAGTTTTTCCTGTAACAGACAAGGCGTCAAGCGTTCTGGATCTACTTGAAGAAGAACTAAAGAAACTAAAAATACGGGTTTTGGTTAATACAAGCGGCAAGGAAGTTCGCGCATCCCAAAGTGCCGTTAAAAGTGTTCTATGTGAAGACGGGACTATCGTTGAAGCGGGCAAGGTTATTATCGCCGCCGGCGGACTTTCTTATGCGGCAACGGGTTCAACCGGGGATGGAATAAGAATGGCTGAGAAACTGGGCCATATTATAGTTCCTTTAAAACCCGGACTGGTAGCATTAAGTTTGAAAAGCGCTCTTCCGGAAAGATTAGAAGGGGTATCCCTTGATGACGTAAAACTTATTTTTAAAACCGGCAGGGAGAAAGCAGTATCAGAAAAGGGAAGTCTGATTTTTACAAAAAACGGAATATCAGGTCCCGTAGCGCTTTCTTCTAGTTCGAGAGTGGTAGACTGGCTTGATGAAGATAAAAAAGTGTCTCTGGAAATTGATATAATGCCCATGTTTAGTCCAGAAGAAACAGAAGACATACTGATGAAGAAAATCTCGGAGTCTTCAGCGAAAAGTCTGAAGAATATTTTAAAAGATTTTGCACCTATGCGCTTCAGCGATCTTCTTTTAGAGCTTTCTAGAATTCCTCAAAACAAAAAAGCCAACCAATTGACGGCAAAAGAAAGAAAATATCTCATAATGCTTTTAAAAGGATTAAAATTCGATGTTGCGAATACCGTTTCATTCGAAAAAGCCCAGATAACGCGCGGCGGAGTATCGGTAAAAGAGATAGACCCAAAAAATATGGAGTCAAAAAAGGTAAAGGGGTTATATTTTGCCGGCGAGATGATAGATATCGACGGGGATTGCGGGGGGTTTAACCTGCAAGCGGCGTTTTCAACAGGGTATTTAGCCGGTTTGTGATGCCGGACTCCCTGAGCCTATTTCTTGTACTATTTCGGACAAGTGCTATAATATTATTCTAACCTGACACACCGTGCGCGCCTAGGAGGCTCGCACAGAAGGAGCCGCAAGCCGAAGGCGCAGCGAGATCTAACCAGGTTAACGCGACGTGAGTTTACACCCTGTTAACCTGGTTAGATCTGTCAGCTTAGAATAGATTCGCGGCAAAAAAGGAGGATATTGTGAAATACAAAGCGATTGCATTGAGTCTGGTTATAGGGATGCTGTTAGGGTCATTTTTACTTCCAGCCGAAGCCGAGGAAGTGACCCCGGAGCAGCAGGAAGTGATGCTCCAGGCATTTTATAACAATAATCCGATAATTATCAAACACCAGCAAGAGAAACTGAAGAATATACTGGAGTTTCTTAAGGACAATGAGATCAAGTATTACAGAGTCCCTGAAGATTACCAGAGATATGTCGAAGTAGAAAACCAGGTTCTCTACGACGTGCCTACCAGAGCGGGAGGTCTGCACGACGTTAAGGTGTGTGTGGTCAGGATGAATGTTCATTCCGACATGCCGGATGATCCCATGGCTCTCTACGTTTTCGGAGATCTCAGCGGGAACGTATATATTGACCTTCCTGATTCCGGATATAGTCTTAGCGAGAGAACGGTGCCCATCAAGGGACATACATATTACGGGAGGCTCAACTCTAAGGACGACCCGTACAAGGCAACTTATGTTAAAACTTCCATTGCCATGGATTCGTATGGGATAGCAAGCCGTATAACACCAGTTCCAAACGGCACTTTGCTGAATGAGACCTATTTGGTGCCCGCTACTTCATTTCGGCCAGGTGATGTGCTTCAGGAGTTTCATAGGTTGGTGGATCTATTGAACAAACTGGGACCCGCCGAGAAACCTAAAAAACAACCCAAAAGGACTTATAAAGAGGAGTTTCAGAGGATGATTACCGTAGGGATAGGAAGAATGGACAAGCTTAAGCAGCTTCCAAACTGCCAGAGGGTGTTTGAGGTAATGGCCCAGCAAAAAACTCTAGAACCGCAAGCACAAGAGGCCAAAGCACAGGAGGACTGGGCACGTTATAACGCCCTGGTCCCGCAGTGGAATGCTCTTCTTGCTGAAAGGCAAAAACTTGACGGAACAGAACAAGTGCTAGAGTATAACAGAATGTATGATCTTTTTGACAAGTTTGCAGTGTTATATGATAGCGGTACTGAACAACAAATGCATGACTACCTTATGCAGTCCGGTCTAGGGAAAGAGCTCGGTTATGATCCGCCCAAAGAAGAGTAGCGATAAGACGGGCTGACCGTCCTAGAATACGATTATGAAGGTTTTGACAATAATCCTTATGACAGTCCTTACCTCGGGGATAGTCTTTGCCGAAACCGATGAATACAAACCCCCGCCAGAGCATAAACAAGCCCAAAAATCAGTAAAAGAGCCAGGTGCGGTCTATGTCGGCATGCCTGAGCAGAACTTATACGACGCCTTTATCCGAAAACAGCAGAAGGTATATTACAAAAACGGCGAAGGGGAATGGATCCCCCTTGCGTCCTGGAGGTCGGAACTACAATATAACCGCGCGATATCCGATTGCAACAAAGCCGTCGCGCTGGATCCGGACAATCCTTATAATCTTTTTACCCGAGGATGGGTTTATGGCAAACAGGGCGAATACGATAAAGCGATTTCTGATTTCACCAAAGCTATTAAATTGAACCCGGATTACGCCCAGGCTTACGCTAATCGCGGGTGGGTTTACAGTAAAAAACTCGAGTATAAACGCGCGATATCCGATTGCACGAAAGCCATAGAGCTGGACCCGGTCAGCCCCTATAGCTATTTCACTCGTGGATGGGTTTATACCAAAGAAGACGAATATGATAAAGCGATCTCCGATTTTGACAAAGCGATAGAACTGGATCCGGAATACACCGAGGCATATGCCTATTGCGGCCAGGCCTATGTAAAAAAAGGCCAATACGCCCGCGCTATTTTTGACTTAAATAAAGCCATCAGATTAAACCCGGGATATGCTTTTGCCTACTGTAACCGCGCGAAAATCTTTCAGAAACAGGGGAAATATGACCTGGCCCTGTCCGATCTCAACAAGGCGATAAAAGAGGATCCGAATTATTCCGATGCATACTATGATAGAGCTTACGTATACTATATGAAGAAAAAATACAATAAAAGCTGGGAAGATGTGCACAGGGCACGGGAAGCGGGACAGAAAATAAATCCTGAATTTCTTGAAGACCTCCGGAAAGTATCGGACAGAGAAGAATAGACTTACGAAGAGGCGGCCAATCCATCCGCAAAGTAAACGAGCGGGGTGTTATCAGTCTATTTCTTTGGTAGCCTTGAGTGCTTTTTTTACAAAGATAGGCCCGATAAATTCGTTTATTATGGTAGCGCCCACAATAATGCTTACCAGATATTTAGATATCTCGTTGAAAGCGGGATTCTGCTGCATCATAAGAGCAAGACCTATGACTATGCCCCCGAAGGGAATCAAGCCACTCGCCGTATATTTTCTGATCTGGGGAGAAGACTTTGCCACTGTCGCGCCGAGGGCCGTGCCCGCGAATTTTCCTGCTATCCTGAATATGATGAAAAAGAACAAGAGGACGAGCACGATGGGAGGGAGGTGGAAATCCAGGTGCATCCCGCTTAATGTGAAGAATAAAAGAAAGATCAGTTCTTCCGAGTATCTTTCCAACATATTAAATATTTTTTTGGGATTACGATTAAAGTTTGCCACGACTATTCCCATGATCATGATGGAAAGTATTTCCTCGGCGTGAACCAACGTCGCCAGCCCCCAGCATAGGGTAAGGGCGCTTAACACCAGGACAAAAAAGACACCTTCAGTCTCTTTGGCTATACGGATGGTGATAAGATTGAAAATGACCCCCAGTACACCCCCGAGAATAACAGATCCGATTATTATTAGAAGCGGGACAAAAAACGCATCATAGGCCGAAAATTGTTGTTGCGTTATGATGGCCTGGGCTATAACCAGCGCGACACTGTAATTTATTATGCCGAGCACATCATCAAAAGCGGCGACACTTAGCATTGTCGAGGAGACCTCGCCTTTAGCGTTGTATTCATGTTTGACCGCCAGCGCGACCGAAGGGTCTGTCGGGGAGCCCAGGCATCCCAAGAGGAGGCTCAGGGGAATGAAAAACGTAAACCAGGTACCTTGTGGAAAATTTGTAACCAGAGGGAGCAAGACAAGGAAGCCAATGGTGATCGCCAGAAAAGTAACTTCGGCTTCGAACAGGGTGATGTAAAGGATGCCTTTACCCAGTTTTTTTACTTCCGAAAATACTATGCTGCCGCCTATTGAAAAAGCGATGAAAGCTATAGCTATGTTTTCGATTACGTTGGTGTTAGTTGTGATAGTTTTGGGAATGAAAGGGCATATCTGCGGGTTCATAACGATCCCGGCCAGAAGATATCCGACTATCTTTGGCAATTTCATTCTTTCCAGTTCTTGCCCTAAGACAAATCCGACGAAGACCACGAAGCCTATTATCAGGAATGTATTCATATTTTTTACCCTGGAAACTGCGGTTTAATGCGATATACTAATGATATAATGCCTTGAAAAACGATCAAGGTCAAGGGAAACGGCGCTCGAATCCCGTTTCTGGATTATTCATGTTCGTCGAAACAGTATTAGATGCTCGGTAAGGGTTGTTTGCTATACTCCTATCAGGGCCCCTCCGCCCGGTGTGGGAGGCTCCCTGTACGGAGCATAGCAAACAACCCTTTCTAGCACTATTCAGATTCATAGAAACAGGATTAAATGCTCGGTAAATTGCGTCTTGATATGATATACTTAAAATATAATATTGCTGAACGGGATTCAATCTAATTCAAGAAAGAGGTGAGAGATGAGACATAAGATTATTATCGCGGTTTTATTTTTGTGTTTTGTTGCGACAAGCGTTTTTGCTGTATTACCGCCGAAATATTACGAACAGGCGGCCGAGGAGTCCAGGATAAAGGCGACGGCCGTAGTCGAATCTGTAAAAGTTATGGACCATTATAATGCGGTTGACTATAAAAGGGTAACGTTCAAACTCATCAAATCCTTCGGCCCGGAAGAAGCGCCTGAAAAATTTACGGCGCGGTGCGAGTCAGTTAATAAAAGGTGGTTTGAAAAACCGCCGGGGGTAGGCGGCACTATTTATTATTATCCTGACAGAGGCGAGAGGGTTTATGTCACGATAAGCAGTAACGATGGCGGGATCACAAGCTATACCAGACTTACCCCACGCCTTGAAAAAGCCCTTAACGAGAATTTTAAGAGCGTGAAGACAAAAATGGGCACTGCCTATGTCAGTGAGTGAGGAAAGCGTTTTAATCTAACCAGGTTAGTCTAACCTGGTTAGATCTGTCAGGTTAGTATGCGTATCTTAACCGGGAGGCGAAGAGTGAAGAAAGTATTTGGGATTACATTGTTGTTGACGGTTTGCATGGTTTCTTTTTTAGCTTTATCGGCTTTCTCGGAGGCGGGAAAAACTCAAACCGCGTTTAAACCTACTTTTGAGATAAGACTTGTCGCGAAAGATACCCCGACAGGCGAAGGCGTTTTGCCCGAGGGCACTTCCGTTTTTACTGCCCAAGACCTGATCGATGCGGTTGCTAATTACCCCGCAAGCGGGAAAGCTTCGGTATCTATCATATTGAACAAAAAGGCGGGAGAAAGGTTAAGCGATATCACTGCGGCAAACGCAGGAAACGATCTCTTTATAATAGGCAATGGACGGGTATTGGCGATGTATAAGATAGAGAAACATACAAAAAACGGCATTTTGCTGGTCGATAATAATTTTTCTGACGAAGAAGCGAGAGACTTGATGGACGCGATCTGGCTATCCGCGTTCGGCACCACATCTGAAAACTAATAAGTTTTTAGTGTAATAGATGTTGAAGGGAGATAAGGACCTGAGGGTTTCTGTAGCAATAGTCCTCGTATAAACAGGGAGGCAGATATGACGATAGGTAAAAAAATAGGCATTGGAATTTTATTATGTGCAGTCGTGGTCCTGGTATTGGTATTTGGAACGACGGACGTTCATGAAGACGGGATTGTAAGGTTCCGGGTCAAGGGAATGGTCTTTGACGCTTCCTTGCGCGCGCCTCTGGGCGGGGTCGAGGTCCTGCTTCTTCTGGATGGATCGTCAGTTAATGACAAAAAAGCATTGAATGACCTGTTTGAACTGTACAGCCCCATGTGGGAAGACCCCTTAGAACCATCGGAATGGGTAGGTAAGTCCAGGGAGGACGGAGAATACGTCGCCGAAGGCTCCAGGGGGTATTCGCGCCGGTATGTGAGCCTCTTCGGTCTGGGCGGGCCCAAGGGTCAGCCTTTTCCCGAGGCATGGCTTGTTTTCCGGAAAGACGGGTATAAGATAGATGTGGTCGAAGTAAAGACTCTGGGCTGGAAACACGCGGACATCAGTGAGGATACCTTTAACGCGGCAGAGCACGTATATCTCGAAAAGCAGTAAAATAAGATTTTTCTTGACAAAAACAGGCAAAAAGTATATAATCTTACTAAGTTGATAAAGTTAGTAAAGTAAGGTTGAGGTATATATGAGGATTTCAGCAAGATGTGATTATGCATGTAGAGCGCTTTTGGAGCTATCGTTACACTGGCCGGACAACGCCCCGGTGCATATCCAACAAATATCTAAAAACCAGGAGATACCGGAAAGGTACCTGGTTCAGATCCTCATACAACTTAAAAGACTTGGTCTGGTAACCAGTTCAAGGGGAAAAGAGGGGGGATATAAGCTCGCCAAATCTCCTGAAGATATAAGGCTTGGGGAGGTAATGCGTAGAATAAGCGGAGATCTTTTACCAATCGCGGATTCCGCCTTAAAAAATGGATCTGTATTTGTAGATATATGGAAAGAAGTAGAGGATGTTATGGGAGATGTGTTAAGCAAGGTTTCTTTTGCTGATATTTGTAAAAAGTTAACTCATAGGGAAAAGGTTATACTGTACCAGATCTGATATATTTTTTTGAGGCTATCTTTACTAAATTGATAAAGATAGTAATTTTAGGAGGGATTGTGGATCATCCAAAAAGATCTTTTATAAAAAGCGTGACGTGGAGATTTATAGCGGTCTTGACAACAATGGCTGCTGTTTACATATACAGTAGAGACTTAAAGGAGTCTCTTGTGGTTGGTATAGGAGCTAACCTGGTTAAGTTCTTCTTGTACTATTGGCATGAGAGATGGTGGAACAAACTGAAGTTCGGGAGACTGAAACGTCCTGAATATCAAATATAAAAAGGAGGAACAAAAATGAGCTTGTTGGGAACGAAGGAAGGCTTAAAAACACTGGTGGAAACGCTTAACTTCAAGGAAAAGGTCGATCGGTCTTTGCAACTGATAGCGGAGGCGCACGAGAAGTATGGTGACGGTCTGGTTGTTGCGAATAGTCTCGGAAAGGATTCCGTGGTTGTATGGGATCTTGTAAAACGCGTGGATGCAAAGATACGCGGTTTTATCGTAACTACCAGATTCAAACCGGTCGAGACTGTTGCATTCATGAACGAAGAAGTGGTAAGATACCCTGAACTCAAGGTCTATAAAAGCGACGCGGAAATTCCGGATAAGTTGTATGAAAGCGATCCGGACAGGTGCTGTGATCTGCTTAAAGTAGAACCGGTGAAAAGGGCCGTTGAGGAGATGGGTGTCACCTGCTGGGTCACAGGATTAAGGTGCACCGAGGGACGTACGCGTACGGATTTCCAGGAAATAGAAGAAAGGGATGAAGGGCTTATCAAGCTTAATCCTATTCTTATCTGGAAGGAAAGGGAAGTCTGGCAGTATCTGGCCGTGTACGGCGTAAAGGTTAACCCTCTGTATGCGCGAGGGTATCGTTCTCTGGGATGTGCTCCTTGCAGCAAGATCACCAGTGAGGATAACGAACGTGCCGGACGATGGATAGGAACAAGTAAATGCGGCGGCGAGTGCGGTATCCACACCAGGCCCCTGAAAAAGAACGTAAATGGGGACGGTATTTGATCGAGAGTCAGCAAGCATATGGATTATCTTCCGATTGCAGTAAAGCTGAAAGATAAACGTGTAGTCGTTGTCGGCGGTGGGCAGGTTGCCCTTCGCAAAATAAAGACCCTTCTGGATGCGGGAGCCCGCGTGCATGTGATTTCTCCGGCATCAGCTCCCGGTGTTAGACGCCTTGCCACCGACGGGGCTATTACGTGGGCACGCCGGCATGTCCGGCGAACAGATATCCGCAACGCAAGCCTTGTCATTGCCGCTACAAACGATCCGGTTGTTAATGAACACATAAGCCAGTGGGCACGCGAACATGACGTGTCTGTAAACGTTGTCGATCATCCGGCTATCAGCGATTTTATTTCGCCTGCAGTAATTCGTCTTAAAAAAGCGCTTATCGCGGTTTACACGGACGGAAGGGATCCCGTTTTATCGAGGGATATAAAAAATTTCCTGAAAGAACGGTGGGATGACTTTTTATCTTATCGGAATAGATCATAAAACTGTACCGCTTATGATGCGTGAAGAAACGTACCGGCAGCGCCAGGATATCCATGATTTCTGGCAAACAGCAGCAGGGGAAGCGGCGGTACTTTTCACATGTAACAGGGTAGAGATTTATGGCGTGGCAGAGAATCGGCACTCCGCAAGGGAGGCTATAACTCTCTTTCAAGGGCATTTTCCGGAGCTTTTTGGTGAGGCTTATGCGGAAAATGAAAATAATGGGACTTTACGGCATGCTCTTCGTCTCGCAAGCGGACTTGAGTCGCAGCTTATCGGAGAGAGAGAAATATTGGAACAGCTGAGCTCCTGGGCAAGACGGTTGTCGGGGAATTTGCAGTTACAATATTTTTGGGACAGGGTGATTCGGGCCGCGAAAGAGATCAGGACAATGTCAGGATTAGAGTGGGATAATTCAGACGTCGCTGAGATAATTCTTAAGGATCTCAGCAAAAAGCAGAAAATAATTGTTGTCGGGACAGGAAAGATCGCTGGTCTTTTTGCTGAAAAAAGGACAGAAGGAATAGAGATGATATTTGTAGCACGAAAAAAACATAAACAAGCAAAGCAGCTGGCCAGAAAGGCCGGCGGGACGGCGGTTTTGATGGATGATTTGTCGGATAGGGCCGCCGATGCGGACGTGTTGGTAAGCGCAACGACAAGCCCTCATTACGTGATCAGTCTGGAACAAATGTTTGAGATAAGAAGGAGAAGACAGAAAGATCTTTACGTATTTGATCTTGCCGTTCCCAGGGATATTGAGCCGGGCGCGGAAAGTATTCCCGGTATTTTTGTGAAAAATATTGATGATTTAGCGATAAATTTTGATAAGCGAAATGCCAGGTTATTACCACAGATCAAAAGGGCAGAACTCTTGATCGAGGACAAAATGAGAACATTGCGGGAGGAGCTTGTTCAAGATGCGTTTAAAGGTTGGCACAAGGCCCAGTTTGTTGGCGCTAAAACAGGTTGAGGAAATACGCGGGAAGTTGCGGGGAGTGGAACTTCAGCCGGTTATTATACATACAAAAGGCGATAAGGATAAGGTAACTTCGCTTACACTGTTGGAAAAAACCGACTTTTTCACCTACGAAATAGAGCAGGCCCTCTTGAAGGGTGAGGTAGACGTCGCAGTGCACAGCGCGAAAGATCTGGAAGAAAATATACCGGAAGAACTTGTTATAGCGGCTGTAACAAGTTCAATACGCAGATGTGACTGCTTGGTTTCGCATGAAGGCTATACGTTTGACACTCTACCCGAAAAAGCAATAGTTGGCACCAGCAGTGCTAGCAGAAAAGAAGGGGTTACAAGATATCGCAATGATCTGATTGTTAAGGATATTAGAGGCGATATAGACGAAAGACTTGGCCAATTGGATAGGGGTGATTTTGACGCTGTTATTATGGCACATGCTGCTCTTGTGCGATTGGGTTATCATGAAAGAAAGTCCAGGATAATCCCTTTTACTTTAATAGAGCCGCACCCCTTACAAGGGAGTTTAGCCGTACAGGTGAATAAAAAAAGAAAAGATTTGAGGATAATATTTGGGAAGATAGATGGAAAGTAAAGTATATATAATTGGAGCGGGTCCGGGTGACCCGGAACTGATAAGCGTGAAGGGACTTAAGATCCTAAAAAAAGCGGACTGCATTCTTTATGATTTTCTTTCCGCGCCGGAACTCCTCAAGTATGCTAAGACTCAATGTGAGAAGGTTTGTGTCGGGAAGAAAGATGGATTACACCTAAAAGAGCAGAAAGAGATAAACCGTCTTTTATATGGTAAAGCGTCCAGGTATAAGACGGTGGTTCGGCTTAAGGGCGGGGATCCTTTTATTTTTAGCAGGGGATTCGAGGAAGCACGGTATCTCAGGAAGAAAGGCGTAAAGGTCGAGGTTGTCCCCGGGATAACCTCTGCGTTCGCGGGACCTGCAAGTTTTGGTATACCCTTGACCGTAAAAGGCAGGGTGCAATCCGTGTCGATAGTAACAGGAAGGAAAAAAGATACAAAGGCGGATATCGATGTGCCCGGCAGCGATACGATCGTGTATCTTATGGCCGTCGCCAATATTTCGAATGTGGTAAAAGCCTTGCTCGGAAAGGGCAGGCCCAGGAACACCCCTTGCGCTTTCATCGAAAGGGCTACACGTGAGGATGCCCGTATCGTAAAAGCGACGATAGGGACTATTGCGAAAGAGGCCAAACGGGCGAAGATCAAACCTCCGGCGGTACTGGTGGTGGGCGAGGTGGTTAAATATGGATATCAGACTTGATAAATTGATATACCCCGTATTCGTAAAAAACGGAAAAGAATCGGTTGAAGAAATTTCTTCGATGCCGGGTGTTTTTAGGTTTTCGCCTGATGCGCTTGTTGAGGAAGTCGATGGACTGAGCCGCGCGGGCCTTAAAAACATCCTTATTTTCGGTATCCCTGACACCAGAGATCCGAAGGGCACATCTGCTTATGCGGAAGACAACATAGTAAGCGGAACAATAAAGAAAATAAAAAAGGATTTTCCGGGCATAACTGTCTTTACCGATGTTTGTTTATGCGCGTATACATCGCATGGGCATTGCGGCGTGATACAAAAGAGTGAAAGCCGAATAGATAATAGCGCGACTTTACAGGCGCTTTCCGAAATGGCGGTATCGCATGCGAGAGCAGGAGCCGATTATGTTTCCCCCTCGGCAATGGCCGCTAATCAAGTGAAAGCGATCAGGGAAACCCTGGATAAAAGGGGCCTTACGAACACGCGGATCATGGGGTATTCCTCAAAATTTGCGTCCAATGCTTACGGACCGTTCCGGGAGATCGCTGATTCGTCTCCAAGGTTCGGAGATCGCAAGGGATATCAGCTGGATTATACCGCGAAAGAGACAGCTTTAAGTAAAATAGAGCAGGATATAGCCGATGGTGCCGATATCGTTATGGTTAAACCGGTTTTATGGTATCTAGATATAGTGAGTGAAGCTAAAAGGCGGTTTAACTATCCGTTAGCTGGTTATAACGTCAGCGGGGAATATGCCATGATAAAAAGCGGTGCGCGGTTAGGCTGGTGGAGTGAAAAGGAGATGGTATTCGAGATCATAAGCTCCATTAAAAGAGCAGGCGCTGATCTTATTATTACGTATCACGCAAAGGACATAGCAAAGTGGGTAAAGTAAAAAACGAAAGCAGGAACAGCTCGTTGTTTAAACAGGCTGAAAAACATCTCGTGGGAGGCGTAAATAGTCCCGTAAGATCGTTTAATTATGTAGGCGGGACTCCCTTGGTGATGAAGGGGGGGGAAGGCTCCAGGATATATGATCATGACGGGAAAACATATATTGATTACGTGCTTTCTTACGGCGCGCTTATGCTCGGTCATGCCTATCCGGATGTTATGAAGGCCATAAAAAGATCCTTGAAGCTGGGGACAAACCTTGGGACCACAACTTCGAGTGAGATCGAGCTGGCTGAGCTTATTAAGAAAGCAATCCCCCAGATCAAAAAATTGCGTTTCACAAATTCCGGCACGGAAGCGATCATGGGCGCTGTAAGGCTTGCGAGAGGTTTTACTGGCAGGGATAAACTGGTGAAGTTCGAGAACGCTTATCATGGACACGCGGATTATCTTTTGGTAAAAGGCGGCTCGGGTCTGGCTTCCATGCGGACGCCTTCAAGTAAAGGTGTTCCTGCCGATTTTGTAAAGCATACACTCATTGCCGAATACAATGAGGATTCGATTGACAGGTTATTTAAAAAACATGGTTCAAAAATAGCGGCAGTGCTTGTCGAACCGGTAGGTGGAAATTACGGCGTAGTCGCGCCTGATAAGTCTCTTTTGAAATACTTGAGGAAAAGGACTCGGGAATACGGTGCGATGTTAGTTTTTGACGAGGTTATAACCGGATTCAGATTTGATTTTGGCGCTGCGGCAAAAAACTTCGGGATAAAGCCTGACTTGATCTGCCTTGGTAAGATTATAGGGGGCGGGCTGCCGATAGGCGCATACGGGGGAAGGGGAGATGTTATGGGGCATCTTGCCCCGCTTGGAGGTGTGTACCAGGCGTCCACATTTGCCGGCAATCCCATAGTGATGCAGGCGGGGATATCCACGCTTAAGGCTTTATCTTTATCGCGGGGAAGGTATCCGTCGCTGCGCAAAATGACAGAAGACTTAGTTTTTGCCGCGCGTGAATTCGCAAAGCTTTACAATGTAAAACTTGAAGTGTCCTGTTACGGGACGATGTTCAGTGTCAAGTTTAAGCAGCAGAGGTTGTTCCGTAAATTCTACAGGAAGTTATTGTCCGAAGGTGTATATCTAGCGCCGTCGGAGTTTGAGGCTAATTTCGTGTCTTTCGCGCACACGACAGACGATATAAGGAGAACCAAGATCGCGTTGGAAAAGGCATTCCAGGATGTAACAAAATAGGGAGAAGGAGAAAAATGGGTGTAGAAAATATAGATTACGAAGCATTAAAAGAACGCGGATTTTTGCGGGGAAAACAGGACGGATACCTCACGTTAAGGACCAGGATGCCCGCGGGCAATTATAGAAGCGTTCATTTATCCAAACTATCGGAAATCGCGAAAAAGTACGGCAAGGGAACAGTTCACCTTACGGTCCGTCAAGGGATAGAGATCCCTTTTATAAAGCGTGAAGACAGCGATTCGGTAGAGGCTGAATTGAAAGCCTCGGGAGTACACCCCGGTGCTACCGGGGCCAGACTCAGGGCAACTACATGCTGCCCCGGCAATAACTGGTGTAAAAGAGGATTAATAAACACATTTGATCTCTTTGACAGGATCGAAAAAGAGGCGGGCATTGGATGCGGTATGGACCTGCCGCACAAGTTCAAAATAGCCATTTCGGGTTGCCCGAATACATGTACGCGTGCTCAGGTTTCTGATATGGGCATTCACGGGGAAGTTGACCTGGCGCATCCCGAGAAAAGGATAGGATATGCCGTATATCTAGGAGGATGCGGCGGCAGGACCCCCCGCGTCGGCTTCAAGCTAGACAGGATATTTACCAAGGAGGAGGTATTGTCTTTAATCGGGAAAGTGGTAGAATTTTACAAAAGAAACGCTAAGTCAAGACAAAGATTGGCGCTGCTTATTGAAGAGACAGGGAAAGAAAATTTTATAAAAATCATAGATGAAAGCGCCGTGTAGGGCGTTGTAGCCAAAAGGACTTTTATGAAAGCAATAGTGCTTCTTTCCGGAGGATTGGATAGTTCCCTCGCATTGAAGATGATATATGATCAGGGCCTAGACGTATTGGCGCTTCATTTCAGCTCTCCCTTTTGCCAGTGTGACGGGTCAAAAGGCTGCGGGTCGTCAGCACGCAGAATATCCGAGTTTGTCGGGACCCGTCTTCGATCGGTCTTTCTTGGAGAAGAATACCTTGAGATTGTAAAAAACCCGCGCCACGGGCGTGGCAAGAACATGAATCCCTGTATTGACTGCAGAATATTAAAGTTTGTTCGCGCAAAACAGATCATGGCGGAAGAGAGAGCTGCTTTTATTGTGACGGGCGAGGTTCTTGGCCAGCGTCCCATGTCCCAGCACAGGCGGGCTTTGGATCTCATAGAAAAAGAGTCAGGGCTTCAGGGACTGGTTGTAAGACCTCTATCAGCGAAAATATTACCCCCAACGATTCCCGAAAAAGAAGGGTGGATAGACAGAAGCGCGTTTCTTGGTTTTCATGGCAGGACAAGAAAACCCCAGATTAAGCTTGCCCGGGACTTGGGTATAAACGATTATCCCTGTCCGGCCGGTGGATGTCTTCTGACTTATTCGTCATTTTGCGGGAGAATTAGAGATCTTCTGGATCACACAGATCCGGACATGAACGATGTCGAGCTCTTAAAAACAGGCCGGCATTTCAGGCTCACACCCGAGTTCAAGCTTGCAGTGGGCAGGGATGAACTAGAAAACAATAAATTGATCGCTTTAGCGCAACCGGGGGATCTTATCTTCAACCCCATTGAAGTGACTGGCCCCACGGGAATAGGCAGGGGCCATTGCGGTGACGCGACAGCACTTCTGGCCGCCAGCATAATAGCGAGGTATTCTGATTCCGGGTCCGGGGAGTGCAAAATCTCTTTTCAGGAAGTGAACGGCGGGAAAAAAGATATTATCGCTGCCGACGGGATTGATGAGGCAAGCATAAGTAAGTTAAGGATTTAGCCAAAGTGATGTTCGCCTTCTGTCCCATATAAAAGAAATATAATGGCGAGGCTATTTGCCTTGTAAAAATACCTTTATGGGGTAAAATATAAACAACAATTATAATATTTGAGGAGGACAAGTGAAAAATAGCATAATTGTATCAGTTTTTATTTTTATATCAGTTTTTTCCTATAATATTGGTTTTTCAGAAGATGGTAAAGCCAGCACTCTGGAAAGCCTCATCGAGGAAGCAATAAGCAATAATCCGGCCATTCAAGAAGCTTATGGCAATTGGGAGGCAGCAGTATATAAAGCTCGACAAGCATCAAGCTTGCCAGATCCCATGGCAAAATATACATATTTTGGAGAAAGTGTGGAAACACGGGTTGGGCCACAAGAGCATAAATATGGTGTATCGCAAAAAATACCGTTTCCAATTAAATTAAGCATGGAAGAAATAGCAGAATCAAGACATGCGAGTATGCTAAAGGAAAAGTATGAAGCCGCCAGACGGGAAATAGTGAAAAAAGTAAAGTTTGTCTATTATGATATATATTGGGTAGATAAAGCTATTCAAGTAACGGAAGGAGAGAAAGCTATACTGGAAAATTTAGAAAAGGTCGCACAAAGAAGATATGAATCAAAGTTTGCTCCTCAGCAAGATGTCATAAAAGCTCAAGTAGAACTCTCAAATCTTATAAACAGACTTCTTATTTTACGACAAAATAGAAAAAGTTTAGCCGCTAAACTTAATAGCGTTCTCAACAGACAAATCGATACAGGGGTAGGTCGATTAGAAGAGGTAGAGCCTGTGAAGTTTGATTATAAACTTAACGAGTTACATGCTATTGCAGGACAATCACGACAAGAGTTGTTGGCAGCTCGCTTAAATATTGAAAGATCAGAATATGAAAAATCCCTGGCAATGATGGACTATGTGCCGGACCTAACAGTTGGATTTGATTACATTGAAGTTGGCAAGGGCACAACAATACAACCCAATGATGGGCAAGACGCGTGGATGACCACTTTTTCGATCAACGTTCCATTATGGCTTGGCAGAATATCCGACAAGGTAAAAGAAAAGAAAGCCTTGCTGAATGCTAGCAAGAAAAACTATGAAAACGTGCAAAACGAAGTATATTACGAAGTTGAGGATATATATTTCAAGATAATTACGTACAAAGATGTGGTCATGCTATACGAAACCGCTTTGATCCCGCAATCAGAGCAGTCTTTTGACGCGGCAAAGACCGGTTATGAAACGGGAAAAGTTGATTTCTTGAATTGGTTGGAATCCGAAAGAGTGCTCTTACAGACAAGGTTAGCTTATTATAAATCAATAGTTGACTATCAAAAATCTATTGCCTATTTAGAAAGAGTTATAGGTAAAGATTTAAAGGAGAGGGAAGATGTATCAGAACAATTCGAGCCCGATTAATTCTTTACGCGGATTGATAAGCATATTAATGGTAGTAACCATTAGTTTGTTTGTTGTTTCATGTAGTGGAAAAGCACCATCTGATCAGGGTAATGAAGAAAACGAAACGATACAGTATTACACTTGCGGGATGCATCCAAGTGTCAAGGTCTCGCCCGCAGAATACAATAAAGGCACGACGAGCTGTTCAATTTGTAATATGAACTTGACGCCAGTATATAAAGAGGAGAAAGCTAAAAAAGTTACGGGAGAACGAAAAATACTCTTCTATCGCAATCCCATGAACCCCGACATAACCTCAAAGGTGCCGACTAAAGATTCTATGGGAATGGATTACATCCCAGTGTATGAAGAGACAGAAGGAGACGCTATTTATTATGGATGTGGGATGGAGGGAGAGGAGCATGTATTTTATCTACAAGGGGAACATGAAGGTATGGCCTGTCCGGTTTGTGGTATGCCGCTTAAGAAATTACCAACAGAACAAGCCGATAAGCTTAGAGGCGTAATTAGTAAGGTTGAAATAAAAGGAGAACAGGCAAGGCTGGCCGGGGTCAGAACAGAACCGGTAAAAAAACTCCATCTTTTCAAGGAGATACGGACCGTTGGGAAGGTTGCCTACGATCCGCAACTTGCTATAACTCAGGAAGAGCTGATTTCTTCGCTGAAAGCTTTAGACAAAATGGGAGAAGGAAGCATCCCTGAAATTAAAGAGCGAGCTATGAGCCTTGTGGAATCAGCAAGAAGAAAATTAAAACTGTTAGGCTTGAGCGCAGAGCAGATTGAAGAATTGGAAAACACAAGAGAAGTAGAAACAAGCCTTATACTCCCGGAAGAAAAGATGTGGATATACGGTGAAGTTTATGAATATGAATTAAGCTGGGTAAAATCGGGAGAACGGGTCTTGGTTACAACATCCAACATCCCCGGAGAAGAGTTCTGGGGTGTCATTTCATCTGTAAACCCTGTAGTAGACCCTAAAACACGTTCCGTGAGCTTTAGAGTCCAAGTAGATAACCCGGATCTTAAACTGAAACCCGAGATGTATGTTGATGTAGTAATTATGAGTGTGTTAAGTGTAGATGGCGAAATGGAAGTGTTGGCTATCCCGAAAGAAGCCGTACTTGATACCGGCAGACGGAAGATCGTTTGGGTTGATAAGGGCAGCGGAGAATATGAAGGGAAAGCAATTACAGTCGGGCCAGAGGCAACTACTATGATAGAGGGCAGTGAAGCAAAATTCTACCCGGTACTTAAAGGGCTAAGTGAAGGGGAACAAGTTGTTACAAAGGCAAACTTTTTGATAGATTCCCAGAGTCAGCTTTCGGGGACAGCGGCAGCGGCATATGGAGGAGCATTAGGCTCTGACAAAGAGGATCAAAGCGCTATACCCCCGGAGCATCAACACTGATAAAATAGGGGATAAATATGATTGGTAAAATTATAGAGGGCTGTCTTAAAAACAGATTTTTAGTCATTGCAGCTTTTGTACTGATCATAGTGTGGGGGTATTCTTCAATGATGGATACTCCTGTTGATGCCATCCCGGATATTGGTGAGCTCCAGGTTATAGTATATGCTGATTGGCCGGGTAGAAGCCCACAGGACATAGAGGACCAGGTAATATATCCGTTAACAACCGGTCTTATGGGAACTCCTCAAGTAAAAGTTGTGCGTTCTACGTCAGCATTTGGGTTTGGACTTGTAAACTTGATCTTTAAGGAGGGGACGGATTTCTACTGGGCAAGGACGAGGGTTTTGGAAAGATTGGATTTTGCCAAGAGAGATGTTCCTGGAGATGTAACTGTTACCCTGGGCCCGGACGCGACAGCTTTAGGGCAAATATTCTGGTACACGGTCGAAGGAGAAGGATATGATCTGGCCCAGCTCCGTTCCATCCAGGATTGGTATATCAGGTACCAGTTAACTTCTGTCCCGGGGGTCTCGGAGGTTGCGTCGGTTGGAGGATATGTAAAACAATACCAAATAAATATAGACCCGAACAAGCTCCTCTCATACGACATAAACCTTCACAACGTTATTAGCGCGGTTCAAAAGTCTAATATTGATGTAGGAGCAAAGGTGTTTGAAGAAGGAGGCGCGGAATTTATTGTCCGGGGCATAGGGTTCATAAAAAATGTAACTGACATAGAAAACATTGTTATCGGGGAAAAAGAAGGCGTACCAATTTACGTTAAAAACATCGCTACCGTAACTATTGGTCCGGACTTTCGAAGGGGTGCCTTAGATAAAGAAGGCAGAGAGGTGACGGGCGGAGTGGTTCTTATGCGTTATGGTGAAAATCCGCTTAAGGTGCTGGACAGTATTAAAGAAAAAATAAAAGAACTATCAGTGGGGTTACCATCGGGAGTTGAAATAATACCATTTTATGATCGTACAGGCCTTATACAACGCTGTATAAACACATTGAAGACCGCTTTAGTCCAGGAAATTATCATAACAGTTCTTGTTATTTTATTATTCCTGATGCATTTCAGGGGAAGCATTATTATCTCTTTGGTCTTACCGATCGGTATTCTTATAGCTTTCATTTTCATGCGTAATCTTCGTATCGATGCAAACATAATGTCTTTAGGCGGAATAGCTATAGCTATTGGTGTAATGGTGGACTCCGGGTGCGTACTAGTTGAGAATATTTATAGAAAACTTAGCGACAGGCGACACGAAAAAGGCGTAACGCATCTCGATGACCAAGAGAGATTGGATGTTTGCACTAAGGGAGCTCAAGAGGTCGGCAAACCTGTTCTATTTGCTTTACTCACAACCATTGTTGGCTTTATCCCGGTATTTGTGCTGACAGGCCAGGCAGGTAAATTATTTAGACCCCTTGCCTTTACTAAAACATTTACTATGGTAGGAGCAGCTATTATCGCTCTAGTGTTACTTCCTACACTCTGCTATTATTTGCTAAGAGGAAAATTAAGATCTGTAGAAGAAAATAAGACAACACAGGTCTTGTACGGGGGGTATAACCCCATGATCAAGTGGTCGCTGGAGCACAAAAAAATAATAGTACTGATAGCAATTGGTGTAATGATCGTAGGATTATTGTGCGGATCGTTAATGAAACAGGAATTCATGCCGCCTCTTAACGAGGGAGATCTTCTCTTTATGCCCGTACTTTTGCCGGGAGCGTCCCTGACACAGGTAATGGAAGTTATGAAAAAACAGGATATTATTATAAAAAATCAAATTCCTGAAGTTGAAGGGGTTGTTGGTAAACTGGGGCGCGCTGAAACAGCAACGGATCCGGCACCGGTAACAATGATAGAGTCGATTATTCATCTTAAAGACAAGAAACATTGGCGTAAAGGTATGACGAGAGACAAGATTATACAAGAAATACAGCAGAAAACAAAAATGCCAGGAGTAAGCCCGATAATGACACAGCCCATTCGTAATCGGATCGATATGTTGGCTACGGGTATTCAAACACCGGTGGGCATTAAGGTTTTCGGCCCGGATTTGAATGAAATCGTGAATATCGCGATAGAAGTAGAAAAAATTGTAAGTGGGGTAGAAGGAGCAGTAAGCCCGTATGCGGAGAGGACGTCCGACAGGCCTTACTTTGAAATAGAAATAGATAGAGAGCAAGCAGCACGATATGGGGTAAAAGTTGGGGATATTCAGCATATCATTATGACAGCTATAGGAGGAATGAATCTTACTACTACTGTTGAGGGTAGAGAGCGATACCCTGTAAGGGTAAGATACTTGAGAGAGTTAAGGGATACTCCGGAAGCACTTAATAGGATTTTTGTGCCAACGGCAAGTGGGGAACATATTCCTTTAGCGCAGATCGCGCAATTGAAAAAAGTTCCTGGACCGGCAGTGATAAATTCAGAGAATACTGTTACGTATGCCAGGGTTTTTGTCAATGTTGATCAGAGCAAGGTTGGCCTTATAGATTTTGTGAAAAACGCACAGAAGGCAGTGCGAGACACAATAAAATCAGGAGAACTTATAATCCCCACTGGATATTTTATTTCCTGGTCAGGGCAATTTGAGTCTGAGATGGAATCCCGGAAAAGACTTGTTCCGTCATTGATAATATGTCTGGCAATAATTTTGTTATTACTCTATATAGCTTTTAAAAAGTTCAGTGTTTTGCTTATTCTTGCGACGGGGCTTCCAGTATCACTTATGGGGGGAATCATACTGCTCTTTCTGTTAGGATTTAGATTTTCTACTGCTGTGTGGGTCGGCTTTATAGCATTATTCGGGGTTGCAACGGATAATGCTGTGGTATTATTATCAATGCTGGAGGAGCTGTTTAAGAAAAAGGCTCCAAAAACAATAGAAAGTATTCGCCAGACGGTTATTGAAGGAGCCTTATTACGTGTTAGGCCAGCTATGATGACCACGACGACCACTATTATCGCTCTTATGCCCGTAATGCTAGCTACAGGAACAGGAGCGGAGATAATGAAACCAATGGCTTCACCAACAGTTGGGGGCTTAATTACTGCGACGTTGTCAAATCTGATATTAGTGCCCGTGTTATACTGTTGGATAAAAGAAAAACAATCAAAAAAGGAGCTACAATGATAATTTAGCGCATCCGAACAAGTGGTATACTTAAAATAAACGGGAGGTGCGCTATGCAGTATATCGGAGTGGATAACCACAAGAAATTCAGTTATCTGGCGATCATGGACGAAAAGGGAAAGAT
>JBDRIH010000029.1:0-11016 GCA_043816025.1 Candidatus Omnitrophota bacterium
ATGTATGTGGGGGCGTTGAACAGCGTTTTTAAATCGATCCAGAAGAAGCACGCCGGAAGACTTCTGTATCTTCCTTCGAAGATATCGATAGAGACCGGCAATATATGTAATCTGTCGTGTCCCTTGTGCCCGACCAATGACAAAGAGCAAAGGGGGGTCAAGACGGGATTTCTGTCCTTTGAAGATTTTAAGATAATTTTTGACAAAATAAAACCATTCGTAAAAACAATAGATTTATTCAGTTGGGGCGAACCTTTTCTTAGTAAAAACATAGGGAAGATGATCAAATACGCAAAAGAGAAAAAGCCGTCTCTGCGGATATTTATAGACAGCAATCTGAATGTTCTCACTGATGATCATATGGATGCGGTCGTGCGTCATGGGCTTGATGTCCTGAAGGTTTCCTGTGACGGGGCAACTCAGGAAGTTTATGAAAAGTACAGGATAGGCGGGGATATAAACAAGGGCATGACGAATATCGACAGACTGCTGAAGAAAAAGATGGAACTGGGCAGTGAAAAACCGCGCCTCATATGGAAATATCTTGTTTTTAAACACAATCAATCCGAAGTTGACCAGGCGCGCCGTAAGGCTCTGGAAATGGGCCTGGAATTTGAAGCTAGCGGTATGCGCGTTGACTGCGGAAAAGAGATATTCGAAAAAGTGGGGGATTCAGTAGAACGCGACAGGGAATGGATACCCGAGAGCCCCGAATATAACAACTATAAGGATCTGGAAGCCGGGAAAAAGTTTTGCGAGAAACCGTGGCGGACATTAACGGTAAACTGGGACGGTGAGTGCGTGCCGTGCGGGGCTATATATGATTGCGCGCGTTACAGTTTCGGAAATTTGCTGGGGCAGGATTTTACACGGGTATGGAACAGTGAGAAGTTTGTCTTGGCAAGACAGATAATCTCGGACAAGGCGCCCGCCAAGCCGGATATTATATGTTCTATCTGTAAGGAGAACGGGTACCAGTTTTTTTAAAAAAAGGAGAAATTATGGAGAAAACCCCGGTGACCGCGGTGGTTATCACGTATAATGAGGAAGAGATGCTCGATGAATGTCTTGGAAGCCTTGCGTGGGTGGATGAGCTTATTGTCGTGGACGACGAAAGCACGGATTCAACGAGAGAGATCGCAAAAAAATACACAGATAAAGTATTTGTCAGAAAAATGGATAATGAGGGCAGGCACAGAAACTGGGCATACGCGCAGGCCTCGAACAACTGGGTATTAAGTATAGACGCGGATGAGCGTGTCACGGAAGAACTTTCCGCAGAAATTGCCGATCTTTTGAAAGGTACACCTCAATACAAGGCGTATGCGATCCCCAGAAGGAACTATATCGGTGATTACTGGCTGCGTTATGGCGGTGAGTACCCCGCTTCTCAGACAAGGCTTTTCTTGAAAGATGAGTTCAAGTATGAAGAAGTGGAAGTTCATCCGCGCGCTTTTATGAAAGGGGATACCGGATATCTGAAGGGAGATATTATCCATTATTCTCATAAGGATATTACGGATTATTTGAGGAGTCTCAACGGTCACACGACCCTCGAAGCGAAAAAATGGTATCAGACCGGTCGGAAGATGAGCGCGGGGCATGCGATATGGCGGGGACTGGATAGATGCTTTTACAGGAGGCTTTTGAGAAAAAAAGGATATAAAGACGGTATTTACGGTTTTACCGTGGCGTTCTTCAGCGGGGCGTATCAGATAGTAAGTTATCTTAAATACCGGGAGATGCAGTTAAAAGGATCCCAAAAGTGAAGAATATAATAGATGACAAGCGGGAAAGCGGACAGCTGGAGGGCCTGGTGGATGAAATCAACAGCCGATCAAGTCGAGAATGCGAGAGATGGCTGGCGTTGGACAAAGAGATGTCCTTAGCAAGAGCTATGGGCCGAGGTATAAACAGTTTTTTCAGGGACTATAATAAGACGCGCGGCGAAAAAAAAGACTTGAAGGAGTACGTCCCGGCCGTTATGGGAGGATTTTACCACTACCTGAGTTACGCGAAATATTGGGACAGGAAGCTGGATCTGGAAGACCCCAACACCGTAAAGGGTTCGGATGCTACGAAAGCCGCAAAGAACAGCGATACGTCCGATCGGTGGAAGTTATCCGTAGTTATTCTTACAAAGAACGAAGAGGACAAGATAAGGAACTGCCTGGAAAGCCTTAAATGGGTGGATGAGATAGTAGTAGTGGACGGATATAGCACCGACGCTACCGTGGACATATGCAGGGGATACGGGGCCAAGGTCGTTCAGCACAGGTTCGAGGGTAACTTCGGACAGGAGAGAAATATAGGCATAGATAACTCAAGCGGTGATTGGGTGCTGCAGCTCGACGCCGATGAGGCGGTGACCGAAATATTCAGGGTAAAAATGCTGGAGATACTTAGAGAAAAAGACTCAAGGTATGCCGCTTACAAGTTTATGAGGAAGAACTTTTTTATGGGACATTTCATGAGGTACGGCGGATGGTACCATCACTCGCATCATCTGTTCAGGAGAGGGTTCGCCAGGTATGAAGGACGTGTTCATCACCAACTTATAATAGACGGGGAGGAAGCTTTCCTGAACGCGGATATAGAGCACAACCCGTTTCAGAGCTTTACACAACTCCTCGCGCGGCAGAACCGTTACACCACGCTTGAAGCGAAAGAGATACTCGAGCAGAGGGGCAGGGTAAACGATGATGAGGTAGAGTATAACATCAGGAAAAAGCCCCTGAAGCTTTTTCGTAAGTTCTATCTAAAGAAGCAGGGTTTCAGGGAAGGGAAGCACGGGTTTATCTTCTCGGTCTATTTCGCCTGGGTGCATTTCCTGAAATGGGCGAAGTACTGGGAATTGTGCCAGAAAAATGGAAAAATTAGTTGATATAATACTTTTAAGCTATGAGAATCCGGAACTCCTGAAAAAGTGCGTCCGGAGTGTGCTGGAACACACTAAGGTCAGTTCCCGTCTTATCATAGTCGATAATGCCAGCCGAGAGCCGGAAGTGGAGCTGTACCTCCAGGGGCTTCACGGCAATGATAACGTGGCCATAGAGAAGATATTCAGCGAGGAAAACGCCGGATTCGCTGCCGGCATGAACAAGGGGATGCGGCTTTCCGGGGCGCCATTTTTGTGTCTTTTGAACAACGACTGCGTGGTTACCAAAGGATGGCTTGAAGAGATGATAACCGTTGCCGAGAGCCGGGACGATATAGGCCTTGTGAACCCCCAGAGTAACACCTTCGGATCCTTGCCGGATGGCAGGGCTTCGGTGGACGAACATGCCGCCTTGCTCGGGGATAAGAAGGGAAAGTTCGTTGAGCTTGGGCACGCCATAGGGTTTGCGTGCCTGGTCAAAAGAGAAGTCGTGGAGCGTATCGGGTACCTTGACGAAGCGTACCGGGGCGTATGTTACGAAGATACCGATTTTTCAGTCCGGGCCCAAAAGGCCGGTTTTATAGCGGTTATGGCGGAAGGCGCGTATGTTTCTCATGTAGAGCAGGCTTCGCGAAGAAACCTGAAGGGCGTCGAACAGGTGTACCAGAGGAACAGGGAGATATTCGAGGGCAAATGGGGGAGGCTCTTGAGGGTTTTTTATCTCGAAAACTTCCGCGGTAACACTGAAGAAATTCTCTCCAGGTATGAGACGCTGAAAGGGCTTGCTCGCGAAAGGGCCATAATCGAGATGTGGATAGACGGAAAGAATAGTTTCGGGGAGTCTTTTTCACAAGATGAAGACAAACGCCCGACAAGACACGCTGATATTAATGTAAACGATTTTCCGAAAAGGTTTACGGGCCCCGCCGTCATATGGCGGGTACTTACAAAAAAGAAGAAATATGATGCAGTCATAATGGAAGACGGGTTCCTCCTGCGTTTTTTACGTTTTCTAAAACCTTTGCACAGGGTCGATGTGTTCTCCATTGGTGGCGATATGCGTGCCAGATCCGCGGAAGGCAGGGAGTTCGACCTTAAAGAACCTTTCGTTCTGGCGGAATATTTACGAAAAAAGGTTGTATAGTAGAATTTGCGATTCTAATAAGGCTTGTTTGGGTTACTCCGTACAGGGAGGATCCACACCGGGCGGAGGGGCCCTGGTAGGAGTAGCCCAAACAGCCTTAGTTCGAGAAAAACAGAAAAGGCTTCAGATTTATTTCGTCTGGCAGGTTAAAAAAAGAGAGGGGTAGCGCGAACGCCGCCCCTCTCTTTTGGAGGTAAGGGATGCACGTATTTCACATGTATCCCCCGGGAGTTATATTCTTGCCATTATTTCAAGCAAACCCATCTGCATCTTAAGCAAACTAATCTTCCATAATGCCAGCATAAGCATCGTAAAATGCGCTAATTTATTCAAGTAGACATCCATCTTATTCCCCGTTTGTCCTTTTCCCTGCCATCCATATGAATCCTGATCTCGTTCACATACAAAATTTTATAGGCCACGCCGGCCCAAATAACAAAAAACTCACCAAGCATTTTACTCACGACTTTACTTTCTCCGGTTCGCGTGTTTACCTCTCTCAAGATATGGCAGTCTTTACGGCAGCCCTGCTTCTTTTTCATGTTTATCCATTTCCTGAGATCTTCCCCGTTTTTCGAGCAATATCGCTCTTTTATGAAATACTTACTTATCCACTTCTTGGCGACCTTGCTCTCGGTCCGATCGCTGATCTCCTCAATCGAAACCTCACGCTTCCGAGGATTTTGTCCCATTATGTTTTTGTAAACTAGTTCTTTCATGTTGCACCTGATTTTTTAAACTTTTTAAATGTAATTAAAAAGACCAATAAAAAAATAGCATTCCTTTTGTAAATACTAACAATTATTAGTATACCTGAATTCCATGGAATTTCAAGAGATATTTTCTAGCTTTTTTTTACCTTAACTATTTTGCCCTCTGTCCCCTGAATTAGACGCCTGATATTGTCCCTGTGGGCATAAATCCCCACCATACAGAGAACGGCACAGAATAGGATAAAATCCAGACTTTTCCCCGCTAAAGCCGCAAAAACGGGTAGTGCCACCGCGGCTATAATCGAGGCCAGGGAGACATATTTCCAGATCGCGAACACGATTATCCATACCGCGAAACAGACCAGAAAAATACCGGGAGAGAGCCCAACCATCACCCCCGCTGTCGTCGCAACTCCCTTGCCCCCTTTAAAGGCCAAGAAAACCGGCCATATGTGTCCTGATATAGCCGCCGCACCTAACATGATATAGATAAAACCGTAGGTTCCCACAATATCGGGGGAAATCTTTTGAAGGCCTAAGGGTATTAACGTGACGGCCGCGGTTCCTTTTAAAAAATCTATCGCAAACACCAGAAAGCCTGGCACCTTACCGAGAGTGCGAAAAACGTTCGTGGCGCCGACATTGCCGCTACCATACTTGCGTATATCGATACCCTTTAACAATTTCCCGGCAACATACGCTGTCGGGAACGCCCCGATAAGATATGCAGCGATAACGGAAAGCGCGACGTATATCATTTCCTCTCCCTTCTTGATCTTCTTATTATTACCTTTACGGCTATGCCCTTAAGTGGCAGATTCTCCCGCAGCTGGTTTTTTATAAAACTCACATGCGAAGGAAGCACCGCCATCGGATAGTTAACGAAAAACTTAAACTCCACGGGCCTGGAACTACTCTGGACGGCATATAAGAAATTTGGTCTTTTTTTGCCTCTGGGAACAGGAACTCTTGAGGGGTCTTTCTTTTCAAATATTTTATTCAGGAACGCGGTGGAAACCTTAAGATCAAGATTTGAATTCAGGACTTTGACCATGGAAAGGCTCCCGAGCACATTCCTTCCGGTTTTTGAAGAGACAAACGATGTCGGGAACTTACTGAGTTTGTTGGAGGCGTAAGTGAGATGCTTTTCGTAGTCTTCCATGGAAATATCGCCTTCTTCCTCAGCCAGGTCCCATTTGTTTATAAGTATAAGACAGGCCTTGCCATTTTCCTCAATAAAATCCAGTATGCTCATGTCGTCTCTGGTTATGCCGTCAGCGGCGTCCAAGAGTAAAATTGCCACATCCGCTCTTTTTATGGATTCCTTGGCCCTCATGATGCTGTAGACGTCGACCGCGGTCCTGATCTTCCTCCTGTGACGTATACCCGCGGTATCGATCAATATGTATTCAGTCCCGTCATAGCTGAAATAGGTATCGATGGAATCTCTTGTGGTCCCGGGAGTCTCGCTTACTATAACGCGGTTGCGCGCGAGTAAATTGTTCACAAAAGAAGACTTCCCAACGTTGGGTCTGCCTACAACGGCTATTTTAATATAGCTCAATTCCCGCCCGTCATCTTCCTGCGCGATTCCTTCGACAGACTCCAACAGACGTTTTCTCAACCCGCGCATTCCCTTTCTATGCACGCAGGAAACCTCCTCCGGCTGGCCGAAACCCAGCTGATAGAACTCCATCGCATCGTTCTCAAGCTTGGCATTATCGGTCTTGTTCGCGACCGGAATAACGGGTTTGTTGAACTTTCGCAAAAGAGAAGCTATTTCCTTGTCGGAAGGAGAAATGCCGCTGATCGTGTCGGTCACCATGACAATGACGGAAGCCTCCTCCATCGCCCTGTGTATCTGGTCTTTGATCTGCAAAGAAAGCTCGTCCTTGTCTTTGGAGACGTACCCGCCCGTATCCACGAATTTGACGCTGAACTTACCCATACTGACAACAGCTTCTACCCTGTCACGAGTAGTGCCTGATTGTTCGACAACCACGGCCCGCCTTTCTCCCACGAGACAGTTGAAGAGGGACGATTTCCCAACATTAGGCCTGCCCACAATGCATATTGTAGGAATGGGACTATGGTTTTTCATTGATCTGACCGGATCCTATTCTGATGTAGTCTATACCGGAAACAACGGTGAGAATTATCATGGCGTTCCATACCCAGCTCGAGTAAATAAAGCGTAAAAGCACGGAAATGATTGTAATCATCTGAAAGAACGTTGTCATTTTACCAATGACCGTGGGCTTGATATCAATCTTGCCGGCGAGCAGGTATATGATCAGCGCACCCACAAGAATTATTACATCTCTCGAGATGACGATTATCGGAACGTACACAGGCATCTTAAGGTACGCGGGCAGACCCGCTACAAGACTAAAACTTATGAACGCGCTTCCGATAAGCATCTTATCGGCAATCGGGTCCATTATAGCGCCCAGTCGCGTCTTCTCTTTACGTGTCCGCGCCAGGTAACCGTCCAGTCCGTCTGTTGCGACGGCAAGTATGAACACTAATAAAGCCATATTTAATCTGTGATACAGAACAGCCGTTATAAAAACCGGGACAAGTATTATCCGGCATACGGTAATTCGGTTGGCCCAATTCATAATTTCATTAATCTCCTTTTCGAATAAGCTGTATCCGTTTTATCGGCCAGTGGACAAGGAAGGCCTTGCCCACAAGGTTCCTGTCAGGGGCGAAGCCCCAGTACCTGGAATCCATGGAATTGGCGCTATTGTCCCCTAATACGTAAAAATGTCCCTCGGGGACGCGAACGGCTTTGTCTTCCCCGCTGTACTTTCCGCGGTCGTAATAGAAAAAATGCCCGACGGGGTCCTGATCAATCCTAATACCGTCCACGAAAAGTTTACCTTTTTCTATCCGCACGGACTGCCCTCCGGAGGCGATAAATCGTTTTACAAGATATTTTTTCTTCTCCACCGGAGACGTGAACACCACAATGTCCCCGAGTTCGGGATGCCTTATCTCCGGCAAAGAGATATCGGTAAAAGGTATCCTGGCCCCGTAGATAAACTTGTTTACGAATATCCTGTCACCCGGTTTCAAGGTAGGATACATCGAGTTAGACGGTATTTTGAAAGGTTGCACGATAAACGTCCTTATAAAAAGAGCCAGAACGGCCGCAATCAGTATTGGCTTTACCCATTCCTGCCACCAATATTCCCAGTCTTTTCCGACGATCTTCATGAGACCCTCATTGCTTTTAAAAACGCTTCTTTCGGAACATCCACTTTACCTATTCTGCGCATCTTCTTCTTCCCAACTTTCTGTTTTTCCCACAGTTTTCTTTTCCTCGTAATGTCGCCGCCGTAACATTTCCCGGTAACGTGTTTTTTCAGCGCCGATATGTTCTCCCTGGCCAGGACCTCGCCACCGACAGAGGCCTGCAGGACTATCTTGAACATGTGCTTGGGGATGGTCTCTTTAAGTTTCTGCGACAGTTCCAGCCCCATCCTCCTGGCCTTCTCCTTATGAACTATCATGGAAAGCGCGTCACAGGGAACACCGTTGATCAGGATCTCCAGCTTGACTATAGCGGACTTCCTGTACCCGATAAGCTCATAATCGAGGGAACCGTAGCCCTGTGTCGAAGATTTTATCTTGTCGTAAAAATCGACTATAATCTCCGCCAGCGGCATATCGTAAGTAAGCTGCGCTTTGCGGGGGTCCAGGTACTTGGTGCTTACGAATTCCCCTCGCTTATTCTCGCACAGTTTCATGAGCGCGCCGATGGTTTCCGACGGCGCGAAGAGATAACACCTCACATAAGGTTCTTCGGCGTATTCTATTTTTTCCTTCTCCGGATATTTTGTCGGATTGTCCACTTCTATAAGATCGCCGTGTTGCAGTTTTATCTTATAATTCACGCTCGGCGAAGAAGCGATCAGGTCCAGGTCAAATTCGCGTTCCAGCCGTTCCTGTATGATCTCCATATGCAAAAGCCCCAGAAAACCGCACCTGAAACCGAACCCGAGCGCGGCCGAAGTCTCTGGCTCGTAGATGAAAGAGGAATCCGACAGCCGCATCTTTTCCATGGCGCTTTTAAGATCCTCGTAATCTTCATTGCTTACAGGGTATATACCGCTGTAGACCATCGGTTTTACCTTCTTGTATCCCGGAAGCGGTTCTTTGGCGGGAGAGACGACATCGGTTATAGTGTCGCCGACAACCACTTCTTTAGCTTCCTTGATATTACAGACAATATACCCCACCTCCCCGCAACCCAGCTGGCCAACCGCCTGCTCGGCGGGAGTAAACACACCGACTTCCTTGATGTCATACCTGGAGTGCCTGTTCATCATCTCGATCCGCATGCCGGGTTTCAAACAGCCGTTCATCACGCGGACATAGATAATGACCCCCCTGTAAACATCGTAGGAGGAGTCAAATATAAGCGCCTGGAGAGGCTCTTCGCCCCTGCCGGAAGGCGACGGTATCCTCTGAACGATCGCTTCGAGGACATCTTCGGTGCCCAGATTTTCCTTAGCGCTTATAAGCATTATCTCGTCATCCTCAACACCCAGTATATCTTTCATCTGATGCTTTATTTCTTCTATCCTCGCGCTTTTTAGGTCGATCTTGTTTATGATGGGAATTATCTTCAGTTCATGCTCCATTGCCAAATAAAGATTCGCGATCGTTTGCGCCTCAACGCCCTGAACGGCGTCTACCAGCAAAAGCGCGCCCTCACACGCGGCTATCGACTTGGAGACCTCATACGAGAAATCAACGTGTCCCGGGGTATCGATAAGATTCAACAAATACGCCTTGCCGTCCTTGGCACGGTAATTTATCTTGACCGCGCTGGATTTGATGGTTATACCTCTTTCTCTCTCCAAGTCCATGTCATCCAGAAGCTGGTCCCTGAACTCTCTGCCGTCGACGGTTCCGGTAAGCTGGATGATCCTGTCGGCAAGAGTCGATTTACCGTGATCGATATGGGCGATTATACAGAAGTTTCGTATTTGCTCGAGTTTGTCCATTTACATTAATCCAAACGCGTATTTTTTACCGAACTTTAAATACTTCAGCGACTCTTTTTTTGAACGCGTTTCGCTGTAGATGCGGAGTTTCGGTTCGGTGCCGGAGAGCCTCAAAAGAAGCCAGCTGCCGTCGGCGCAGATAAACTTTGCCCCGTCATAGTCCGTTATGCGGACAACGGGTTTATCCAATACCTTCTTGAGAGGATTCTTCTTTATACCGCTGGTCAGCTTTTTCCTTTTGGCTTCGGGAAATACCAGATCCTCTCTCTCATAGACATAGGTGCCGTATTTTTTGTTCATCGCAGCCACGATCTTGCTGAGCGGTTTCTTCTCAGTGACTATAAGTTCCATCATCAGAAGCGCCGACAGAAAACCGTCGCGTTCCGGGATGTAATCCTTGAATCCGATACCACCGGTCTCCTCCCCGCCTACCAGGATGTCTTTTTTTGTCATAATATCACAGATATACTTAAACCCAACCGGGGTCTCGTATATCGCAAGGCCATATTCCTCGCACATCTTGTTTATAAGTCCCGTCCCGCAAATGGTCTGGATAACCCCGCCCGTCATGTCCCTGTTCTTAAAAAGGTGCATTAAAAGAAGCGCCATGACCTTGTGTCCTGAAAGTATGTTCCCTTTTTCGTCCACTATAGCGACGCGGTCGGAATCCCCGTCCGTGGCCACCCCCAGATCATATCTCCTTTTTTTGACGGCCTTCATAAGACTCGTCAGGTGTTTCTCGTTGGGCTCCGGTGCCCTGCCTTTAAAACCGGGGTTTATCTCGGCGTTCATAAAATCCAGTTTTATTCCAGTATTTTTTAAAATGGTCGCCAGGTACGTGCCGCCCGTCCCGTTCATCGAATCCACCAGTACCTTCAAGCGGGCTTTCTTGAGGCGTTTTATGTCGGCATATCTTTTAACAGCGTCCAGCTGCGGGCCCACTATATCTTTGGCTATTATCTTGCCCTTCTTTATTCCTTCGTCAAGCGATATGGATTTTACGGGTGATTTTTTGAGCCTCTTTTCGATATCATCAATAATATCGCTCCCGGCGGAACCGGCAAAAAACCCTTTGTATTTGATGCCGTTATACCGCGCGGGGTTGTGGCTGGCGGTAATTATGACCCCGCCTGTCAGCTTTTTCTTCTTTATATAAACGCATACTGCAGGTGTCGGGCTTGGCCTGTCGGACAGGATGACCTTTATCCCGTTCCCGGCCAGGACGCAGGCTATTGTCTCGGCATACTCCTCGGATAGAAAACG
>JBDRIH010000030.1:0-52161 GCA_043816025.1 Candidatus Omnitrophota bacterium
CTGACAGATCTAACCGGGTTAGCAGGGTGTAAGCTCACGTCGCGTTAACCAGGTTAGATCTGTCAGGTCAAGGTCAGGTTAAGGTCATAAGGTCGTTTGCCATGCTCCGTACAGGGAGCCTCAACACCGGGCGGAGGGGCCCTGGTAGAAGTATAGCAACGACCATTACGTTATCCGAAGGCCCAGTAACACCGTGCAATCTGGTTAGAAGAGGTTGAGGAAAACGAGGATGTGCAGGATTATATTGGTATATATGCCGGCTGCGAGGTCGTCCAGCATGATGCCCCATCCCCCCTTCAGTTTCTCAAGGGATTTCACGGGCGGGGGTTTCACTATATCGATAATACGGTAAAGTATAAAACCAACTATGACCCCGGGAATGCTCATGGGGACGAACAAAAACACAGGAAAAATACATGCGAGCTCGTCGATAACCACTATCGAGGGATCCTTCTCCCCCGTCTCCTCCTCTACTCTACCCGCGGATACCACGCCCGCGGCAAAAAGGCCCGCGAAAACAAGGAGATAAAGAATGACGTTGCCGTGCAGTGCCAGGCAGAGAGCCAGACCGGCAAGGCTTCCCCAGGTGCCCGGGGCGATAACAATACGGCCTATACCAAACACCGTTGCGATAATGTTATGAATCTTTTTCATTGAAAAGGTATTTTTTGTTGCCTACCAGATAAGCGATACCACTTATTATGGTCAGCACAACGGTTATCATCATCAGTATAAAAATCAACTGTTTGTACCAGTATTCAAAGGAAGCGTCCCAGAAACCGAACGCTCTGACACCCGCCTCTTTGATCACGATGAATACCAGTATAACGAGTATCGACAGCATCTGCGAGACCGTCTTGTGTTTTCCGCCCATGCCCGCGACGAGAACCTCGTTATGCCTGAGCGCCCTGAGACGGATACTGGTAATCACCAGTTCTCTCATGATGATAATAACGACCATCCATGCGGGTACAAGCTTCATCTCAACGAACGCAAGAAAAGCGGCAAGCGTCAATATCTTATCCGCCAGGGGATCCATGATCCTGCCGAACGCGGAAGTGATGTTGTATTTTTTTGCGATAAAGCCGTCCAGATAATCCGTAAAAGCGGCAACAGCAAAAATACCCAGCGCCATGACCTTCCCGAACAGGCACTTGGAAAAAAGAAAAAACATGAACACGAAAGTCAGGACGATCCTGCTCAGCGTTATCTTGTTGGGTAAATTCATACCGTTTCCCCCATAAGATCGTATTCCATGGTCCCGGTTATGCACACGTCCGCAAAATCCCCGACTCTAAGCCCGGCGCCCTTCACATAGACCACCCCGTCGACCTCGGGGGCATCCATCTCGGACCTTCCCACAAACTGTTGCGGATCCTGCGGGTCCGCCTCATCTACCAAAACTTTCATCTTCCTGCCAAGAAGCTCCAGATTGTTTTCAGCGGATATTTTCTGCTGAAGCTTCATAACCTCGTCGAACCTCGCCTTTTTCAGTTCGGAGGAAACCTGTCCTTCAAACCCGGCCGCCGCGGTACCTTCTTCACGTGAATAAATAAACGCACCCAGGCGATCAAACCTTGCTTCTTTCAAAAAATCCAGGAGTTCCCTGAACTCACTCTCGGTCTCGCCCGGAAACCCCACGATAACAGATGTACGCACTGCGACGGGCTTTATCCTTTTGCGGATACGTCCTAAGAGCCCCTCTATCCCGCGCTTTGTCAGGCTGCGGTTCATTTTTCGTAATATCCTATCATTTATGTGCTGTATCGGCAAATCTATATACCTGCATATATTATCCGTATTCGCGATTGTCTCTATAAGTTCGTCCGGAAAATGCGCCGGATGGGTATACAGAAGCCTTATCCAGCCGCTTTCCATGATCGGGCTTGCCTTTCGGAGCAGTTCCGCAATGCGTCCCGTACCCTTCTTGTCATAACCGAAAGAGGTGGTATCCTGTCCAATAAATATAAGTTCTTTTGTTGCGTGTTCATCCCTGAGGCGCTTTATTTCTTCCAGGACCGATTTCACGGTACGGCTCCGCCGCGGCCCTTTCAGGCGCGGTATAACACAGTAGGAACACTTATTGGAACATCCTTCCTGTATCTTGACGTAGGCGTAATGCGGACTCGTCAGAAGCTTTCTTTTGTAGAGGTGATCGTAAAGGAATTCGGGAGACGAAGCTACTTCCCTGATCTTCCCGCCGGATAAAAACGCACTTATCATCTCGGGGATCTTAGTAAAATCGGCGCTTCCGAACATTCCGTCGATCTCTCTTATCTCGTCCATAAGTTCGGCGGGATATCTTTGGGACAGACAGCCGGTTACTATAAGCTTTTTGATCTTGTTCTTTTTCTTTAAATCGGCCAGCTGAAGGATTACCTCGACTGATTCCTCTTTTGCATCCTGGATAAAACCGCAGGTATTGACTATAGCTACGTCCGCGCCTTCGGCTTTTTCGGTAAGAGTGAACCCTTTTTCCTCCAGAAGTCCCAGCAGGACTTCCGCATCAACCAGGTTGCGCGGACAACCGAGACTCAGGACATAGACTTTTTTCATGATCGGAAATTTGTTACAGGCGGGATATCCAGACGTCATCGATACTTATCCCTTTGGATGAGACCTTTATGTTCTTTACAACTCCCTGGGTGACCACGCCGATCTTGCGGGTATTAACTATAAAATTCAGCATCTGCGCCTTACCGGTCCATACGGTAAGGGTACCATCCGACCTCCAGGTCTTCGAGTCTCCTTCTTTAAGGATTCCGGAAAAAAGTACGCTCTTGCCTTTACTGACCTGTATCCACACTTCCCCGTGGGCTTTCAGCGTAAGAACAACGGGAGCGCTTGTCTCGGCGCCCGGGGTGGGCTTTTCTAAAACTGTTTTAGAAACCGCGGCCGTTTTCGAGGCCTTCCCCGGAACTGTCCCGGATACACGCACGGGAGCCTCTTTGGAAACTGCCTCGCCTTTCTGCTGCCGGCTGGGGGACATCCTCGAGCTTACCACGCCGATCAGCACAAAGACCAGCACCACAAAGACGACCGAAAGTACAACTACGAGCGCCGCCTCCACCTTTTTGCCTGTAAGGGCTGAGAGAGCATCGGTGAAGCCTCCAATCTTGCGGCCCGTAGCTGCTTCGGCGCCCGCTCTGAACACCTTTATGGTCTCTTCCTTCTCCTCTGTGCCCAGGTCAAACTCCAGACTGGGCATTTCGGAAGAGATAGATTCGTATTTTCTTATTATATCCTCGGTGTCCAGCCCGAGAAACGCCGAATATTTTTTTAAGAAACTTTTCAAATAGGTTTTTCCGATCCTGTCGAATACGCCGGTCTCGATATCTCTGATCACGTTCGGATGTATACGACACTGCCCGTAAGCCTGTTCTATGCTCAACTCGCGGCTTTCCCTGGCTTCTTTAAAAATCTTTCCGATCTCTTTGGGCGTCACCATGCTTTATCTCTCTTCGATTTTCTCGAGGTCGTTTATCAGTATCTCCCGGGGTTTTGACCCGTTATAGGGCCCGACGATGCCTTCCTCTTCCATTATATCTATCATCCTGGCCGCCCTGGTATATCCTACTCTGAGTTTTCTCTGGATCATGGAAACCGACGCCTGTTTGGTCCCGACGACTATCTTAACCGCTTCGCGGTAAAGCTCGTCTTTTTCCTGCTCGACACCTAATGTTTTTCTTTCCTGCTTTTCCATAACTTCCTCAATGTACTGCGAACCGGCCTGGGATTTGATGAACTTCACTATATCCCTGATCTCGCTATCTTCCACCAGGCTGCACTGGCCACGGATAAGCGCCGTCTCGCCGGGTTCCATCAATAACATATCTCCTCTGCCCAGAAGTTTTTCCGCGCCGTTGGCATCCAGAACGGTCCTCGAGTCGACCTTTGAAGCCACCTTGAACGATATCCTTGCCGGAAAATTCGCCTTGACGACGCCTGTAACGACGTTTACCGACGGCCTCTGGGTGGCGATTATCATGTGTATCCCCGCGGCCCGTGAGAGCTGGGCGATCCGCATTATGGCGCCTTCCACGTCCTGCTGGGCTACCATCATAAGATCCGCAAGCTCATCCACTACAACGATGATATACGGTAGGGACTCGTACCCTTCTTTCTTTCTTTCCTTGTAAGCGGTTATGTTCCTGACGCCTTTTTCCGCGAATATTTCGTAACGCCTTTCCATCTCGCCGACTACCCAGTTCAATGCGGCGGCCGCCTTTTTCGGATTCGTCACTATCGGGGAGACCAGGTGCGGTATTCCTTCGAACATCATAAGTTCCACCCTTTTCGGGTCTATCATCAGGAACTTAAGATCCGCCGGTGAGGAATTAAACAGAAGGCTGGTGATGATGCCATTGAGACAAACAGTCTTCCCGGATCCGGTGGCTCCCGCTATCAAAAGGTGCGGCATCTTGGAGAGATCCGTAATTATGGGGCTGCCTGAGATATCTTTGCCGAGGGCAAGTTTCAGGGCGGAGTCCTCTTCGTTGTATTCTGCCGTCTCCAGTATGTCCCTCAAGAGGACCTGTTCGCTCTTCGCGTTCGGCATTTCGATGCCGATAGTTCCCTTGCCGGGAAGCGGAGCAACTATCCTTATATTCGCGGATTTCATGGCCAGGGAGATGTTGTCGGCCAGAGAAGTGATTTTGTTGACTTTGGTGCCCATGGCCGGTTCCAGTTCGTACATAGTTATAACGGGGCCCCTGTTGATCTTGACAACTTTAGCCTCCACTTCGAACTCAAGAAGCGTGTTCTCCAGGATAGCGGCTTTGTTCTTCAGATCCTCTTCCCTGTCTTTCATATCGGCTTTGGGCGGCTTCCTAAAAAGGTCAATGCCCGGCAGCTTGTAGTCTATTTTCTCACCCGTAGAACTGTCCGACAGGGGTGTTACGCATACCGGTTTCGCGGACACCTTCTGCGGTTCGCTGGGGATAACTACTTTGGGTTCGGCTTTAACTATGGGTTTGACATTTTTCTCTGAGGGAAACCTGCTGGCAAGAGACGTTTTACGGACCTCTTCCACCTGTTCTTTCATCTTTTCGAGTTTCCTTGCCATTTCCTCCCTGGCAAGTCTGAGCTTGTTGCGCCTTGCCTTCAGATCACCCGCAGCGCCGGGCGACCTTTCGGGCAGCCACGATCTGATGCGTGAAGGCACCTTTGCCAGAAACTTGAACATCCCCGCCAGGATAGGCAGGATAAGAAATTCCGTCGCTATCAAAAGCGACAGGATTATCATAGCAGCGATGAATACCGTAGCACCCAGCCTGCCCAGGTATTCAAGAAGAAAATCCGAAACCAGCGTCCCCACGAGGCCCCCTTGCGTGAAAGCCAACGTCCGGTTTAGATCGGCCAGCATACTCAAACTCGCACTGACGGCCATAACAAGCACCACCGTCCCGAAAAGCTTAAAATAGACCTTCCTTGCTTCTATCTGAAAAAGACGGGATAAGGCCCATACCAATATAAGCAGGGGTAGGACGTATGCCGCCTGTCCCACAAAAAAAAGCAGGAAACCACCTATGTGCGAACCGGTAATACCCGTGGCGTTGCGCGCGACAACATTGGGGCTTGAGGTATAAAAAGAAAGGTCCTGTTCACTAAAACTGAATATGCTCAAAAACAGAAAAAGACTTAACGCGAACAATACAACAGCCCAGATCTCGTTTTTTTTCGTCTCTTCCATGATTATCCCTGCTGTTTACCTCCAGAAAAAAATTCCGATCACTCCGAGCGTTAAGCAATACACGCCGAAGATAAATAATCGCTTACCCCTGAGGACCCTCCACAAAAGATACAGGCTCAAAAGCCCGGTCACAAAGGCGCTAGCCATACCGATGGCGTAACTCTTAAGGTTTTCGCTCATGATGGCGCCGACATCCAACGTCAGGGCTTTGTACGCCGCGGCGGCGATAACAATGGGAACTGACAGTAAAAAAGAAAACCTGAAAGCTTCTTCGGCTTTCATCCCGGCCGAAAGCCCCGTTGATATAGTCATACCGCTGCGTGAGACTCCCGGAAGAAGCGCGCACGCCTGGGCTATTCCCACCAGAAGCGAACTGAAAAAAGTAGGGCCCTTTCCGGGACGCGTCCTTTTCCACAAACTTAACTGTCCGGCAAAAAGCGCCAGAGCCGTCAGGACAAGCATGAACGACACTTTCCTGGGGCTAACAAAAAACACCGATATCCGCTTTTCAAATACCAGTGCCGCCAGAACCGCCGGCACGGTCGCCACGGCTATATAAATGAGCCACTTTGTATTCCGCTCCCGCACCAGGATAACAATATCCCTGCTGAAATACAAGACAATGGCACCGAGCGTCGCCACATGAAGGCATATATCAAAGAAAACATTTGGTTCGGCAAAACCGAAAAAGCTGTGCACAAGGACAAGGTGCCCGGAACTGGAAACCGGCAGAAACTCCGTCAAACCCTGTACAATCCCCGATATCAGAGATTCCATTATCGTCATTTTTAAATACCGGTATGCCCAAACCCGTCATGCGCCCGTTCGGTCTCGCCGAGTTCTTCTATTTCCAGAAATTCCGCACGGGTTACGTCCCGGATCACCATCTGGGCCAGTCTGTGCCCCCGGTTCACGCAAAAATCCTCTTTGCCCAGATTAATAACGATCAGGTTAATCAGACCCCGGTAGTCGCTGTCGATAGTCCCGGGAGTATTGACCAAGGTAATGCCATGTTTTAAAGCTAATCCGCTCCTGGGACGGATCTGGGCTTCATATCCTTCCGGCAACTCTATGTATATGCCGCAGGAGACAAGTTTTATTTCACCGGGGGTAATAACTACCGGGCCCTCGACATCAGCGTACAGATCCACTCCGCTGGAGCCCCGGGTAGCGTAGGCTGGAATAGGCAGGTCGCGTGCGCTTTCCTTGCGTTTTATCCGGACTTTAATCTTCTTCAACTTGTTTAATGCTGAGGTTAATGCGGTTCTGCTCGTCTACCTTTATGAGTTTTACCTTAACCTCCTGTCCTTCTTTGACCACGGACGCTACGTCCTTTACATATTCTTTTGAAAGTTCCGAGACATGGATAAGACCTTCCTGACCTGGAAGAAATTCACAAAAAGCCCCGAAATTCATAAGCTTTGTTATCCGTCCGTCATATACCTTGCCGACCTCGGGTTCGGCGGTGATCCCCTTGACCCATTCAACGGCTTTATCGAGAGACTCTTTATCCGAAGAGGCTATCTGGCAGGATCCGTCATCTTCGATATTTATTTCGGCGCCGGTCTCAGCTATGATCTTGCGTATCATCTTACCGCCGGGCCCTATAACGTCCCTGATCTTATCAACCTTGATCATCAATGTAACGATGCGCGGCGCTGTCGGCGACATCTCCTTCATGGGTTCGGCGATCGTCTTGTTCATGTGGTCCAGTATCTCCAGTCGCGCTTTTTTTGCCCTGTCAAAAACCTCTTCAAGAATCTGGTAACTGATGCCTTTGATCTTCAGGTCCATCTGCACGGCAGTCACCCCGTCCTTCGTCCCCGCGACCTTGAAATCCATATCCCCATAATGGTCTTCCACTCCGGCAATGTCGGTAAGAATCGCGTAATCGTCTCCCTCTTTGACCAGACCCATCGCTATGCCGCTGACAGCCGCCTCTATCGGAACACCACTGGCCATAAGCGACAAAGAACTGGCACAAACCGTCGCCATCGAACTGGAACCGTTGGATTCCAGGATCTCCGAAACGACCCTCACTGTGTAAGGGAACTTCTCCTTTGAGGGAAGAATCGGTTTCAGGGCCTTAGCAGCAAGGGCCCCGTGACCTATTTCTCTCCTGCCGGGTCCCCTCATGGGCCTCGTCTCACCCACGCTGAACGGCGGAAAATTATAGTGCAGCATAAAAGTCTTCGTCCCTTGCCCTTCAAGGGTCTCGATTCTCTGTTCGTCGGAACTGGTCCCCAAAGTAACTACCGCAAGGGCCTGAGTCTCTCCGCGCGTAAAAAGCCCCGATCCATGCGTGCGGGGCAATACATTGATCTCGGAAGACAATTGCCTGATCTGATCAAACTTTCTTCCATCGACACGTTTTTTGTTCTTCAGTATAAAATCCCTGACTGCTTCTTTCTCGACCTTATCCAGCGCGAGTTTGACCTCCTTCTCCAGATCCTCACTGGCGCCCTCAGACGCTTCCTCTGCCGCAACCAATTCTTGCTTCAGAAGTTCCAGACCCTCTATCCGCTGCTGTTTTTCTGAAAGCTGGAGCACCTCTTGAAGCTTCGCCGGCGCTTTCTGGCTGATTCTTTGATAAATCTGGTCGTTTACCTCCACAAGCGTTACATCTTCCCGTTTCGGTTTGCCCACTTTCTCGCGAAGCTGTTTCTGCACATCGATCAGTACTTTCAGTGTTTCGTGACCGGCCTTTATGGCCTCCAGCGTTTTCTCCTCGCTGAGCATCTCGGCTCCGGCCTCAAGCATTATAACGCTTTCCTCATTAGCCACGACGACAAGATCCAGTTTGCTTGCCTCTAATTCTTCAAATGTCGGGTTGATAACGAACTGGTCATCGACCAGCCCCACTCTTGTGCCCCCGATAGGGCCGTTAAAAGGAATATCCGATATGGTAAGAGCCGCGGAAGCGCCGATAAGCGCCAGGATATCCGAATCGTTTTCTCCGTCCGATGACAGGACGGTAGCTATGACCTGTACCTCATTTAACATCCCTTCCGGGAAAAGCGGCCTGATAGGCCTGTCTATCATCCTCGCGGTCAGGATCTCTTTCTCTGTGGGACGACCCTCCCGCTTAAAAAAACCGCCGGGTATTTTGCCTGCGGCAAACGTTTTTTCCTGATATTCGACCGTCAGAGGGAAAAATCCCAGTCCTTCCCTCGTCTGCCGTGAACACACGCAGGCCACCAGGACCATGGTCCCTCCGCATCGGACCGTGACGGACCCGTCTGCCTGTTTCGCGAATTTTCCGGTTTCTATTATAAGTTCTTCTTTCCCAAATTTAGCTTTTACCTGTTCCATTTCCATTACTCCCCATCTTTCATGTTGGTTGTTTACTTGCATCGAAACAAAATCTGTTATTTTCTGAGCCCTAGCTTCTTGATCAGCTCTTTATATTTTTCATTATCAACCGACCTCAGATAGCTGAGAAGCTTCCTCCTCTTGTTGACCAGCATCAGCAAACCCCTGCGGGAGTGAAAATCCTTTTTATGTTTCTTGAAGTGCTCTGTTAAACTGGTTATACGTTCGCTTAAAAGGGCTATCTGGACCTCCGGGGAACCCGTATCCGAATCGTGTTTCTTGAAGTTTCCTATGATTTCCGTTTTTTTCTCTTTCACCAAAGACATCGCTATTCACCTCCTTTCTGTAGTAATTTCTCATCCGCCGGTACCATGCATCTGACGGCGGATTGTGCTATATTAACATATAAATATATATTTGTAAATAATATAACTTTATGGAAGGGTGCGCGCTATATGCCCTTATATCGTTTTATTTTTAAAACTATATCCTTCGCCGTAAGGACCTTTTTCGCGCGAACGACATCTCTGGCTATCTGACTCTTAAGCATATCGACACTTTTGAATTTTCTTTCACGCCTTAATCTCTTCACAAAGAATATCTCTATGGACTTTCCGTACAGGTCGCCCTTAAAACCGATCACGTGCACCTCTATGTGAGGTTCTTTTCTCCTTTTCAGCCTTTTTCCGTAAAAGGTGGGTTTAAAACCGATATTCAATACACCGTTAAATAATTTTCCGTCGATATCAACCTTCGCGGCGTAGACCCCGGGCGGAGGTATTACCTCATGGTGGGGATCGATATTGGCCGTCGGAACACCGAAAGCACCCCCGCGCCGCTCGCCCGTTACCACCGTTCCCAGTACTGATACCGGACGACTCAGTAACTGCTGTGCTTTTTTTATGTCGCCGGCCATAATAAGTTTGCGCAGCCATGTGCTGCTTACAACTTTTCCCTTCTCTGTGACGGGCCGGACCGTCCTGACATCTATGCCGCAGTCTTTGCCTATCTGTATGAAGGTCTCTATGTTGCCGCTTTTACCTCTACCAAAATGAAAATTATCGCCGACATAAACCTTCCTGGCTCCTATCCCGCGAAGAACCCGTCTAACAAACTCTTCCGGCGGCATCATCGCGATAAAATCGGTAAACCGTATTACGATCGTCGCGTCCAGCCCCATTTTTTCAAAAATAAACAAACGGTGTTCCAAGGACATGATCCTGGAAGGCGTTTTGCCCGGGTGTAAAACGGTCTGCGGATGCGGGTCAAAAGTCACGACCGCCCTGTCTCTGCCCCGTTCCCGGGAATTCAGAACTTTTTTTATAACACGTTTGTGACCTATGTGAATGCCGTCGAATACGCCGATAGCGACAATCGGGTCTTCTAGCTTCTCGTCTAAATCCCTATATCCGTACAATACTTTCATCTAGCGTTCCCCGGTCCATGTCCGCGAGTTCTGAAAAAGAAACCGCCATGTCGATCGAAAAAGAGCCGGACCTGGTGCGGTTCAGTTCCGTCAGATGGGCGCCACACCCGAGTCTCTCTCCGATATCGTCCGCCAGCTGTCTGACGTAGGTCCCTTTGCTACAAACTATCCCGAACCTGACAAAGGGAGGTTCTATGCCGAATATTTTCATCTTTTTTATGACTATTTTTTGGGGCTGTCTCTCTACCTCTATATTCTTCCTCGCAAGTTTATACAACCTTTTGCCCTTAACCCGTTTGGCCGAAACCATCGGCGGAACCTGTTCTATCTCGCCGAAAAATTCGGCCATCGTGTCCCTTATCTTTTCTTCCGAAGAACACACTTCTTTTGTGCTGATCAGTTTCCCATCGGAGTCGCCGCTATCGGTCTTCTCTCCGAGTTTCATCGTAGCCTCGTATTCTTTATCCTCGTTCAGGAATTTGCCAGAAAGTTTTGTGGCCCTGCCCAAAAGAAGTACCAGAACCCCCGTGGCGTTGGGGTCGAGCGTGCCGGCATGGCCCACTTTTTTTATCGCGAATCTGTCGCGCACCATCTTGACAACGTCATGACTGGTCATGCCCTTTTGCTTGTCTACCACCAGTATCCCGAAAGGATCCTCATTCACAGGCAGCCTCCACGATGGCCTTTGTTGCCTCGGCCAGGACCTTCTCCCTCGCCTGGTCAAGATCGCATTTAAGGACACAGCCGGAAGCCCTCTCGTGTCCGCCCCCGCCGAAATGGGACGCTATTGCATTGACGTTGACCTTCTCTGAAGAACGGAAACTCACGTTAATCTTCTCCGGCGCGTTGCAGTCTTCCTTGAAAAAGACAGCCACCTCAACACCTTTGATAGAACGCAAGAAACTTATAAACTCATCTGTGGAGACGCGATCCACACCTTCTTCGGCGTACATCTTTCTGGTAAGGCTCATGTGCGCCAGCGCGCCCGAGGCTTCGATCTTGAGCGTGGTGAGCGCCTTGCCTAGCAATTTTACTTCCGGAACGGATTTTTTCTCGAATATCTCGGCGTGTATTTTTCTCGGGCTTACACCTCGAGCTATAAGCTCCCCGGCAATTTCGTGTGTAGCTCTGGACGTATTATCGTAATTGAATATGCCCGTATCGGTTACGATCGCTGTGTAAATAGCCATGGCCATATCTTTCTCGATCTTCATCCCTAGCTTTTTTGCCGCGTGAAACAGCATCTCCCCCACGGAACTGGTTTTGGATTCGACCCAGTTGACATCACCGAAAAATTCGTTGCTTACATGATGGTCAATATTCACGATAAACTTGTCTCCGCTCAGGCGTCTTGAGGTGTTCCCGATCCTTTCCTTGACCGGACAGTCCAGGATTATAACGGTATCCGTCTGAAAATCCCTGGGGATCTTGCGGACGATCAATTCGGCCCCCGGCAGAAACTTAAGGTTGTCCGGCACCTCGTCGTGGTTAACCATTACTGCTTTCTTTCCCAGTTTCTGGAGTATGCGATAAACGGCAAGCTGGCTACCGATCGAGTCGCCTTCAGGATTAACGTGAGCGGTTATCAGAAAATTGTCCCTTTCCTTAAAAGCTTTTACCACTTTGTCCATACTGTCGTTATCCATCATGCGTTCCTTTCCCGTTATCGTCTTTCGTTTCGTGATGTTCTTCGTCTATCCTCTCGAAAATCCTGTCTATGGATTCTTCTTTTTCGGCTGAGGAGTCTTCCTTGAACAGTATCTTCGGGGTAAACTTTATAGACAGCCTGTCGGCCAGTTCCGATCTAATAAAACTCGCGGCGCTTTTCAATCCCCGCGCGATATCCTGTTTTTCCTTTTCGTCGGCGATGATAATATAAAACACTCTGGCTATTCTGAGATCCCGGGTCACTTCCACGTGCGTAATGGTCACGTGGCGGACCCTGGGATCGTTGATCTCTTCCTGCAGGATGACGGAAATTTTCCTTTTCAACGTCGTCTCTACCCTGTCCATGCGGTCTGTCATTTTTCCTCTCTGATCAACTTCCGCATGTACCTAATCTCGTCCCTTTTTGAGGGAAGCTTCCCGTCGAGTTTCCTATACAAGATCTTGCGGAGTATCTCCCTGTACCGGGGACCCGGGCTGATCATACCCTCTTCCTTAATGTCCTGGCCCTTTATTCGAAGCTTAATCCCGTTGTATTCAGTAAAAAATTTCCTGATGCGGCGTCGTGCCGTGGCGGACTTAGCCTTTGCCATGACAGAGAGGGCGACTTCGTGAGAAAAGGGTTCCAGAAGACTGTAAACCCGGCTGGGCGCCATCTTTTTTTTGGAAGAAAGTTTCCTGAGAACTTTATCCGCCTTCTGCTTGTAGGATCTCAGCCTTAAACTTTCGCTTCTGGTGAAAACGAATTTTTCCAGCACCGCCTCGACCTGACCCGCCTGAAGTCTATCCAATATCACCATAAGGTTCATAAGCCATGTGTCCGGCTTGCGCTTGCCGATAGCCGAGGCCTCATACCACCGGACGCATTCCCTTAACTCGCTGAACGCCTTTTTTGTCGATCTTTTCAATGTCAGTTCGGGATGTATGAAACGTAACTCGTGAAGTTCCCTCATTCTGAAAACGGCTTTCTCCGGATTCTTTTCCTTCAATATAAGCACAAGCTCGTCACGTATCCGCTGGTTTTCCGTCCTGCGGAACATTTCCTGTTTCACCGCGTGCGTGATGAGATACTCTGTATGTTTCTCGATCGTAAAACCAAACCTCTGCTCGAACCTTACCGCGCGGAAAATGCGTGTGGGGTCATCGATGAAACTCACATCATGCAATATCCTTATGATACCTTTCTCCAGGTCTTCCATGCCCCCGAAAAAATCTAGGAACAGGCCGAAATTTATTTTATTGATGTTCACCGCCATGGCGTTTATGGTAAAATCCCGGCGGTAAAGATCCTCTCTTAATGAGCTAAATTTCACCGTAGGCAGCGCCGCCGGCCTTTCATACACTTCCCTCCTGGCGGTGGCTATGTCTATCTTAAACTTGTTATCCGGATGGAGGACCGGGCCAAGCCAAAGAGGCCAGTCTTTCACCAGCGTCGCCGTGCCGAACTTGTGATGCACGACCAGCGATCCGCCTCTTTTTTCCGCAAGGATCCTCCCAAACCGTATGGCGTCACCCTCGACCACGATGTCCAGATCGTAATTCTTAACACCCAATAGGAGATCCCGCACGAAACCGCCGACGAGAAACACGTTAATCCCGCGCGCATCAGCTTCAGAACCGATAAACTTTATAAGTTCCATAAGTTGTTTAGGGAGCATCGAGTTCATTTTTGCGGAGATGTTTGACGTGCTGAGGGCTGCTCCGGAAACTTTAGGAAAGAACGAACTGTGGACCTTTTTTAGAACATCGGTCCTGGTAACTATCCCCACAAGCTTGTTGCCCTTTACAATGGGGATCCTTCCCTTATTTTTATCCGTAAGGATCTTCTTCAGGCTGTAGAGCGGCGTCTCGGGCAGAGCCGTTATCAAGGGAGTCGCCATGTATCCTTTTACCCTGGAATGACCCATACCGTGTTTAAGCGCCTTTTTCAGGTCCCCCAGCGTGATCATCCCCACCAGTTCACCTTCTTCGTTAAGAACCGGAGTACCTTTATACCCGAACCGTTCAAGTTTCACCAATACATCGCTTACCTTTTCCTCCTGCGAGACGGTCTGGACGGGAGAGGTCATGATGTCCCTGGCGTAAATCTCAGGACGCGTCATCTCCCTGAGTAGACGCATTATCTCGGACTTTATTCTTTCCGTGGAGGAGCCTTCTATTCTGGCGCTGGCCGCGCTGGAGTGACCCGCTCCGCCGAAATGCGCAAGCAGCTTGTTCACGTTGATGTTCTTGGCCCGGCTGCGGGCAAGTACTTTTATCTTACCCTTGGCCTTGAACATCGCGAAAAGCACGGGATAATTCTCCACATCCTGCAGTTTGTGTACAACCGTTCCGGTTTCCCCGTCGAAATGGGTGGTGTCGACCTCAGCAAATGCTACGTTTACGCCGTTTACGTCTACGGCTTCGATCGATTCCAATAGATCTATCAACGCCGAGAGTTCACTGCCGGAAAGTTCCCTGTTCAAATAAGATGAGACCGCGTTCAGATTAGCGCCCTGTTCCAGAAGCCGGCTGACCATGTCGACGTCAAGCCTTGTGGTCGTTGAATAAGAAAGGGAACCGGTCTCCTCATATATCCCCAGTAGCATCAGGGTGGCCTCCAGCGGGGTCAAATTCAGTTTGCCCTTTTTTTCCAGTATCTCAAGGAGGATAGTAACCGTGGCGCCGGTTTCCTTGAAAACATCTTTGTCGGCTTTTATATCGAAACGGGTTTTGGGGTGATGGTCGTAGATGTGAACCTTTAGCTTTTTCTTCTCCAGTAGCGCTGCGGCGCTGCCTATACGCGACCTGTGGCGATTATCCACAACTACCAGGCGCTTCACGTCATCCATGCGACAGGTCTTTTCGTCTTCTATTTTTATCTTGTCCTTGATCAGCGAAAGAAAACTCCTGACGGCCTTCTCCTGGGACCCGGGTAGCAAGAGACGCGCTTTCGGGTAAAGCTTGCCGGCGGCCACCAGCGAACTTATGGCGTCAAAATCGGCGTTTTTATGCGTCGTTATCAGGTCCATCTATCCCCTCGGGTGAAATTGTTTGTGAACCTTCCTAAGTCTTTCCTTGTCGACGTGTGTATATATCTGGGTTGTCGATATATCGGCGTGCCCCAACATTTCCTGCACGCCCCTGAGTTCCGCGCCCCCTTCCAGAAGATGTGTGGCGAAGGAATGCCTGAGGGTATGCGGCGTTATGTGTTTTTTTATGCCGGCCTCGCGCGCGTATTTCCGTATCATCTTCCACAGGCTTTGTCTGGAAAGCTTCTTCCCCAGCCTGGACAGGAAGAGATGCTCATCCTGTGTCTTTTTGGACATTTTTCCCCGGACGTTCTCAATGTATCTGGCGACAGCCTTCTGCGCGACTTTTCCCAGAGGTACTATCCTTTCTTTCCCGCCCTTACCGGAACATTTCACAAAGGACGGTTCCATGTTAACATTCGTCTTTTTCAGGTCTTTCACTTCCGAGACGCGCAGTCCTGCGGCGTACATAAGTTCCAGTATGGCCCTGTCCCTTATTCCCATCCATCCCTTTCTACTGGGTACCTCAAGAAGTTTTTCGACCTCTTCCTTGCTCAACACATCCGGTATGTTCTTCCACGTTCTGGGTGTTTCTACAACGGCGACGACGTTCTCGCGTACGACCTGTTCCGCCACCAGAAATTTCCAGAAAGTCTTAAGCGCCGCGAGATTCCTGGCAATCGTCGAAGAGGAAAGCCCCTGATCTTTGAGATACATAAGAAACCCCGTCAAATCCTCCCTTTTTACTCTGGAAACGTCTTTTCCCGTTTTGCCGATATAGCCGGCGAATTTCTCCAGGTCCCTTTTGTAAGACTGCACGGTATTCTGGCTGACACCGCGCTCAACCTCCAAAAAATGTATAAAATTTTCGATATGTTCTTTCATGACTCGCCCCTAATCTGCCAGATCCCAGATCTAACCAGGTTAGTTTAACCTGGTTAGATCTGAGATCTGTCAGGTTAGATATTTTCCAGGAACGGGTTGTTGTGCCGCTCATGTCCTATAGTCGTTTCCGGACCGTGACCCGGAAAAACTTTCACGGAATCCGGAAGTGTCATCAGTTTTTCCTTGATGGTATTCATCAAAGTAGCGTGGGAACCTTCAGGCAGGTCCGTCCGGCCAACCCCCTCAAAAAAAAGAACGTCCCCGCTGAAAAGCATATCACCGCATTTTACAGAAATACTGCCCGGGGTGTGCCCGGGGGTATGAATGATCTCCAGCTTAAGCGCTCCCAGATCGACGACGTCACCACCTTTCAGGATCTTTTTAACGGTTACCGGCGGCACCTCTCCCTCGAAAAGACTAGACAGGTTTCTGACTGAATCCCGCAGGCACGGCTCGTCAAGTTCGTGTATAAGTACCGGCAAACCGAAAGCGGCATCACCCGCTATATGGTCCGCGTGCCCGTGCGTGTTCAATATGCAAACCATATCGATACCGTTATCCTTTATGTAAGCGGCTATCTCGTCGTCATACGCGCCGGGGTCGATAATCATACCTTTACACGAACTTTTTTCATAAACAAGATAACAATTCGTGCACAAAGGACCCACAACGAATTTCTTAAGACCGACCTGGTCGCTATTCTTTAAAATCACTTCTTATGTAATCCCCCATTTTAGTATACGAAAAGTCTCTCTTGATATTTTTTCCAATAAGCTCAAGGTTTCGCCTTATCCTGACTTCATTGCCGGGCGTAATCCTCTCTTTTTTGAGGGTTGTTTCGATCGCTATCATCTCATCTATACTTTTCTGCAGTTCGTCGGCCTTCTCGTCCACAAGCATGCTTCTCATATCCATAAGATTAGAGATGTCCTGCTCGACGGCGACGGTGACCTTCTTATGGTTATCGTCTCCCAGTACGGACAAAAGATCCTTGTGCCAGTTCTTCCAGAAAATATACCTTTTCGTGTACAGATCCAGGCTGGGATGAACGTCATACGCTTTTACCGCGTAATAACGCTTTGCCTTCACCTTTTCCTCTTTAGGCTTTCTGACGAACTTATCCCTGATCTGGGCGCAGCCGGAAAGCGCGACCGCCACGGCTAGAAGAACGACCAGGACGCGAATATCTTTCTTTCTCATAATCCCCCCCTCATCTCTTACCTCCCGTACAACAACCTGTCCCCTAACGTTTGCGGAAGCCCCGCACTGATGATTCGTTCACGCGCCAACTTTATATCGTACTCTATCCTGTAAAAATCTACCTCGCCTTTGGCGGGATCGTATATACAATAACACGCGCGGTTGTCGTTATCCCTGGGCTGCCCCACACTCCCGACGTTTATTATATATTTCTCGCCTTCTTCAATGCGTATTTTTTTCTTGAACGATTGATACACCTTGCCGTCTCTAAATATAAACACGCCCGGCACATGAGAATGTCCTACAAAACATATTTTCGTCTTCAGCCTCTCGAACGTGTGCATGGCGCTGGCGGCACTGACCATATAAATGAACTGTTCCGGGTCATGCAGCGTTCCATGGACAACCGTAAAGAAATCCTCCTCCAGAACAAGGGGTAAGGAGTTTAAATACTCCCGGCCCGCCTTGCTCAAGTGTTCTTTCGTCCAGAGAACGGCCGAGGCGGCATATTCGTTAAAATAATAAATATCGGTTTTGTCGATCACAGCCGCGTCATGATTGCCCAGGATGTTCTTCGCGCCAAGCGCAAGCATCTTTTCGATACACTCGTCGGGATCGGCCCCGTAACCCACGACATCACCCGCGCATATTATATTTGTATTGTTCTTTTCAGGAAGAGACTTGACCACGGCATCGAACGCCTGCAGATTACCGTGGATATCGGAGATAATGGTATACGTCATGACAGAACGGTGCCCGCGGTTCAGCGAATGAGAATGGTCGGGGCGCTGGGATTTGAACCCAGGACCTCCACGTCCCGAACGTGGCGCGCTAGCCAAACTGCGCTACGCCCCGAAGCCACATTATGTAAACTAGCAATGACGCTATATTATCATCATACTAACACAGCGTCAATACGAAATGCGACGGTTTCGGCTACTTGATCCTTTCCAACGGCTCTTTCTCCAGGATGAATTCCGGATCTTTCAGTATCGGATCGTAACCCTTGGGCATGGGGATGGGGAATGTCGCGATCTCGTAAACTCCCACAGCGGCCCTCGTCACAACGTCTACCGTACCTTTTAAAATTCCCCAGGTAAGACCGGCAAAGATCCCGTTTTCCGTCTTGGCGTCACCCATCCCCTGGAAAAGCTCAAGCGGCGAAGTTGCCACATTCGCCAAGCCTCTGCCCAGCTTTTTTACGGCATCTCCCGCATACGCCGGTGATGTTAACGCGAGAACCAAACCAGCGACAATCAAGATTGCAACAAACTTTTTCATACTCCTCCCTTCCTTCACACTATTTGCCATTTGTCCTTTGCTAAATGAATCCGTTTTTTCTCAGCATATCTTCCGTGATCGACCCCTTCTGCCGTTCCTTCCCGGCGTATTTCGCGATCATATCAAACTCAACGTTTACGTAATCTCCCGTTTTTTTTACTCCCAGCGCGGTATTTTCAAGCGTATGGGGGATCAAGAATATCCTGAAAAAGTTGCGGAACAGTTCCCCTGCTGTCAGGCTCACCCCGTCGATCGCAACCGACCCCTTAGAGATTATATTTTTTTCGTCGCCCGGGATAATTCCGATATCCAGGATCCAGCCCGCGGAAGTCTCTTTATTATTCTTAATTACACGTTCACCATCTACGTGCCCCGACACCATGTGGCCGCTTAATGTATCCCCGAGCCTTAACGCGTTTTCCAAGTTTACCGCCGCGCCCGCCTTGAGCCTCTTGAGGTTGGTCTTACTCAGGGTATTCCCTACCACGTCGAAAAGAAGACCACCGGTCTTTTTTACAATGCTAAGGCACACGCCATTAACCGCGACGCTGTCGCCTAAATCGAGCGCCTCGCCTATTTTTTCGCATGTTACCTCCAGACGCGCGGAAGAACCTCGCCGGACGATACTTTTAACTTTGCCTACTTCGGTAATTATGCCCGTGAACATGTTAACTCCACTATGTCATTCCCGCTTCGTGTCATCCCTGCGAAATACATTACATAGATTTCTATTTCTCCTTCGGCCTGCTGGCCTCAGGATTTCTTGGCCAATATGCTCTGGCGCCAATGCCAAGGCCCCTTCTGTGCCCGCCTCCAGGGCTTGCACGGTGTCCTCGGGCCTTCGCCCTCGGTCACACAGCGCCTCCTGTTATACCAAACCTCTCACGAATATATCCCCGCCGTACCTCTTTACTTCTATGTTCCGCAGGTGTATTGCCTCGGCTATATTTGGAACCCCGTTGCCTTTAACCGAGGAATAAGGACCGCCTATTATCTTGGGAGCGATAAAGAACATGACTTCGTCGACCAGAGATTCGTCCATCAAGCTTCCGGTCAGCTCGCCGCCGCCTTCAACCAGGACGTTGACTATGCCCTTCCGGGCCAACGCGCGCAGAAAAATCTTCAGCGGAACTTTCGTTTTTTTGCTTTTTGTGACTACCACTTCCACACCTTTGACCTGCCGCAACTTCTCTATTTTTGATACACACGCTAGCTCCGTGGTTCCTACAATGACCGGGCCCTTGTCCGCTGTTTTAAAAATATTTGCCCCGGCGGGTATTTTAAGGCGGGTATCCACCACTACGCGCGCCGCGCTAGGCGAGCGCCCCTTCACGTCAAGAAGAAGCGGGTCATCCTTAACGGCCGTATTGGCTCCTACAACAATTGCGTCGAAGCCTGAACGGATCTTTCTGACATATTTCCTTGAGGCATCGGAAGAGATCCATTTTGACGTTCCGTCCCGGGCGGCTATCTTTCCGTCAACCGATTGCGCGAGTTTCACCGTGACGTACGGGAGTCCCGTGGTGATGAACTTTATATACTTTCTGTTAAGCTCCGCCGCTTCTTCGGCCCTCAACCCCAAACTCACCGATATCCCGGCTTTTTTTAACCGCCTTATGCCGCGACCGCTGTTGAGGGGATTCGGGTCCTCAATCGCAACGTGAACGGCGCTGATTCCGCTTTCTATGATCGTCCGCGTGCAGGGCGGGGTCTTCCCGTAATGGTCGCACGGCTCAAGTGTAACGAACATCTCCGCCCCGGAACACGTCCCGGAGACGTCGGCAATCGCTTTGATCTCGGCATGTTCCTCGCCGGCCCTCGAATGATATCCCCGGCCGATGACTTTGCCGTTTTTTACTATAACAGCGCCGACCATGGGGTTGGGATAGGTCTTATCCTTAGCTTTTCTGGCCAGTTTCAGCGCCAGTTTCATATGTTTTGTGTCGGATCTATCGGTCATGCTTTTTTACGAGCCTGCTCCTCTCGAATCTTTTCCGCTTCTTGCCTCAGGTCCTCGACTACTTCGTATCCTACCTTGATTTTTCCTATAAGGATCTTGCCCGGCCCCATACCGTGACAGTCCGACCCGCCGGTTATGAGCAGATTATATTTCTTCGCCAGATTGAAATACTTATCGTTTACCCCCGAACGGTGTTTGGTATGAAATACCTCGATGCCCTTTAACCCCGCCTGTACAAAAGAAGGTATATCATCGTCTTTACCCATGGTCCCCGGATGCGCCAGGACCGGGACGCCTCCGGCTTTTCTTATCATTTCTATGGCTTTCCTGTAATCCAAGCGTTCGTGTTTCACATGACAGCTTTTCCCGTCGCCTATATACCTGTCGAAAGCCTCCTTTATGTCTCTGACGATATTCTCTTCCACCATCACACGGGCAAGATGAAGTCGTCCGGCGGTGCCTTCTGAAACTTCCAAAAAGACCTTCTCCTCGCTAATATTTATTCCATTCTCCCGCAGCAAACACAGCATCTTTTTCATCCTATCGATACGGCTTTGCTTCATTTTCTTAAACGTTTTCAGGAGGGACGGGTCCTGCCATTCTATAAAATATCCAAGGATATGGATCTCGGTATCGCCCTTGGCGGCTGAGATCTCGACCCCCGGGACGATTTCCAGACCGGTTCCAGCTGCAGCCTCAATGCTCGGCGAAATGCCTTCCACACAGTCGTGGTCTGTTATGGCAACGGCGCTTAATTCCAACTCCACGGCTTTCTGTACGACCTTTTCCGGGGAGAACATGCCGTCCGAATAAGCTGTATGCACATGCAGGTCGGCGTAACCGTTCATACTGCCCTTTCTGTCTTGTTGATCTTATCGAGTACCCCGTTCACAAATTTGCCCGAATCCTTGTCGCCGTATTTTTTCGCCATTTCTATAGCCTCGTTGATGGCGACTTTGGGCGGTATTTCCGCGACATACAGAAGCTCAAAGGAAGCGATCCTCAGGATGTTTCTATCTATGGTAGCCATGCGGCCAAGTTCCCAGTTCGTGGCGTAGCGGGTAATTGATGCGTCCACCTCTTCCCTGTTGCTGGTGACACCGAAAACGAGAAAGTCCGAAAATTCCCTGACCCCCTCATCGACGGTTGTGCTGTTTTCCCAGAACTTCCGGCAGCTATCCTCGACTGGTTCTTTGTTGATATCGCTGGCGTAAAGGATCTTCAGCGCTATTTCACGCGAAAGAGTACGCTTCCTCATCCCTCATCCTCTCCTTATTTTTAGACAGCCGAATACAGGTTGCACATCTCGATGGCGGTCCTTGCGGCTTCTCTTCCTTTATTACCGCTCTTTGTGCCCGCTCTATCCAGCGCCTGCTCGAGATTGTCAGTTGTTATTATACCGAACACGCAGGGTATGTCACTGTCCATCGCGACCTTTGCGACTCCCTTGGCCGCCTCACCGGCGATAAAATCAAAATGAGGCGTCTCGCCCCTTATGATCGTCCCCAGACAGATAACGGCATCGTATTTCCCGGATGTGCTCATTCTTTTAGCGAGCATCGGTATCTCAAACGAACCCGGGACCCATACAACAGAGATAGCGCCTTCCTCCGCGCCGTGACTAACAAGTGTATCAATAGCCCCTTCCAGGAGCCTTGACGATACGAACTCATTAAAGCGCGAGACGACGATCCCGAACTTTTTGTCCTTCGCCAGCATGTTGCCTTTGATAACCTTTGAATTTGCCATCTTTTCCTCCTTAAACGTTTTTTAATCTATGTCCTAAACGATTCTTCTTTGTCCTTAAATAGGCCTTGTTCCTGGCGCCCGGTTTTATCTCCAGGGGCACCCTGCTCACAACGCGCAGGCCATAACCCTTAAGACCTATGATCTTTCTGGGATTGTTCGTCAAGAGCCTTATCTTCTTCAGGCCAAGATCGGCCAGTATCTGGGCCCCTATGCCGTAATCCCTCAGGTCAGGTTTGAACCCGAGTTTTTCGTTCGCCTCCACGGTATCGCATCCCTCATCCTGCAGCTGGTACGCTTTCAACTTGTTCAGTATACCTATACCACGGCCTTCCTGAGAAAGGTACAGTATTACACCTTTGCCTTCATCGGATATTATCCGCATCGCTTCCTCAAGCTGGTCCCCGCAATCGCAGCGAAGCGAATGGAAGACGTCCCCGGTCAGGCATTGCGAATGCACCCTGACAAGCACATCGCTAGTTGTGATATCGCCCTTGACCAGGGCAAGATGCTGATAATCGTCTATCATCGACTTATACGCGTGCAAACGGAACCCGCCGAAAGACGTCGGAAGATCGGTCTCCGCGACTTTCTCGATAAATTTCTCTTTCGCTCTGCGGTATTTTATAAGGTCCTCAATAGCGCAAATCTTCAAATTATGTTTGGCGGCGAACTTCGCCAGGTCCGGCATCCTCGCCATCGTACCGTCCTCGTTCATTATCTCACATATTACGCCTACCGGTTCCTCCCCCGCGAGTTTCATAAGATCGACACTTGCCTCGGTATGGCCTGCCCGGACAAGAACTCCTCCTTTTTTGGACCTTAAGGGGAACACATGGCCCGGTTTCGTGAACAGTTCCTCGGTCGATTTAGGATCCGCCAGAAGCTTTATGGTATGGGCGCGGTCATGCGCGGATATCCCGGTGGTCACGCCTTCGGCGGCGTCAACGGATACAGCCCAGGCCGTTTTATAAGGATCCTGCGCCTCGCGCGACATAAGATGAAGCCCCAGGTTTTCCGCGAGGCCATCTTCCATGGGGACGCATATAAGGCCCCTGCCGTATTTTGCCATGAAATTGATCTTCTCCGCCGTGATATGCGCGGCGGAGGCTATAAGATCCCCTTCGTTCTCCCTTGAAGGGTCATCCACGACTACGACCATCCGGCCTCTATGGATATCTTTGACTACTTCGTTTATCGTGTTCAATTTCACATCTGGTCCTTTTACTTCTCTCCCGCGTATAAAAAAAGCCCTGAAATAAACTTCAGGGCTTTTTGTTTACACAAAGTCAGTTTCTAACTTCTCCCATCCCGGCTTTACGGTCGGTATTCGCTTCTCACGAATTCAGATCTAATAACGAGATCTCGCGGACTTATCCTCTGTTTCCATCTTAGGAATCACCGCCGACTAAGGAATTTCCCGCGATCGATGGCGGGATCACCTTACCCTGAAGTGCAAAATGATTTTAACACACTCCTTCTATAAGTCAACAACAAAGAGCAAAACTAACCTGACAGATCTAACCAGGTTAATCTAATCTAACCAGGTTAGTTTAACCTGGTTAGATTAGCAATTTTTACATCATGCCGCCCATCCCGCCGGGCATCCCGTGGGGCATGCCTGCTGAGCCTTCTTTCTCGGGCTTGTCGCAGATAACGACCTCGGTTGTGAGCATCAAAGAAGCGATACTTGCGGCATTCTGAAGGGCGCTCCGGGTCACTTTTGTGGGATCGATGATCCCCGCCTTGACCATATCGGTAAAGCAGTCCGCTTCGGCGTCATAGCCTATCGTTTCTGATTTCTCCGAAAGAATCCTCTGGACGACAACCGAACCTTCCTGGCCGGCATTGGTCGCGATCATGCGCACGGGTTCTTCCAGAGCGCGCTCTATGATCTTCACGCCGATCTTCTCGTCGCCTTCGACCTTCAGATCCGCCAGCTTTTTCCTGACTCTGAGGAGTGCAACACCGCCGCCGGGAACTATCCCTTCCTCGGTCGCGGCTCTTGTAGCGTGAAGCGCGTCTTCGATTCTCGCCTTTTTCTCTTTCATCTCGATCTCGGTCGCGGCGCCTACGTTTATAATAGCGACACCACCGGCGAGTTTCGCAAGACGTTCCTGGAGTTTTTCCTTGTCGTAATCGGAATCGCTCGCTTCTATCTCCTTCTTTATCTGGGCTATCCTGGACTTAACGGCTTCCTCGCTTCCCGGGCCTTCCATGATAGTAGTGGTTTCCTTATCTATGGTGACCTTCTTTGCCCGGCCGAGGTCGTCCAGAGTCAAGCTCTCAAGCTTAAGACCAAGGTCCTCCGTGATCGCCCTTCCGCCGGTAAGAACGGCAATATCTCCGAGCATGGATTTTCTCCTGTCTCCGTATCCCGGAGCCTTAACCGCGCAGCAGCTGAACGTTCCGCGGATCTTGTTCACAACAAGCGTAGCCAGCGCTTCCCCTTCGGTCTCTTCCGAGATAATAAGGAACGGCTTACCCGACTGGGCGACTTTTTCCAGAAGAGGAAGAAGGTTTTTCATGTTGGAGATCTTCTTCTCGTGTATGAGAATATACGGATCTTCCAAGACACACTCCATCCTCTCGGCATCTGTCACAAAATAAGGTGAGAGATACCCCTGATCGAACTGCATACCCTCTACCAGTTTAAGACTGGTCTCAAGGGACTTGCCTTCCTCGACGGTGATAACCCCTTCCGCGCCCACTTTTTCCATGGCTTCGGCTATCCTGTCGCCGATAACCTTATCGTTGTTGGCGGCAATGGTAGCGACCTGCGCTATCTTTTTCGCTTCCTTTGTTGGAATGGATATCTTTTTCAGCTCATCCACTATGCAATTCACGGCCTTTTCGATGCCTCTTTTGAGCTGCATCGGATTCGCGCCGGAAGTCACATTTTTCAGGCCTTCCCTGTAAATGGATGCCGCCAGTATCGTAGCCGTTGTTGTGCCGTCACCGGCGACGTCGCTAGTCTTGGAAGCTACTTCCTTAACCATTTCCGCGCCGAGGTTCTCATAGGGATCTTCGAGCTCTATTTCTTTCGCCACGGTAACACCGTCTTTAGTTATCGTGGGAGCGCCGAATTTCTTCTCGATAACAACATTTCTGCCTTTCGGCCCCAGCGTGATTTTAACGGCATTTGCGAGTTTTTCCACACCGCTTAATATCGAACGGCGGCCTTCATCGCTGAACTTTAATTGTTTCGCCATTTTTCCTCCTTATTAGTTTACGCGTATTCTTTGTTTTGACAGCAATTTGAGTTTATCCGATAATGCCCAGAACATCCTCTTCCTTTAACATCAATAGGTTTCTGTCATCTATTTTTAATTCCGTCCCGGAATACTTACCAAAAAGCACCAAGTCCCCTTTTTTTACCTCCAGAGGAAGAATCTTCCCCTCATCGGAAACTTTTCCCTTTCCGACAGCGACTACCTTAGCCTGCTGCGGTTTTTCCTTGGCGGTATCAGGCACAACTATCCCGCCTTTTGTGATTTCTTCCGCTTCAAGGATTTCAACAAGAATCCTGTCACCAAGTGGTTTTACTTTCATAACGGTCTCCTCCATTTTAAGTTACTTACCTTGTTTCTTTCCGTCTTTTGCTTTGTTTTAGCACTCGTTCCTTAAGAGTGCTAAGGACTTATTCATTTTAGCCAAAATTCATATATTGTCAAGAAATTTCTTTTAAAAAACGTAGATTTTCGTAACTACAGGTAAATATTGAGGAAACGATAGCACCCTAACCTGCCACAATGTAGGTCACGTTTAAACGTGACCTACAGCTTACAGATCTCTGGTTAGAAAATTAAGGCCGGTGAATATAAGGTCGGGGTGGACTTTATTTATATGGCGGGAATATTTCGCGACAAGCCCGGCATCGCCGCCGGTGGCCGCTATCTTAAGTTTTTTTCCGTATTTTTTTCTGAACATCTGTACGATGCCGTCGCACATGGCGGCATAACCGAACAGCATCCCTTTATTCATGCTGCCGCGCGTATCGCGTCCTATGAGGCCCTTTGTCCGTTTGACTACTATCTTTGGCAAAAGCGCGGTATTCTGAACAAGCGACTCAAGACCCAGCCTGAATCCGGGAAATATCAGGCCACCTTCATACTCCCCTTTGTGATTGACAAGATCAAAAGTGACCGCCGTCCCGAAATCCACGACAAGTACAGGCCGGCCGTATACCCGCGCGGCGGCAAAAGAGACCGCCAGACGGTCCTGCCCCACTTCTTGCGGGTTCTTATATTTTATCTTCATCGGGACTTTAATATCTTTACCGACAAAGAGTATCGGTACTTTGGGGGCAATAACCTTCAGGCTTTTTTTCATTATAGAACTGAACTTCGGCACGACACTCACGATAACGATCCTGTCGATCCCGAAAAGGCTAGCGCCTAAAAGCCGTTTAAGCGTCTTCGAGGAAACCTCTTTTTTAGAGGTATGGATAAAATACCTTTTTTGAATTTTTTCCCCGTGCACAACGGCAATAGAAGTATTAGTATTTCCTATATCGATCAAAAGTTTCATGTTTCTACCTGCACAGGACCACGTCACCACTGAATACCCTTTGGAGCCTTCCCGTGTCCGTCCTTATAATCAAAGCACCTTTCTCGTCTATGTCCGTCGCCAAACCCTCGATCGAACGGTGATGCTCCGTGACCTTTACGTGCCTGCCCAGAACCAAGGATAGCTCCTTGCATTCTTCCCTGAGCGAGGCGAACCCCTCTTTTTTAAACCGCACATAGTCTTTCTCAAATTCCTCCAGCATGCATCTGATAAGTTCGGCCCGGCTGACATGCCGGGAGAGCTCTATCTTCAAGCTTGTGCCTTCGGGAGGAAGTTTTTTGGCGGGGGTGTTGACGTTTATGCCGATACCGAGAACCAGAAAATCCACCCTGTCCGGCTGGGCCTTGAGCTCCGTCAATATGCCGCATAACTTTTTGCCGCCAACAAGTATATCGTTCGGCCATTTTATACGGGTTTCCAACTCGCATGTCTTTTTTATGGCCCTGATGAAGGCCGCCGCCGCGACAAGAGTGATCGTGGGCACTTCATCCGTTTCCACATCGGGCCGCAGTATAAGCGACATATATATTCCGCCGGTTTTTGGCGACACCCATTTTCTTCCTATCCTTCCCTTGCCGTGCGTCTGCGTCTCCGCGATGACAAGCGTGCCTTCCGGCTGGCCACTTTCTGCCAGTTCGTAAGCCCTGTCATTCGTCGAACCAATATTCTCGTAGTAATAAACGGATTTTCGGCCTATCGTCTCTGTCTCAAGACCCTCGCTGATCTCGTATCCGTACAACCTGTCCGGGACAGACTTGAGTCTGTACCCCAGGTGTGGCACGGCCTCGATGACGTATCCCGATTCCCTGAGTTTCTTTATATATTTCCAGACACATGCCCGCGAGACCCCCAGCGCGCCCGAGATATCCTCCCCGGAAATAAACCCGACTTCGTCCTTGCGGAAAAAACCTATTATCCTCTTTTCAATATCAAACTCTTTCATTTTTTTAAATCCGGTACGGTCCGCTTGATGTGCCCGTCATTAGATCAATCCCTTAAGGCCGATCCCCTTATAAATCACCAGATGATCCTGCATCTGTACCAGCGGCCTCCTCCTCTGCCAGAACTTTTTGTAAACAAACTCCGTGATCTCTTCCTTCTGGGCCGGCCTATATTTATGCACGTTCGGATAAAGAAGTATCATCCAGACCACCGCCATGAGTTTTGTAAAATCGTCCACGAAAAAATTAACGCGATTAGTCCTTGAAAGTATCTGGGCCCTGTCATAAATGCGGCTGTTCTTCAGCTCTTTCTTAAATATGGATAGATCCTGATTGTTGCGATACCCGAAAAATTTTCCTACGAAATGGTTGTAAAGCCAGGTAGTGGTATTTTGCTCACCGGTCTCTGCGGACATGAGCACTATGTGCATGGCTCCTTTTGGCGCCAAGACCTTCTGATACAAGTTACGAAGAATCACGTGCCACGTCACTTCTTCACAATAATAAAGAGAATGATGAAGCGTGATGAGGCTTACCTTTTGCCCGTCGAGTCTTCTCTTTAAAAAAAGTTCCGTCTTTTTTGGGTCTAAAAAAATCCTGTTATAATCATCAAGAACGGTCGTTACATGATCCGTATACTGGCGAGAGATACGCTCCTTGACAAGATCAAGCGCTTCTTCCTCAACGTCCAAGAGGTAAAGCCCTCCCCGGAACGCGGTCTCTAAAATCCGAAACTGCGGTTCGTCGCTGGATCCGATAGAAAGCGCCCGCATGGCTTTAGATAAAGGAAGGTCCTTACTCAAAGTCCTTATAACCCCGGCAAGCTCTTCGCCGATGTCGACTTTATCATTGCTATAACGCGCCCAAATCTTGTCTTCCTGATATAGTTTGGAATCGGCTACCTTGATCCCGAGTTCGATCATTTTTCTGTCACCGCAGCGCAACATGACTTACCTTTCTTCTTTTAAACGCTCACCCTATGAGCACACGCGTCAACGCCCCCACAAGCGGAAATATAACCTTATCAAAAAGCCCCAGATACAAAAGAGCTATGAGTATGATAAAACCGTACCTCTGGAGCCATACAAAGTGATGCACCACCGTGCGCGGCAGGATCGAAAAAACTATATTCGCCCCGTCAAGAGGAGGTATCGGTATCATGTTAAATATGCCCAGGATAAGATTGATTAGGACCCCCAGCAGCAAAAACGTCCACGGTACCGAATGTGCCTGAAACATTCCCATCTTGAAAAAGACCGCAAATACAACCGCAAGGATAAAGTTTGCTCCCGGGCCCGCCAGGGCCGTAAGCAGCATGCCTTCTCTGGGGTTGGCGAAATTGTAGGGGTTCACAGGAACCGGTTTGGCCCATCCGAATATTACCGGCGAACGCGTTATGATGAGCAGCGCCGGTAGGACAACGGTTCCTACCGGGTCCAGGTGCGCCAAAGGGTTTAACGTGAGTCTTCCGGCGAGTCTGGCGGTTGAATCTCCAAGTCTGTATGCGACGTACCCGTGGGCGAGTTCATGCGCTATGATCGCTATAACAAAAACGGTAATTGAAATAATCACGCTGATCATTCTATCCGAGCGTATACCCCATGCGCTTGAGGGCTTTGTTCATCCTGTCCAGCGCCTGTTTTACCGTTCTGCCCTCTGTAAGGTTGTTCTTGCAGATAACGGCATAGCCCTTACGGTTTTTTATTTTAAACGTCTTTGCCATGGATCTCGATATTTTTTCAAGTTTTTTCTGTTTCCCCATATCTCTCGCCTCCTTTGACAACCGGTGTCCGGGTGCAGATACCTACCGCGTCAGTCGAGTTTCTGCAGATATTTGTAATAATCACCATCCGTGGTAAGTATTATCGTAGTGTTTTCGTCCACCGTACCGTTGTAAGTCTCAAGCGTCTTCAGAAACGAGTAAAATTCGGGATCCTTGCTGTAGGACTCCGCGTATATGGCTACCGCCTCCGCGTCCGCCTGTCCGCGTAGGCCCTGCGCCGTCCTGTACGCCTCCGATGTGATAAGTTTCAGTTCTTTCTCCATCTGTCCCTGTATCTCGGCGCTTTTTCCGCGCCCTTCGGAACGGTACTGTTCGGCGGCACGTTTCCTCTCGGCTATCATCCGGTCGTACACCTTTTTTCTTACCTCTTCAATGTAATTTATCCGTTTTATTCTCACATCGACCAGCTCTATGCCGTACTGAGGCGCGATTTCTTCCGCACGGGCCAGGATCTCGTTTTCCAGCTCGTGCCGTCCGACCTTTATCCGTTCCAGCGCCTCCTCGGCGATCGTGACGGCCTCTTCCCCGCCCATCGCGTCGAGGATACGGTTGGAATCCCTTATCGTCTCAACGAGCAGGTGGCTCGTGACCACGTCCCTGGTCGCGGAATTGATGATATCATCCAGCCGGGCGTGCGCAGCCCTTTCGCTGCCCATGGACTGCAAAAATTTTAACGCGTTGACTATCTGCCACCGCGCGGTGGTGTCGACCCATATGTACTTCTTGTCCCTTGTGGGTATCTGATTGGGGTCTCCGTCCCATTCCAGAAGACGTTTATCAAAATAATGCGCCTGCTGTATGAACGGCGACTTAAAATGTAGTCCCGCTTCCGTAACAGGCTCGCCGATGGGCCTGCCGAACTGGGTGATAACAACCTGGCTCGTTTCAGGAACTATGTATATCGCTCCCGTCACAAAAGCAATGACCACTATAACGGCTAAACTTGCAACTATTCTGATTAATCTCTTCATCTTTATTCCCCTCCCTTTTCGCCAAGTTGCAACAACGGCAATATCGACTTTTGCTGCGGATCTATAATGAATTTTTGTTTAGCCTTAGGGAGAACCCCCGCCATCGTCTCAAGATAAAGCCTCTTTTTTGTTATGTCCGGTGCTTTTTTATACTCCTGCCACGTCACCGTGAATCTTTCCGATTCACCCTTTGCGCGGTTGACCTTATCCAGACCGTAACCTTCGGCCTGCCTTATGGTTCTCTCCGCCTCACCTTTGGCACGCGGTATCGCCTTGTTGTAAGCTTCCCAGGCCTCATTGATCATCCGTTCCCTTTCCTGCTTGGCCTCGTTTACCTCGTTGAAAGCGGGTTTCACTTCATCCGGCGGGTTCACATCAAGCAGTTTTACCGTGACTACGTCTATGCCCGTCTGGTATTTATCCAGGAGTTTCTGAAGCTCTACCTGCGCCTGGTGGGCCACCTCCTGTCGTTTAGTGGTCAGCACTTCGTCCACGGTATAATTACCGCAAAGGCGCCTCATGACCACCTCTGACATGGCCCTGACGTTGGTAACAGGGTTTCTGGTCTTGAACATCAGTTTGACGGGATCGTTTATTTTAAACTGGACGATCCAGCGTACATCAAGTATGTTCAGGTCTCCCGTAAGCATCAGAGATTCGTCGGTATACTGTTTCACGGCGTATACGCTCCTCACGCCGGGAAGCGCGGTCCTAAACCCGAACTCCTCCTTGAAAATCTTTTTCACCTTGATAGGAGTCACTTTTTCAATGCCGAATGGCAGTTTGATGTGAAGCCCCGGCTCTGTGGTTCTTACGTATCTGCCAAACCTCTGGATGACACCGACCTCATCCGGGCCTATAGAGTATACGGCTCCCTGCAGGGCGAAAATGATAACAAGCACCGCGATCACGACAGGGATATACTTGCCGTAATCTTTACCCAGCTGTTTTACCCTTTTCGCCTCATCCTTGAAAAGATCCTCTGGTGAACGAAAATCATCCATAATCTATCCTCCTTGCTTTTTCGCAGTAACTACCCCAGCTGCTCATGTATCTCAGAAAATCGAACCCTTTTATCGGGTTTGATGAATCAAACCACTACTGAACCAGGTTATCACAACCTTGTTGGCTTAACCTGGTTCAAGTCTTGGTCGAACTTCGTTCTGATGTGATGGGTATGTCCGAGCACGGTGTTAAGTTATCTCCCCCATGGGATAAAAATACTTTATACCACTTTAGAATATACTGCACCTGAAGTATGATAATAAAAGAGATAACTTTAACAGCGCGCGCAGGATATGCCTATCACATCAGGCAGATGCTTCCCCAAAAATTGGTAGCGGGGGACGGACTCGAACCGTCGACAACACGGGTATGAGCCGTGCGCTCTAACCAGCTGAGCTACCCCGCCACAGGTATTGCGTCGCAATGAAGTCTCATTATATTGTATAGGAATATGTTTGTCTACGTTTTTGTGAATCGTCTTGGCGTTGGCGAATCTGTTTCAAGCACTTCCTCGATCCATCCTCCGCCGGCGACTATTTCGCCGTCATAAAACACCGCCGCCTGTCCGGGTGTGGGCGCGAATTGCGGCCGGTCAAATTCCACTATCGCCTCATCGTCGCCCCAGGGCGTAACAGTCGCCTGTACTTTCTCGCCGTTATACCGTATCCTCGTCGCAAATTCTACAGGATCCTCGAGCTTATCCATTGTAAGCCAGTTGAACCCGGCAACGCGTATCTTGCTGTTCATAGCGTGGGACCTGTCCCCCACCGTTATCGTGTTATTCTCAGGATCTATCCTTAGCACATACACGGGATCCGGCATGGCCAGCCCGAGCCCGCGTCGCTGACCGACGGTGTACGAAGCTATACCCTTATGGCGGCCGATCACTTTACCCGATGTGTCCAGTATTTCGCCCGGCAAAAACGCGTCAACGCCGAGTTTTTTCAGATACTCGCGGTAACCGCCTTCGGCCGTCGCGAAGCATATATCCTGGCTCGGCTTGCGCCATGCCGACATGAAGTTCTGGTTCTCGGCGACCTCCCTCACCTTTTCTTTGGCAGATTCGCCGAGCGGGAATTCTATAAAGGGAAGCGTCTCTTTCGGGATATCGTAAAGAAAATACGACTGGTCTCGCCATTTGTCCTTGGCTTCGGCCAGACGATAATCCTCCCCGGCTTTTATTATGCGGGCGTAATGCCCTGTAGCTATTCTTTCAGCGCCCAGCTCACGCGCCTTCACAAGTAAACAGCCGAACTTTATCTTGCTGTTACAGTAGATACACGGGTTCGGGGTCCTGCCGCGAACATATTCCTCGGCAAAATAGTTTTTGACCATCTCCGTAAACTCTTTTGACAGATCGACAACGTGGTATGGAATATCCAGTTCACTGGCTACACCTCGCGCGTATTGTATGGCCTCAAGCGAACAGCACATCTTTTCACCGACGCCTCCGCATTCCTCTTTCGGCCACGTCTTTATGGTGATCCCGATAAGGTCGTATCCTTTTCTTTTAAGCTCAAGCGCCGCAACGCTTGAATCCACTCCCCCGGACATCGCCACAACAGCGCGCATGAAAACTACCTCCTTACAACGTATTTTTCCGCGCCTTTGGAAAAATCAATTTTAAGCTTGCCCCCGGAATATGCCAGAGTTATCACCTCTACGTTATCCAGCGTATCGGCAAGCGTTATCGCCTTGCCGGGCCCCATGGCCATCATACCCGTAGCCAGCGCGTCAGCTACGATGCAGGTGGGCGCTATCACCGTAACGCTGGAAGGAACTTCTGCCCTGGCCTTATCAACGGACGGATCGATAATATGCGATACAGCCTCGCCCGTATCTTTGTCAATGACCACATTCTCGTAATCCCCGCTTGTCGCAACAGCCATATCCCTGATGCCGAGGACGATAACCACTCTCATTGAAGCGGGTTCTCTCACCCCGATATTCCAGATGCCGCTTCGGTCTTTATCTCCGCAATAAATGTCCCCTCCGGCGTTTATCAAACAAGCGGTTATTCCTTTTTTCTTCAGGAATTTCGCAATCCGGTCGACGATATAACCCTTGGCTATCCCGGAAAGATCTATCCACGCGCCGTTTTGCAGTGTAACAAGCCTTTCCTGCAGATTCAGCGTGACATTTTCCCAACCAACGCCGCCGAAACCCTCGGGGATCTTATCGCGGATCTCAGCGGGCATATCCTCGTAAAATCCGTTCGCCTTAAGTATGGGGGCTACGGTTATATCAAATTCGCCGCCTGTCTCGCTGCTTATACTGTTGGCTTTTTCGATAAGGTCAAAAAGTTCCGTGGAAACCTTTTGCGTCTTCGCGATATTAAGAGCGTTGACCTCGCTTAACGGATAGAAAACGCTGAATCTCTGTTCCAGTCTGCGCGCAAGTGCCAGGGCCGCCTGGGCCGCCTCTTTCAGCTGCGCCTTGGAACGACCGGGCGCGGCGACCTTGACCTGCACGAACGTGCCCATAAGCGGTTCTGTCCGCGAATATTCGCCCGGCCCCGTCAGGTGCGAACACCCGGCTATCAAAAGAGCGCCAAACAATATATAAAAAAGTCGCTTCATCCTAATTGAGATTGCTGATCACACGATCCATGTCCACATATTTCTCTATCATGTCTATCGCCAGTTTTATCTTATTCTTGTCCCTGGCCTTTATCTTGACAGTGAGGTCATGAACCCTGGAGGCTACTTCGTACGTCCCCAGCCGTGACATGAGAGTCGGTATATCCGTTTTTCTGAGGGCGTTATAGATCCGCCTTTTCGGGGCATGTCCGCCCGAAAGAATGATCCCCGCTATTCTTTTAGGCGCCCTGAAATGTCCGGTATGAACCTTTATAAGAAGATTTATGAGGTCCGCCCTGTTGGCGGGAGTGATGACAAGACAGTCGTCTTCGATGTGCTGCGCGGCTTCGGCCACATCCATAGCGCCTACCAGGATTTTGCTCATCTGGCGGTTGAGGAATTTTTCGCCGCACAGCACGTGCATATCCAGCTCTTCCCTAAAATCGTACATGGTGGGGATGTCCAGCGCCTCTACATACGGGACAACTCCAAGTACCGGGATACCGAGCCTGTGCAAACCTGCCCTGGCATATTTACTGACCTTTTCAAATTTCTGCGGGAGGACCTTATTCACGATAACACCGGCAAGTTTTACTCCCATCTTATCAAAGAGCGACTTGTTAAGCATGATCTCATCGATAGGGTTGCCTATACCTCCCGGCGATACCATTATGACTTTCGAGTCAAGCATACTGGCTACCGCAGCATTCGAGAGGTCAAACACCGATCCCACTCCCGCATGTCCTGTTCCCTCGATAATGACCAGCTCTTTGCCATCCGCCACATGGTTAAACGCCTCTTTGATCCTAGCGGCGGCGTTCATCGTCTCGTCTCCGTCGAGGAACCTTTCCGTATAACCCCGTTCGACCGCGATGGGGGACATATCCTGAAGGGGGGACTTGAATTTGAATATATGTTCCATGAGGACCGAATCCTCGTCGACCTTATGTCCACCCTCTACTACCATATAACGCTGCCCTACCGGCTTGATAAAACCTATTTTCCTGAAACGGTTCATGAGCGTGGCGATAAGCCCCAGCGATACGGTAGTCTTACCGACGTTCTGCCGGGTGGCAGCTATGAAAATCCGCCTAGTCCGCTTTATACCGAAAATCTTCTCCCAGGTTTCTTCTATGTAGGACTTCATAATAAGATTGGTGGTTTTTTATGACGAAAACGAATGTTCGTCGTCGGGAAAAACGCCTGATTCGGTTTCGCTTTTAAAAGCCTTGATCGCTTCCAGCATTTGAGCGTTGATTTTGGCGTACTGTTTTACAAATTTCGGAACAAACTTATCAAAATAACCCACTATGTCATGCGTTACAAGCACCTGTCCGTCGCAATACTGCCCCGCGCCTATACCTATGGTCGGGATACCGAGCCGACCGGTGATTTTTTTTGCCAGTTCTCTGGGTACGCATTCCAGGATAATGGCGAAACATCCTGTTTTTTCGAGGGCGGCGGCACCCGTGATGAGCCTGCTTGCAGATTCAGCTGTCTTGCCCTGCACCCTGTATCCTCCCAGCTTGCTAACGCTCTGCGGCGTTAGCCCTATATGCCCCAGAACCGGTATGCCTGCATCTATTATCGCCTTCACGCGGGAAGAGACCTCTTCTCCTCCTTCGACTTTCACCGCATCGCAACCGGCTTCTTTCACAAACCTGCCGGCGTTCCGTACCGCGTCCTCGTCGCTGGCCTGATACGACATAAAAGGCATGTCGCCTATAAGGAAGGCGCGTGTAAGCCCCCTTCGTACGGCTTTCGCGTGATGTATCATCTCATCCATAGTCACGCGGACAGTGGAATCATACCCAAGCACGACCATGCCCAAAGAATCCCCGACCAGTACCGCGTCTATACCGCCCGAGTCTACCAAGCGCGCCATGGGGTAGTCGTAAGCGGTAAGCATGGTTATCTTCTCGCCGGTTTCTTTCTTCTTCTTAAAATCGAGTATCGTAACTTTATCGTTCGCCATGGTCCTTCACCCAAAATCTAACCTGACAAATCTAACCTGGTTAGATTAATTACATCCCTATCTTGTCCAGGATCGCCGCAACAAGATAGTTAGCCTTTATCGGCATAAAATGAACGCCGTCACATACCTCGCGAATGCCGTCCATTATGTCCGCCGCCACTCCAGCAGCATACCCCTCGACGTCACTTGTCTTATCAATCTTCTCGACTATATCTTCGGGTACGTGAACGCCCGGAACGTTCGCGTTCATATAACGGGCCATTTTAGCGGACTTAAGGGGTACGATGCCCCCCAAGAGCTTTATCCTGGAACGGATATGTTTTATGTTTTTAACAAATTCTTTGAACGCCTGCACGTCAAAGATGCCCTGAGTCTGAAAAAACTGGGCTCCTTCGGCGATTTTCTTTTCCATCTTAATGATCTCCGGCTCCAGGGGTTCGGCCCCGGGATTAACCACCGCGCCCACACAGAAACCGGGAACAGTGTCCAGCTTTTTCCCCGCGAGATCCCTGCCGCTCTGAAGTTCCTTAATGGCGTGTAATAGACCCACCGAATCCAGGTCGTATACGGCTTTGGCCTGCGGATGGTCCCCAAGCAGCGGATGGTCGCCCGTCATGACCAGCACGTTACGTATTCCCAATATGTGCGCCGAAAGAATATCGGATTGTAGCGCTATGCGGTTACGATCGCGGCATGTGATCTGGCAGATAGGTTCGTACCCTCTATCTTTGAGAAACTTGCTCGTCGCGATAGAACCCAGTCGCATGACAGAACTCTGCTGATCGGTAACGTTAACGGCATCGACCCTGCCCCGCACGCATTCCAACTCTTCGAAAACGGCGTCCAGGGATACCCCTTTCGGCGGACCGATCTCCGTGGTCACGACAAATTTCCCGTTATCAAGACTCTCTTTGAATTTTGACATTTTATCCCGCACCAGAACACCCCTAACTTAATTTGGAAACTATGAATACTACCGAACGCACCGGCGTTCGGTGCGGGATTCCGCCCTTTGGTGGAATCCCCAAAAAAGCTCCACCGACTTTAATCGGTTGGGCTACACTTTCCGTATGCTCTTAAGACGTTGCGCATTAATATGGATACAGTCACCGGGCCTACACCTCCCGGAACCGGCGTGATAACCGAAGCTTTCTCCTCGGCTTCGGAGAAATTGACGTCACCGACTATCCGGTCACCCGATTTGTTGATGCCGACGTCTATGACAACGGCGCCTTTGGCGATCCAGTCGCCTCTGACCATCTCGGCCTTACCTACCGCAACTACCAGTATGTCCGCCTTCCTCGCGTGAGCGGCAAGGTCACCCTTCTCGGCCGTGGCGATATGACAAACAGTCGTGGTGGCCATTTCGTTCAGCATCATCATACTCAGGGGTTTTCCCACAATGGCGGAATGACCGATAATGACAACCTCTTTACCGTAAAGATCTATACCCTGTACGCTCAGTATCTTCATAACCGCCCCGGGCGTGCACGGAACAATATCCGCTTCTTTCCGTAATATCCTGCCGAGATTATACGGATGTATGCCTTCGGCATCTTTCTCCGGCGCTATACTGGCTGCGACTCTGTCATAGTCGATGTTCTCAGGAAGCGGCTTCTGCACGATAATCGCCGTGACCGTCTCGTCCGAGTTCATCTCTTCTATTTTTTCGATCAAAGTCTCTTGAGAAATGTCCGCGTCCAGCTGGCATAGGTCAAATTCTATGCCGACATCTTCAGCCGTTTTTCCCTGCATTTTGGCGTAGATTCTCGCCTCTTCGGCCTGTCCTACCATAAGGGATACAAGCTTGGGAGCACGTCCGACGGAGCTGCGGAGCACCTGTATCTTTTCTTTTACAGCGGCATTTATGCCTTTCGCTATTTCTCTGCCGTTAATTATTTCAGCCATGGCTATCCTTTGGTTTAATTATATCTTTAAGCCGGATTCTACCTTGCTGGCCGCGCGATCTATGCCTTTTATCATTGTCTTCAGTTTATCCTCTGTATCCTCGACGAATGAACGGTCCTTGATGTACTTGAGGTTGATTTCCACGTTAAGCTGCGCGGAACAAAAAGCCGCTTTCAGAATATGAGACGCGCACCCCACATCGGTCAGGAGATTCCTGTTAGCACTGTCTAAAAGACGTGCCGTTATTTCCATGGATTTGTGACACTCGCGGCATATTTTCATCGGCACCATGGCCGCGGCGATATATTCTTTCTGCGCATCTGGTTTAGACAAAAGCGCCTCTTTAAGTTCCCGGAAGGCTTTGCAGTCCTCGTCTACCAAAAGAGAAAGATGATCCAGGCTTTCCTGCTGAGACTGTCTATCCTCTAAAAGCCCCTGGGCAAGCTCATCGGAATCGCTCTTTATGCTGTAATTTATGACCATAAGATTGAGACCCGCGCCCAGCGCTGCGGTAAGCGCCGAGGCACTCCCGCCTCCGGGAACTATCTTGCGTTCGGATAACTCCTTGAGGTATTCTTTGATATTGCCCTGCAAGAAGAGCTGCATATCCGTCACAACAGTCCTTTCGTTTCGCCGGTTTTCACGTCAACGTCAATACCGGTTCCTCGCGGCACTTTAGGCAGACCCGGCATCGTGTTGACCCCTTCACATTTTACCACCACATAACCGGCGCCCGCTGCGATCTCGACGGACTCGACGGCAAGTTTAAACCCTCTGGGGCGGCCTTTCTTGTTCGGGTTATTGGAAAGCGAAAGATGCGTCTTCGCCATGCATACCGGCAACTGATCGAGCTTGGCCTTTTCCAGTCTTTCGATACTATCGGCAGCCTGCTCGGAATACTTGACTTCGCTGGCACCGTACATGGATTTGGCGATACGCTCGACCTTACCCTTAAGGTTCATGTCCTGCGGATACAGGTACCGCAGTTTTGATTTCTCGTTTGCCGCCTTGATAACCGCCCGAGCCAGCTCCATACCGCCTTTACTTCCCAGTTTATAGACCTCGCTAACGGCCAGACCCTGTACATCAAGGGCTTCGGCGCGCCTTATAACGACATCCAGTTCTTTCTTTGTGTCCGAATCGAACCTGTTGATGCAAACCACTATCGGCACCCCGAACATCTTCAGGTTTTCCACCTGTTTCTCCAGATTCGAGCAACCCCTGTCGACAGCGGAAAGATTTTCTTTTTTAAGTTCGGCCGGAACGGAAGTGCCTTTGAAGACAAAATCCCCGCTGTGTATTTTAAGCGCCCTGATGGAACAGTTAATCACGGCCACGTCCGGTATAATCTTGGACTGCCGGCATTTTATATCGATAAACTTCTCGCCGCCCAGGTCTACGCCAAACCCGCTCTCGGTCACGGTGTAATCCGCAAGTTTAAGGGCTAACTTATCCGCGATAACCGAACTTGAACCGTGAGAAACGTTAGCAAAAGACCCCGTATGAACAAAACACGGCGTGTGCTCGATAGTCTGCATGATGTTGGGAGCCAGCGCGGCTTTCATCAGCACTGTCATCGCACCCGCAACTTTGAGAGCTTCCGCGGTAACAGGCTTGCCGTCTTTATTAAAACCCACAACGATACGTCCAAGACGCGCACGCAGATCTTTCAGGTTTTCCGCCAGTGAAAGTATTGCCATGCATTCTCCGGCAGGCGTGATATCCACGCTCGTTTTTCTGCTGACACCGTGAAGTTTGCCGCCGCCGCCGATGCCGATATTTCTGAGCACCCTGTCGTTAACGTCTGATACCCGTCTCCACGTCGAGTCTTCCTTGCCGAAACCATGAGGATCCCCCCAGAAAAGGCTGTTATCCAGAAACGCGGCGCACAGATTTTGCGCGTCACCTACCGCGGATGAATCGCCGGTCAGATGCAGGTTGATCTCCTCGGCAGGCAGAACCTGGGAATAACCGCCTCCGGCGGCGCCGCCCTTGATTCCGAAAACCGGTCCCAACGACGGTTGTCGTATACATGATATGGCCTTCTTTCCGAGCTTGTTCAGAGACATAGCAAGACCTATCGTGTTGACTGTCTTGCCTTCACCCAGGTGTGTCGGTGTGATGGACGTTACCAGAACCAGTTTCCCGTCTTTACGGTTCTTCAGGGAACTGTCCAAGATATCCGTGGAAACCTTGGCGACATATTTGCCGTATTTCCTCAGATACTTAGACGCGATGCCCGCTTTTTTAGCAACGTCTTCGATGTCTTTGAGTTTTACGTCCGCCGCCGCTTTAACATCATAACTATAACCCATAACCTTCTCTCCTTTTTTTCTGTATTCTGGCTTTACTCATGTTCCCGAACGGTCCGAACGTCCTGCGGTGTATCGGACAGAGACCATACTTTACAACAGCTTCCATATGCTCCCGGGTACCGTACCCCTTGTGTTTGCTGAAACCGTACCGGGGATACCTCTTGTCCTCTTCTATCATGAGGCGGTCCCTGAAAACCTTGGCGATAATAGACGCACACGCAATTGAAAGACTGAAACTCTCTCCTCTAGTAATGCACGTCCTGGGCTGGGAAACGGGAACTTCCATCTTGCCGTCTATCAAAAGATAGTCCGGCTCTTTCTTAAGTTCACCCACGGCCCTTTTCATGGCTAAGAGAGTCGCATTATAGATGTTCAGCCGATCGATGTCTTCCACGCTGACAGTGCCTATACCCACATCGCAACGCTTCAATATATCAAAAAATGCGCGTTCTCTTACTTTTTCAGTTAATTTTTTAGAATCGTCTATCCTTTCGGTAAACGCGGTGTCGTGGACAACAACCGCGGACGCGACTACAGGCCCGGCTAAAGGCCCACGGCCGGCCTCATCAATGCCGGCTACCGTGTCGTATCCGGATTCCAGGGCTTTTTTCTCGTAAAAAAATCTATCCGCCCCGTTACTCTTCTGACTGTTTTTTCTGGACAATCTTTTCCCTGACCTTGGTCGCCTTCTTGCCTTTTTTGCCCCTGAGATAATACAGTTTGGCGCGTTTGACCTTGCCCTTCTTCCTCACCACTACCTTCTCTATCAGCGGTGAATAGAGCGGAAAGATGCGCTCCACGCCTTCGCCGTAAGATATGCGTCTCACGGTAAACGTCTTCTGAACGCTCCGCCCTTTCCTGCCGATAACGATCCCGCTGAAAACCTGGATACGCATCTTGTCCGCTTCCTTGATGTTAAAATAGACATCGACCGTATCTCCGATATCGAATTGGGGCACTTCTTTGCTTGTATATTTCGCTTCAAGCTCATCTATCTGCTTCATCTTGTCCTCCTTATCTTATCCATCATTGCATATCATAGTAGGGCACGTACCCTTTCGTGGCACAGGTTTAAACGTGCCCTACTTTATTTTGCCTCTTTCTCAGCAGGTCGGGGCGCCTTGCCCTTGTCCTGGCCAGGGCCTCAGTCTTCCGCCACTCATCTATTTTCTTAGGATCCCCGCACATAAGCACCCCGGGAACACACATGTTTTTGTACTCCGCCGGACGGGTATACTGCGGGTATTCAAGGATATCGTTCTCGAAGGATTCGTCCAAGAGACACTCTTCGTCACCTAAGACACCCGGGATAAGCCTGACAACGGCATCGCATAAGACCATAGCGGGTATCTCCCCGCAGGTAAGGATATAATCGCCTATGGAAAGCTCCATATCCACCAGGCTTCTTATCCTTTCGTCGAACCCTTCGTAATGTCCGCATATTAATATTATGTGTTCGAGCGACGAAATCTCTTTTGCCGCGCCCTGGTCAAACCGCCTGCCCTGGGGTGTGAGGAGTATCACCGTTGGCCGCCGGACGCTCTCGGCCGCCTTTTCTTTAAGTTCCGTAAGGGCTTTATCCACCGGTTCAACTTTCATCACCATACCGGGACCGCCGCCGTAAGGTTTGTCGTCGGCCGTCCGGTGACGGTCATCCGTCCAGTCTCTGAGATTGTGAATGACGATATCCACAAGGCGCCTGTTTCGAGCTATCTTGACTATAGACTCGTCAAGCGCGCCCTTGAACATCTCGGGGAAAAGCGTCAATATATCGATCCTCATTAAAGCACCTGCTCTTATATCTCAAGTCGTTTCAGAATACTCTTCACGGTTTCTGACGGTTTCGCGCCGTTTTTCAACCAATACTCGACCCGGGCCCTGTCCAGGGCAACCTTGTCTTTGCCTTTTTTGGGGTCGTAATGACCCAGCTCTTCCAGGGCTTTGCCGTCCCTTTTTTCCGATTTCGTCATCGCAACGATACGGTAAGAAGGCTTTTTATTGGTACCAAACATCTTAAGTCTCAGAACAACAGCCATTTCTTCTCCTCCTTGTATTATTCTTTTATCCTGGATATCTTCGCGCCACAAGCCGAAAGTTTTTCCTCTATATGTTCATATCCCCGGTCCAGATGATATATCCTTGATATTTCCGTGCGTCCCTGGGCGACCAGCCCCGCCAGGACCAAAGCTGCCGAAGCCCTCAGGTCCGATGCCATGACCGGCGCGCCGCTTAAGCTCTTAACGCCTTTGATGATCGCCGTCGAACCTTCGAGGATAATATCCGCACCCATCCTGTTAAGCTCGCTTATGTGTATAAACCTTTCCGGGTATATCTTCTCGGTGATCACGCTGATACCGTCACTGACGGTAGCAAGACTCATCATCTGGGCCTGTAAATCCGTCGGAAAGCCCGGATACGTCAGTGTGGTAATGTCCGTGGCATGGCTCCTATCCCCGGAGCGATATACCTCCACCCCGCCGGAACGCCCTTCAACCACACCGCCACATTCCTGCAATTTATCGATAAGGGCAAGGTTATGCTCCACACGGGCGTTTTCAAGAAAGAGCCGTCCCCCCGTCAAAACCGCGGCTATCATGTAAGTGCCTGATTCGATCCTGTCAGGAATAATGGAATATTTTACTCCGCCCAATTTTGAAACGCCTTTTATCTTGATAGTAGGAGTTCCCTTTCCTTCGATGTCCGAACCCATCGCTTTCAAAAAATCCACCAGATCCACGACTTCCGGTTCACAGGCGGCGTTTTCTATGATAGTCTCGCCCTCGGCCAAGACGGCCGCCATAAGCGTGTTGGCTGTAGCCAGCACGCTTGAACCAAAATGCCCTCCGAGATATATTCTGGCTCCTTTTAATTTATCGGCGGTGGCGCAAATGTACCCTTCCTTGATACGTATGTCCGCGCCGAGCGCTCTTAACCCCTTAAGATGCAGATCTATCGGCCTTGGACCGATAACGCATCCCCCCGGAAACGATACCCTTGCCTGGCCATATCTTGCAAGAAGCGGCCCCAGAACAGTTATCGACGCACGCATGGTACTGACCATTTCGTATGATGCGGTTACGTTTTTACCCTCACCGGCGGACACCTTTACCGTATTTGCTTCCCTGGTAAGCCCGCGTCCGAACGTATTCAGGATATCAATCATCGTGGAAACATCTTTAAGATCCGGTATATTGGAAACGGTGCAGCTTTCGTCCGTCAGGATGGTCGCCGCAAGAATCGGAAGACAGGCATTCTTCGCCCCGCTTATCCGGATCACGCCGGAGAGCTTCTTCCCTCCTTCGATAACCAGTTTATCCATGTTTCCACCCTACAATAACGCGTTCGTGATCGTTAAAATCCCTGTAACTTCCTATATCCGTAAAACCGTACGCGGAAAAACTTTCCTTTACTTTTTTTGCCTGATCATAACCGCATTCCACGACGCAAAAACCGCCTCTTTTGAGAAACTTAGCGCTTTTCTCGGCTATAACGCGCAGATAATCCATACCTTCATGGCCTGCATAAAGGGCTATTCTCGGCTCGGCTTTTACCCAGGCATCGAGCCCGGGGTAATCCTCCTGTGAGACATAAGGCGGATTCGATACAATACAATCAAAGACGCCTTCGTATTCCGGACCAAACGCGGAGAACATGTCCGAGGCAAGTAATTTAACCCGGTCTTCCTGGTCAAAATGCTTCAGGTTTTCACGCGCTACACTTAAAGCCTCTCCGGAGACGTCCGAGGCGATCATCCGGCAATCAGGGATCTCTTTTGTCAGGCCCAGAGAAATAATCCCGCTGCCGGTACCGACATCGAGTATAAAAGGTCTCCCCCATGATTTTTCGCGGCACAAATCTGAGACTACAGTAACAAGGAGTTCCGTTTCCGGCCGCGGTATCAGTACGCGCCTGTCAACCTTCACGTCCATGCCCATGAACGCTGCTTTGCCTTCTTCGTACTGCACGGGAATCGTCTCGGAATAATTCATTTAGAAGGACTCCAGCTTAAGTTTCTTGTCCTCTTCGATCAAAGCGCTTACCAACTCGTCCAAATCCCCTTCAAGTATGTTAGAGAGGTTGTATAACGACAGATTGATCCTGTGATCCGTGACTCTGTTCTCCGAAAAATTATAAGTCCTTATCTTTTCTGACCGGTCTCCGCTGCCAATCTGCTTTTTCCTCTTGTCGGAGATCTCTTTTCTCTGGACTTCCTGTATCTTCTTAAGAATTCGCGCTTTAAGCACACGCATGGCCTTTAGCTTGTTCTTATGCTGGCTCCTCTCATCCTGGCAGCTGACCACAACACCGGTCGGCAAGTGCGTTATGCGCACGGCGGAATCTGTCACATTTACGTGCTGCCCGCCGGCACCCGAGGCCCGGTAAACATCTATCCTCAGGTCCTGCTGTTTTATGTCCACTTCCACATCATTGGCTTCAGGCAGAACCGCAACGGTAGCCGCCGAGGTATGTATGCGTCCGCTTGCTTCCGTTTCCGGGACACGCTGTACCCTGTGAGTGCCCATCTCAAACCTCAAGAACTTAAAAACATTATGTCCCTCTACGGAAAATACAATCTCCTTGATCCCGCCCATCCCCGATTCGCTTAAACTCATAATAGGGGTCTTCCAATCTTTATTGGCGGCATACTTTGTGTACATCTTGTAGAGATCCGCCGCGAACAAACTGGCCTCTACGCCGCCGGTGCCCGCTCTTATCTCCATTATCACGTTTTTCTTGTACTCATCCCGGTCTTCCTCAAGAAGAAGCTCCTCCATCTCTTTTCTCTTGGCTTCTATAGCTGTCAGGACGTTTTCAAGTTCTTTTTTTGCCAGAACGGCGTACTCGCTGCGCTCCTCTTCTTCTTCGATCATCTTCTCCAGAGCCAGCTTCTCCTCCTCCAGCAAAAGATACTTGTCATACTCTTCGATAATCTCCTTCATCCCCGCGTATTCTTTTGCCTTGACCGTATATCGCTCGCGATTCGACAAGAGTTCCGGCAAAGAAAGTTCCTTCTCCAGTTTTTTGTAATACTCTTTCTTCTTGCTGAGTTCCTCGAACATCTTTACCATAAGATCAGTCTATCTGGTTATATGCATGGCGTATTACACAAATGTGGCCTGCCTGTATGGAAACGATTATCGAAAGTTTGTTCCAAACCAGCAGACCACACCTGTTTAGTATACTTTATGCCTCAGCTTTGCCTTCCTCTGGCGGAGCTTCTGCAGTGCTATCTGCTTCCTTGGGCGGCTGCTGGGTAATACTTTCAGCCTTTTTAGGTTCTACCATCTTTTTCTGTGCATAACGTTTTTGAAAACGTTCGACTCTTCCAGCGGAGTCAACCAGTTTTTGCTTACCGGTATAAAACGGATGACACTTGGAACATATTTCAACATGTATGTTCTCTTTTGTCGAACGCGTATGTACGGTATTCCCGCAGGCGCAAACAATGGTAGTATCTATATACTTTGGATGTATACCTTTCTTCACTTCTAACCTCCTATATAAATATATTATTTAATTTGGTCATAAAGAGAATACTTATTTTACTAAAATTTCCACAAATATCAAGCATTAATTGTAAATGTACCGTTTGCAAATTTAAGCACCCAAGTGCCCCCTTTTTTGAGATTAAAGGTGCCCCTTTATACTTGTGAACCAGGTTCTACCACTTTGTGGGCTGAACCTGGTTCAGTCGCTGGGGATATCGATCCTGAAAATTGGAGGTGCCGATTTGGCACCGGCTCTGAACCGGGTTCCAGAACTTCGTTCGATGAACCCGGTTCAAGCTGCCAAATCTAAACAGGTTAGATCTGTCAGGTTAGACTTTGCCCATGTTTTGGAGGAATTCTTTGTTGGTCTTGGATTTTTTTAAACGGTCTATAAGCAGCTGCATGGCCTCCACCGAATCCAGGTCGCTGAGGGCTTTACGCATCAGCCATATTTTTTTCAGTTCATCGTCTTCTACAAGAAGTTCCTCTTTTCGCGTGTTAGACCGTCTTATGTCGATGGAGGGAAATATCCTGCGCTGAAAAAGGTTCCTGTCCAGCTGCATTTCCATGTTACCGGTGCCCTTGAACTCCTCGAAAATTACCTCGTCCATGCGGCTGCCCGTATCGATAAGAGCGGTAGCGATGATGGTGAGGCTGCCTCCCTCCTCCACGTTGCGCGCGGAACCAAAAAACCGTTTAGGTTTGTGAAGGGCGTTAGAGTCAACACCGCCGGTAAGGATCTTGCCGGAATGCGGCACAACGGTATTGTATGCGCGTGCCAGTCGTGTTATGGAATCCAGAAGGATAACGACGTCGTATTTGTGTTCCACGAGCCGTTTCGCCTTTTTAATTACCATCTCGGCGACCTGGGTGTGCCTTTGCGGCTGTTCGTCAAAGGTCGACGCGATAACTTCCGCTTTTACCGAACGCTGCATGTCGGTAACTTCTTCCGGCCTTTCGTCTATAAGCAGGATTAAAAGTTTAACTTCGGGATAATTATGGGTAATGGCATTGGCGAACTTCTGCAGAAAAACGGTTTTGCCGCTGTATGGAGGGGCTACTATCATGCCCCTTTGCCCCTTCCCGACGGGGGTTAAAAGGTCCATCACCCTCATGGAGATTTCTTCGGGAGACGTTTCCAGTACGAATCGTTCATCGGGATACAGCGGGGTGAGATTCTCAAAAAGTATTTTGTTTTTAGCCACCTCGGGGTTTTCGTAGTTGACCGCTTCCACTTTTAAAAGAGCGAAATATCTTTCGCCTTCTTTAGGAGGCCTGATCTGTCCGCTGACCGTGTCCCCTGTCTTCAGGTTGAATCTCCGGATCTGCGAAGGTGAAACGTATATATCGTCCGGACAGGGCAGGTAGTTGTAATCGGGGCTCCTTAGAAACCCGAATCCGTCTTCCAGCACTTCAAGTACACCTTCGCCGTAAGCAAACCCGTCTTTTTCGATCTTGGCCTGCAGAACCTTGAAAATAAGGTCATGCTTTTTCAGGCCGCTGATACCGTTTATCTCCAGCCCTTTCGCCAGTTCCGTCAGTTCAGCTATTTTCATGTTCTTAAGCTGTACTATATCCAGTTCTTTGTTTCTTTTTACATCTTTTGCCATATTTCTTCTACTCCTTCTTTTACCTTATCTAAGTTTGTGTCGCTATCTATAATATAATCGGCGAATTTTACTTTTTCGGAAAGAGGCATCTGTTTTTCGATAACGCTCCTGGCCTCTTCCTCCGAAATCCCCCGATCCTTGGCCCTTTTTATCTGATCCTCATGCTTTGCCGTTACGACGACCACGATATCCACGTAATCATTAAGGCGAGTCTCGATCAAAAGAGGCGCGTCGACAACAACTGTCGACTCCGGAAATCGCCCTGCCTCTTCTTTGATACGCTGTATGATTACAGGATGCAGCAGCCGGCAGAGGCTGTCTAATTTATCCTTGTCGAAAAAAACTTTCCCTGCCAGTTTTCTCCGGTCGATATCGCCTTCCGTAAGGATGCCATCACCGAAAAGCTCTATTACCCCTTGCCTGGTTTCTTTATCTTCCTTCAGGACGTTATGGGCGATTTCGTCCGCGTCGATCTTGACCGCGCCTTTGGCGGCAAACATGTCCGCTACGGTTGTTTTTCCAGTAGCAAGTCCGCCTGTAACCCCTATAATCTTACGGCTCATACCTTAACCGGCTCCATATCCAGCCAGTTTCCCCCAGCTTCGATGTCCACCTTAAGCGGTACTCTAAGTTTGATGACGCCTTCCATGATCTCTTTTATTTTCTTAGCTTTATCTTTGAGGACGCCTTCCGGAATCTCAAAAACCAGTTCGTCGTGTACCTGTATGATCATTTTGACGACGCTATCCTTAAGTTCATTGTGACATGCTATCATCGCGAGTTTTATAAGATCCGCGGCTGAACCCTGGACCGGCGTGTTTACCGCTACCCTCTCCGCAAAGCCCTTTACGCGTTCATTGGAACTGGTTATTTCCGGAATGTAGCGCCTTCTTTTAAGCAGCGTAGTCACAAATCCTGTTTTCCTGGCCTCGGTGATCGTCCGGTCTATAAACGTCTTCACGCCGTCATAACGGTTGAAATAGGAATCGATGAAGTTCTGGGCTTCTTCGATCCCTATTCCTAGATCTTTTGCCAGGCCGAACGAGCTCATGCCGTAAACTATACCGAAATTGACCGTTTTTGCTACCGAACGCATCGCGCCGGTTACATCGCCAAGAGGACAATCGAATATCAGCGATGCCGTAAAACGGTGAACGTCTTCTCCTTTTTCAAATGCATCTATCAATTTTTTATCGTTCGACAGATGAGCAAGGATCCTGAGCTCGACCTGGGAATAATCGGCCGCCAATAAAAGTTTTCCTTTTCCGCCCGGGACAAACGCTCTTCGGATCTCTTTGCCTAAATGCGTTTTTATCGGTATGTTCTGCAGGTTGGGTTCCGAGGAAGAGAGCCTTCCCGTTGCCGTTACCGCCTGGTTGAAATTGGCGTGCAGCTTATGGGTCTTCCTGTCAGCCAGCTCCAGTATAGAATCATAATATCCTGTCTTAAGCTTGTTCATCTCTCTGTACTCCAGTAGAAGCTTGGGAAGTTCATGAAGAGTGGCCAGCTGCCGGAGAACCGATTCGTCCGTCGAAAAACCTGTCTTTGTCTTTTTCATAACGGGAAGGGCCAGTTTGTCGTATAAAATAACCTGAAGCTGCTTGGGTGAATTTATATTAAACTCCTCCCCGGCAAGTTTATATATCTTGTCGGTTGTGTCGACGAGTTTCTTCTCCATCGCATCCGAACGCTCTTTCAGGTATTTGATATCCACGCCAACGCCTTCGTCTTCCATGTCGGCCAGAACGCCGACAAGCGGCATCTCCACGTCATTAAAAAGCGCGGTAAGATATTTTTCTTCCAGCACGGGACTTAATGCTTTATAAAGCTGCATGGTTATGTCGCTTTGCTCGCATGCCGAGAGATGTTCTTCTTTCCCGGAAAGGTCCATATTGACACCCAGATACCTCATCGCTATGCCCTCGAGGTCGTATTTCGTCCTTGAAGGGTCAATCAGGTAATCGGCTATCATTACATCGAACCCTATACCTTTCATATCAATGCCGCAAAGCCTGCGCAGCAAGCTCAGATCTCGCTTGATATCGTATCCTATCTTTTTGATCCTCGCATCCTCGAGCACCTCTTTTATAAGGGATTCCGCTTGAAGGCGGCTCTTTTCTTCTTCCAGCGAAACGAAACAGGCTTGGCCCTCTTCCCAGGAAAACGCGATACCGCTGATCTTTTTCCCGCCGGAGGAGGCGACCATGCTCAGGGAAACCTCTTTCTGCTTCGCTATCTTTTCTTTTACTTTCGCAAGATGATCCTCGCCGCTGGCCACGGAATATTCGCCCGCTGCTTTCTCTTTCGGCATGATCTCGCGTAAAAATTTTTCAAACTCAAACTCCCTGTACAGCTGTGCCAGACGATCCAGGTCTGGTTCGTCAAAACGCGTCTGGTCAAGATCCAGTTCCACGGGAACTTTCCGGTCTAATTCCACGAGTTCCCGACTGAGCTCGGCCATCTCTTTTCCCTCTACGAGTTTTTTTCTTACCGATTCGGAAGATATCTTGTCGATGTTTTTGTAAACCTCCCGGATTCCGCCGTATCGGTTTATAAGTTTGTCCGCTGTAACCTGACCGATCCCTTTTACTCCGGGAATGTTGTCGCTGGCGTCACCCATAAGCGCCATCAGTTCCACCATCAGTTCCGGCCCGACCCCGTATTTACCCTTGACCTCGCGGGCATTGTAAACTTTGTCCCCGGTTGTATGCGGGCTCAGGATATTGACCTTATCATCAACAAGCTGCATCGCATCTTTGTCGCTGGTGACGATTGTCACGTCGAACCCCTTTTTTTTCGCCCTTTCGGCCAGGGTAGCTATTATATCGTCGGCTTCATATCCGTCTAACTGACATATGGGGATACCGTAGGCGGTTATGATCTCTTTGATTCGAGGGATCTGGTCGAAAAGATCGTCCGGCATAGGTTTGCGATGGACCTTGTACTCTTCGTATTTTTTATGCCTGCCAGTAGGAGCCGGTGTATCAAAAACCACGGCCAGCCTCGCGGGTTCATGCTCCCTGATAAGTTTCCTCAATATGTTCACAAACCCGTAAATAGCGTTGGTGGGCATACCCTTGGAGGTGCTCAGCTCCTGTATGGCATAATATGCCCTGTAACAAATCGAGTTTCCGTCTATCAGGTAAATATTCCGGTCTTTCTTGCTCATATTGGATGAAATAAAAACGGGTCGGAATGTAATATTTTGTAAGGAATTATCTTATGGCGAGCCTTGTCTCTCTAGTTACATATAGTATAATAATTTTTAATTATATGTCAACCTCTATTGTCAAGAAAAAACAGCTGCCTCAAGAAGCTCACTCAAAACTACCATATCGGCGAAAACAATAACAAGGAGAATAATAGAACCACCGACATCCCTGTTATGTAGCCGGTGGATCTATGCAATTCTACCCGTAAAATATGATCACCAAGAGTATGACAACCAGGATCCCCGACAGGATATAGAAGTCGCTGAAATACAGAAAATCAGCCATTTTTTCCCGAAAAGTGACGCCTTGCCTTGTCTTGTTCGACACTTCATGACGTTCTTTGACTTTTTTCCGTGCCTCGCTGATGACTATCTTGTCAGATTCGCTTGTCCGGGAATCTATTTCCGCGCGTATAGCGTCTATCTGCTCTTTTCGAAAGCGCAAAAGCTCCCCGCCGATCCTGTACGCAGAGATGACCTTCTCATCGACAAGAGCGGTTATGCTTTCTTCGCTGACCCCGAGATATTCGGACAACTCCCGTAATGTCAGTAGTTTTTCGGGCATATCACGCCTTTACCCTACCCTCTGATATCCACTGATCCACCTTGGATCTCTCGAACACCCATTCGCCACCTTCTTTGGTGCCGGGAAGCATGCCGTTGTTTACCCAGTCGTTGACCTTGTTCGCGTCCACTTCCAGATATTTAGCGAGCTGACCTATAGTCATCCAACCGCTTCTAGCGGGACTGCTGGTGGTCGTTTCGGCATATGCCATGTGAATCTGGCCATTCAAAATAGCACCTTCGGCGATTGACAGTTTCGGTGTTTCAACGTCGCCTTCAAGTTTGGCGCTTGCCTCGAGTTTTAAACTCTTGGTGGCTTTTATGTTGCCGCTTACATTTCCCGCTATCGAGATGTTTTCGCCCGTAATGTTGGCTTTTATGTCGGCTTTCTGCCCGACCATCAGCATCCCCTTGGTCTCCAGTGTCCCGTCAAATCTTCCATTGATCCTGAGGTTCACCGGATCGTCGAAGCGGAGCGTCCCCTGCATACTCGCGCTTACGTCCAACACTTTCTCTTCGGTCTGCTGTTCTACTTCATTTTTCCTTTTTCTCATTTCTACCTCCTTTGTTAAATGAGTTATGCCTCATGCGAAACGCATAAGTCTCTATATTTAAACAATTTATATAAATTGGTTTCTTGCAATTTCCTCCGTTTGTGATAAACTGTAAATATCCCCTAACAAAGAACTTACAGCAAATCCGGAGGAAATTTATGTCTCAAATTCAACTCTCACTTTTTTACGATCTTCAGCTTCTTATCCAAAACTCAAACTTCTATCGCAAATATTATCTGCTATTCAAATCTCTTGACCTCTCGGCAGTACATGATAAAAATTATTCTGTCGGCCGTACCGGTTATTCCCGCCGCGCCATGTTAAGAGCCTTTATCGTTAAACATCTCGAACAGATAAAATCCGTTCCCGCTCTTATCGACTTCCTCGACTCTCATCCCGCTCTTACCGAAATGTGCGGTTTTACTATGGGCGTTTTGCCCGCGCCTTCACAGTTTTACAGGTTTCTAACTGATACAAACAACTCGGTTCTTCAAAATATCCATCACTCA
>JBDRIH010000031.1:0-3424 GCA_043816025.1 Candidatus Omnitrophota bacterium
CCGACAAAAACACCAAAAGCGCCCACCGCGACGAGCCTTACAGGTTCTTCACCCCCGTTGAGGACTTCAAGAAACACATCAGCTACATCCTCTCGAAGAAAATACCCATAATGACGCAGGGCCAGGTAATCCGCGGATTCGCAAAGTAGGCAGCAAGCTACAGGCTGCAAGCTTCAAGCTACAGGTTTCTTCTTATTGTTTCGCGAAAACAATACAACATTTTCCCTAATTTCTCATACTCACTCGATAAGAATTGAAATAAGTCTTTTTGTTTTAATGAATCTGTTTGAAATAGCAGTTCGAGATGCTCTTTTGTTTCATCAACAGAAGCTATCGCATATGTAATGTATCTTATATATTCCTGTTGATATTGCTTCCTCCCAAACCCTTCTACAATTGTGGCTGAAACAGATTTTGAAGATCTTCTGATCTGAGTGCCTTCTTCATACATTTCAAACTTTGGCAAATTTTCCAAAGTCATCTTATGAATTTTAATTGCCAATCTGTGAGAAAGTCTGTATACTTCTAAATCCTTATAGCTTTGCACTTCTAACCCCTCGCAAAAACCAAACCTTGAAGCCTGTAGCCTGCAGCTTGTAGCTTGAAGCCTGTAGCCTGATTTATTAGACCCATAAGTTTCTGTCCAGACAGCGGTATCCAACTGCCTCGGAGATGTGATGAGAGTCGATCGTCTCCGATTCGTCCATGTCCGCAATCGTTCGTGATATCTTCAGCATCTTGTCATATGCCCGCGCGCTTATGCCGAGCTCGAGAACCGCCGTCTTCAAAAGTTCCTCCGCCTCGCCTGATAAGACGCAGAATCTTTCCGCCTCCCTGGAAGTCATATGCGCGTTGCACGCCAGGCGTACCGGCTTATCCTGAAACCTTTCCTTTTGAACGGCCCTGGTCTTAACCACGCGCTCCTTTATAACCCCAGAATGTTCCCCCGTCCTTCGTCTGGACAGCTGGTCATAATCAAGACGCGGAACTTCAAGATGTATGTCGATCCTGTCCAGAAGCGGACCCGATATTTTGGAAAGATACCGCTGGATCTGATTGGAAGTGCACTGGCACCTTTTATGCGGATCGGTAAAATACCCGCACGGGCACGGATTCATCGCGGCAATAAGTATAAAACGCGAAGGATACTTGAGCGACCGTTCCACCCTGTTTATTGTGATCACACCCGATTCGATCGGCTGGCGGAGCGTCTCAAGTACGTCCCGGCGAAATTCCGGGAATTCGTCAAGAAAAAGCACCCCGTTGTGAGCGAGGCTTATCTCGCCTGGAAGAGGCCGGGATCCGCCGCCGGCCATGGCCGCGTAAGATATTGTATGGTGCGGGCTTCGCACAGGCCGTTCGCTTATTATGCCGTCGTTCTTCAACTGCCCCGCTATACTGTATATATTGCTCGTTTCCAGCGCCTCCTCCAGCATAAGGTCCGGAAGTATGGTGGGAAACCTTTCCGCCAGCATGCTTTTCCCCGACCCGGGAGGCCCCAGGAGGAGGATGTTGTGCCCGCCGCTTGCGGCGACTTCAAGACCCCTTTTGACGTATTCCTGCCCCTTAACATCCTTAAAGTCCAGATTGCCGTGCGTTTTATTTTCGCTCGCATCTTTTTCTTCTACACTTACGACATCCAGAATATCTATCCCCTTTATATGCTCGACCACTTTCCGCAGGGACGGCGCCCCGTAAACGGATATCTCTTTTACATTAGCCGCTTCCTGGGTATTCTTTTTCGGCACGATAAAAGCCCTGCATTTGTTTTTTAAAGACATGGCGATGGGCAATGCCCCCCTGAAAGATTTAAGCCTGCCGTTCAAAGAAAGTTCGCCGCACAACAATAATCCCTCCAGCTTTTCCTGCTCTATGACACCGGACGCGGCAAGTATCCCGACCGCTATAGGTAAATCAAAACTGGCGCCTTCTTTTTTTATGTCGGCGGGAGAAAGGTTCACTGTTATCTTCCCCACGGGAAAATTAAACCCCGAATTTCTGATGGCCGACCGTATACGGTCCCGGCTTTCTCTTATTGAAGTGTCGGGCAGCCCCACCACGGAAAAAGAAGGAATACCGTTTGTGACATCCACCTCGACATCGATCGCGTACGCCTCAATACCCATTACGCAACCGGAAGTAACTTTAGCAAGCATTGTCGCCTCCCCTGTTCGGTTATATTCAAATCTCAATCGCGTTTTTTACGTGTTCCAGCTTCTCCAGCTTCCCGCCGGGCTCCAGATTGACGGCAATGGCGTCGATCCTGCACGGTTTTCCATGCAATCCGTATCTCTTCAGGTAATACTGGCAGTTCCTGATGATGTGTTCCTGTTTTGTTTTTGTCACCGAAGAAAGAGGCGGACCGAACCTTTCGGATGTCCGCGTTTTCACCTCCAGAAAAATGATACACCCGTTTTTTTCCGCTATAAGGTCTATCTCGCCAAACGGCGTGGAAAAGTTCCTCCTCAAGATAATAAACCCTCTTGAGGCAAGGAACCTTCCAGCTATTTTTTCGCCGAGTCTTCCTGTAATTTGTCTGGTCCGGTCCACCTCTTCCTCCTATGCCGTCTGCTTTTCGCCGTAACTTTCAAGCACCAGCTCCTCAAGACCTTTACGCATTTCCTTGGAAATGGGATGAAAGGTATCATACCATTTGCCGTCACGCCCCTTTTCCTGGGGCATGCTTACGAAAAGGCCTTCTTTGCCCTGCACCACGCGCAGCCCCTTAATCAGGAACACGTCCAGTATCAGCAGGTCGCAGAACGCTTTCGTCGGGCCGTCTCCGTCAAGAAGATGTACCCTTTCGACCTTCACAATCGGTTTGCTAGTCATCGCTTTACCTCCTTTTTGTTGTTGTGATTCTTCAAACCTCACATATATTAGACAACTTTTCGGAGGAAATACTTTCACCCTATGTAAAAAAAATTGAAAAAAGATAATCCGGCTTCAGCGTTTATCTTTATCGATACGTGAGAGGATCTCGTCGGTGGCGTCGGTATCCCCGCGTTTCCAGGCCTCGTGGATCATGATCAAGAGGCGTGCGGTTTTTGAGTCAAGCGCCCATTTAGCGCCCATAAGAAGACACGCCACCAGAAATTGCAGGAAATATCTGGGAAACAGGAAGGAAAACACAAACGCCACAAAAGAGCCGATAAACCAGCGGTTCTTTCGGGCCCATTGAAAGAGCTTATTCCTTATCTCATGGAGGTCGGGTTTATTGATAATATCATAGGTCTCCACCACAAGGCGGCGGCATTCCGCGCAGCCGGCAAGATGCTTCTCGACGCGCTCCTTGTCTTCCGGCGGAAGAACGCCGCTAAGATATTCACTCAGGATTTCTGCAGATGGACAAATTCTGTTCATAATTGGTTTTTATCCCCCTACTATATTAGACACATTTTTTTCGGTTTTACATTCACCTTTT
>JBDRIH010000032.1:0-5743 GCA_043816025.1 Candidatus Omnitrophota bacterium
CCGGAATAGATAAGACCATCGCGGGTGGGGGAACCTTCGATAATAGTAGGATTCAGCCGCTCCTCCGTCGATTTGTACGGCAAAGACGTGACAAAGCGTTATCGCGAAGCGCTTGAGAAGTACGGTGTGGCGCTCAACGCCCTTATAGATCTCTTGGAAGAGAACGGGTATAAGGATCTCTTGGAGGAAACCGGCGATGTGATGGAGGCCGCTAGGCGCGTTGTAAAAGAGAAACCCGCCACGGAGGAAGCGCTTGAGTGGATGAACAAGACGCGGGACGAACTGGAAAAGTTCTATAATTACCGTACGGTCAAATGCGGTGACGTCATCCCCGTTCCTCAAGGGACGTTACATGCTCTCGGACCGGGAGTAGAGGTCGTGGAACCGCAGATTGCAGGTCCTACACAATCGCTGGAAGACGGGTCTACCTATCCGGTAAGATACTATTTTCCCGATTATGAAAGAGAAGGGGCTAGTAAAAAACTGGATATCGACAGGATAGAGGAAATGAGAGCGGAAGCCGTAGGAGAAGTTTCCCCTGAGGTAATCGAGCAGACGAGTTCGATCAAGATCGAACGTTTACCGGGCGCTTTCGAAGATAAAGGTCTTGAAGTGCACAGAATAACCCTGGATAAGGGCGCTGAACTGGAAGAAAAGGACATTACCAGCTTTCATAATCTGGTTGTGATTGAAGGAAAAGCCCGCCTCACCACGGGCGGCAAAGAATACACCCTGCCGCAAGCCTCAGCCGGGGGTGAAATGCTTATAGTTCCGGCGGTTGCCGGAAATTACAGGATAGTGGCTGACGAATCAACCCAGATTATCGACACCTTCACGCCCATTTAGCTACAAGCTGCAAGCCACAGGCTACAGGCTTCAAGTTCTAGCTTGTGGCATGCAGCCTGTAGCTTGTGACCTGCAAAACGGCACACAAATGTTTTACAATGTCTTTAATAACAGATAAGTTGACAGGACAGGTAAATTTTTGTAAAATAAGTTCACTTGTCCTTATATAATAATATTAGTACAAAAGGCCGTAGATGGAAAAAGAATCGTTTTTACAGAAGCTTAACAGACAGAAAATATCATATCTTTTCATAGCCTTACCAGCCGTATTATTCTTTGTATTTCAGCTAGCACCGGTTTTCATATCTTTTTTATTGTCTTTCACTCGATACGATGTCATCCATTCGCCCAAATTCGTGGGGCTGGCCAATTACAAAAATATACTTTTCAATGACCCTCTCTTTTGGAAAGCGATCGGGAACACGGTTCTCTATGTTATAGGTGTTGTTCCATTAGGCATTTGTTTTTCGCTTATCCTCGCTGTCGCCATAGACCAGAAGATAAAGTTTAAGAATTTTTTCAAATCGATTTTCTTTCTGCCCTCCGTCACCGCCATAGTCGCCGTATCGGTTATATGGAAATGGCTGTACGCGGGTGAGAAGTACGGATTGTTTAATTTTATGCTGCTGAAGCTGGGGGTCCAGCCTATCGACTGGTTGGCAAGCCCCGCGTGGACTCTACCTTCCATAATGATCATGTCTATCTGGGCCGGATTAGGGTATAATATGATACTTTTCCTGACGGGCCTCCAAACCATACCGCCTGTTATGTACGAGGCGGCGGAAATAGACGGAGCGGGGTTCTGGAAGAAGTTTTTTTACGTGACGCTTCCGCTTTTGAAACCCACTATCGTGTTTGTGACCATGATGAGTTTTATCTTCAGCTTTCAGGTCTTCGAGCAGGTATATATAATGACAGGCGGACAGGGGGGGATAGGCGGGGTGTTAAACAGCGCCCTTACTATTGTCGCGTACCTTTATGACAAGGGGTTCCAGAAATTCCAGATGGGTTATGCCTCGGCGCTGGCATATATAATCTTTCTGTGCATATTCATTTTTACAATGATAAATAAACGCCTGATGAAGACAAACGTAGAGTATTAAAGGGGAGTGAGCGCAGCTTGTGGTCGAAACTAATATAGGTATCAGAAAAGATTCCCTGACGATCAAGACTTTTGTATATATATTCCTGATTGCCGGGGCTATTACCATGGCCGTGCCTTATGTGTGGATGTTTGTCACCTCGATCAAACCGATGGAGGAGATACAGTCCTATCCACCGAGTTTTATCGTAAAAAACCCCACTCTGGAGCCCTATACGGATCTCTTTCATATGGTACCCATGGCCCGGTACCTGTTTAACAGTCTTTTTGTGGCCGGCTCCATCACGTTGTTCAATGTCTTCGCTACGTCTCTTGCGGGTTATGCGTTCGCAAAACACAAATTCTGGGGAAGGGATAAGCTCTTTTTCATATTCCTTGGATCGCTCATGATACCGTGGCAGGTCAACATCATACCGGGGTTTGTTATAGTCAAGAATCTGGGGTGGCTCAATACCTACAGGGGGCTTATCATACCGGCCATGGCCTGGTGTGCGTTCGGGATATTTCTTAACAGGCAGTATATTTACAGCATCCCGGACGATTTTATCGATGCAGCAAAGATAGACGGATGCAGCGAGTTTATGATATACCGCAAGGTAATATTGCCACTTATAAAACCGGTCATCGCTACGCTGGCAATATTTACCTTTTTGCAGCAATGGAATAATTTTGTCTGGCCGTTGGTGATCATACACACCAGCAACATGCGTACTATACCTCTGGCGCTTGCCGTTCTTACGGGGCAGTTCGGGGCGAACTTTGGCATGGTCATGGCGGGGGCGGTAATAGCGACACTGCCTATGCTTGTTGTGTATCTCTTGTTTCAGAAGTATATAATAAAAGGTATAGCGATGACGGGGTTGAAAGGATAAGATGAAAAAATTAACCACTTTTACTGTTTTAGTATTCGTTTTGGGGCTATTAACACTGGCCGGATGCGCGAAGAAAGAAGCCGCCTCGTCCGATGCGACAGCCTCGCCCGATAAGGCCGCCTCTACGGTGGTCGGCAGCAAGGTATCCACTTCGCTTGAGACGGTGGAAGTCGCAGCCGGGGAACCGTTAGTATATCTTATCGCTACGGACGCAAAAGCCTCCAGTTTCGATGAAACCCCCGATTGGGCCCCGGAGCCTAATCCCATGGCGCCTGTCGACGGGGACATGTCAACGCGCTGGTCCAGCAGTTATGCCCCGGGTGAACAGTGGATATATTTTGATCTCGGGCAGGAAAGCGTTGTAAGTAATGTCATCGTCAGGTGGGAAAAGGCTCATGCGGCGGATTACAAAATAATGGCGTCTAACGACGCCAACGCCTGGGGAGAGCTTTATCATGAGAAAAACGGACAGAGCGGAGCCGTGGAGGCGAATTTTACTCCGTCCAAATGCCGGTACGTGAAGATCCTGGGCCTGGAAAGGGCCAATGATGATTGGGGCATTTCCATGTGGGAAGTCGAAATATACGGCCCGGTAGGGAGTAACCCGCACGCGACCGTTACAAAACAGGCGTATTTGGCCAAAGGCGTGGACGAGACAAAGGAAAAGGAGGCCGAAGCGCTTATAAGCGAACTGGCTGCTCCGGTAGTCCCGATAAAGGAAAAGGAGTTCCAGAAAGGCCTTGTCTATACTTCGTGGGTGGCGGAGGAATTTACGATGCCGGTGTCCGACTTTACCCTCGCGTATCTCAAGGAAATAGGGTTTGATACAGTATCTATCATGGTCCCCGCATATCAGGAGGAGATCGATTCCGTGATAATTTTTACCAACGATAAACCCGATGGCGACACGCCCACCATGGAATCGCTTAAACACGCTGTCGAAGTCTGTCATAAACTGGGTATGCGGGTTATGATCAAACCCCACGTTGACCCGAGGACGAACGAGGCCCGCGTCAACATAATGCCTTCCGAAAAATGGTTCGACAGTTATGAGGAGTTTATACTCAGGTATGCGCGATTTTCACAGGAAAACGGCGTAGAGCTTTTTTCGGTCGGGACAGAGCTTGAGGCGACCACTTTTGAATCGTGGACCCACAGGTGGGAGCAGGTGATCGACAAGGTCCGTGAAAACTACAAGGGGTTCCTGACGTATTCCGCCAACTGGACGGAATATAAGGAAGTGCCGTTCTGGGGTAAGCTGGATTTTATAGGGATCGACGCGTATTTCCCGCTAACGGGTAAAGACAATCCTTCATTGGAAGAATTGGTAGTGGCCTGGACCAGGATAGCCGACGATATGGAAAAGTGGCTTAATGAGAAAAATCTTACCGAAAAGGGGGTCCTTCTTACCGAGATAGGGTATCCTTCCGCCGATGCGGCGAACCGGCAGCCCTGGGTAGCCGTCTCTAAAATCGAGGACCAGCAGGAACAGGCCGATTGCCTCGAGGCTACATTGGAAGTCCTTACCAAACGCCCGTGGTTTAAGGGCTACTATATATGGCAGTATTTCCCACAGGAAAGGTGGAGCCCTCTGGGGTTCACCATAAAGGACAAAAAGGCTGAAGAAGTTGTTAAGGAATGGTTAAAGGATAAAGAGGAGTAAAAAGGAGGTTAAAAGATGAGGAAAATTCTATTGACACTCGTGGCAATTGGTCTGTTACTTATGGGAACGATTGCACATGCCGAAGAGATCGTTATTTTCAGTTTTGAGGACGGCATGGAGGGATGGGAGATCCCGGACTGGGCATATGAAAAAACGGATTATGCGCAGAAAGGGATCGATATCTCTGACAAATATGCTTCGAACGGCAAAAACAGCCTGGAGATGCAGGTTGACTTCGTCGGCGGAAGGTGGGCCGGAGCTATAACAGAGATCATGCAATATTTTGACTGGACTACTTCCAGCAAAATAGCGTGTGATATCTATATCCCCGCAGACGCGCCTATGGGGCTGAAAGCCAAAATGATATTGACGGTTGGTGACTCCTGGACGTGGTGCGAGATGAGCAGGTCTTACAACCTTAAACCGGGTGAGTGGATAACCTTGACGGCCGATCTGAAACCGGGCACTATCGATTGGAAAAGAACGGAAGTCGATGATGCGTTCCGTCAGGATGTCAGAAAAATCGACATAAGGATCGAGTCGAACAACAAGCCCGCGTATACCGGACCTGTTTATATCGATAATATCAGGCTGATGGAGTAAAGAAATAAGGATAAAGAAAGGAAACAAAATGAGGCATTTTCGCATGAGCGCTTTGAGGTTGTTTGCAATCGGTCTTTGCGTCGTTTCGCTTGGTCTTAGCGGCTGCGGTCCGAAACAGGAAAGCCCCGCAAAAAAGGCCGGAGGGGTTGAGAAGGGAACTGAATCTGCGGCCGAGACGCCAGCGGCACCCGTACCGTCTACCGCGCCTATAACCAAAGAAAAGACCATCTACGATTTTGAAATGGCTGATCTGGACGGCTGGGAAATTCCGATATGGGCCCTGCCGAAGCCTGAGTACGTTGCCAAAGAGGCCGTAATCTCGGATGAGGCAAAGTCTTCCGGGAATACCAGCATGAAGGTTACGGCGGACTTCCCAGGTGCTACATGGACGGCGGCACTGGTCGAGATACAGCAGTTTCTGGTCCTCAGCTCTTACCGCGTTATAAGGGCGGATGTATATCTTCCGAAGGACGCGCCTATAGGTCTTAAGGTGAAGCTGATATTTACAGTGGGGAACAACTGGAAGTTTGTGGAAATGAGCCGCAGCGTGCCGCTTATTCCCGGCGAATGGGTCACGATTACCGCGAATATCGAACCCGGCAGTTACGATTGGAAAAGGATAGTCCCGGATGAAACATTTGCCGGGGACGTCCGCAA
>JBDRIH010000033.1:0-2420 GCA_043816025.1 Candidatus Omnitrophota bacterium
CCACTGCTTCTTCCTCCCTGATCCCGAACATCTCTTCTTTGTCTATATCCGTGACCAGGACAGCGGCTTCGCTGTTATTCGGATCTATATCCCGCGCCCTATAGGCGTACTCCCTTGCGTTACTGTAATCCTTTTTTTCGAGATATTTGCGGGATTTTGAGGCATATTTATTAACTTCTTTCTCAATACGTTTTTGTTTTGCTTCTTTTCTGGCCTGTTCCTTGACCGCTCGTTCAGCTTTTTTTATTTTTTCTTCTTCTTCCTTCCTGCGTTCTTTCTCTTCTCTGGCTTCCTGCAGTGCTTTCTTCTCTTGCTTCTGGGCGTACTCTTCTGCCTGTCTTAATACTTCATCTTCACTCAGGACCTTTTCTTCTTGCTGCGGCTGAGCCTGCGCACATGCGCTGCCGGCGCAAAAAATAAAAAACGCCAAAAAAATCCCTGTTTGAACCCGCCGTATATATCTATAATTTATAGCTCTATCTAACAATTTATATTCCTCTATCATCTACGTTAGGCCGATCTGCCTTAAGCTGCCCTTTTTATTTTTATTCCCCTTTCTTCTGTTCTTCCTTCTTTTTTTTACGGTATTGTCTCATGTATTCCCTCATATACTCGCGGTGCCTCTGCTTATTAGCCTCGCGGTAGAGCTGGAGGTATTCCTTGTGTTTGCGCCTCCAGTCCAGTGACCTTTCCCGGCAGGCCTGTTTCCAGGATTTATCCTGGGATTCTTTGTATTTAAAATAGTTTGGATTGGAATCCCTCCAGGACTTCATATTCCCAAGCTGCCTTTGATACTGGCATTCCAGGCTTGAACAAATATGCTGGTTGGGCCTATATTTGTTCGGTATAAAGGGTTTCCCGCATATGCTGCATTTTCTTTCCGTGCGTTTGTTTTCTTCCATAGTTAAACCTCCATGAATAACTCTCTGCGGCATAACAACGCCGCTCCAACGGAAAATGCTTCTTTTCCCAGTACCCCTGGGACAATCTCAAGCTTATCCGTCCGGTCTTTGAATAAAAACTTTTTCGCGCTCTCTCTCACGAATTGCACGAAACTACCTTCTTTTTTCTCCGTTCCGCCTCCAAGGATCACTATATCCGTATTAAACATGTTGACCAGATAAGCGATCCGCACACCTAACGCCAGACCGGACCTCTTGACCAGGTCCTCGGCCAGTTCGTCATTCCTCTCGGCCGCGTCCAATACTACCCCAAGGGTTATACGATCAACATCCCCGTCGACCATGTTAACGATGTCGGTTCCCACGCCTTGGTTTACCAGGCTCCTGGCCGCCGCGGCTATGCTGAACTGACTCCAGGGGCGCAGATATGCTTTATTTTCCTCACCCGCTTTCTCGTCTGCCTCAAAGATCATTTCACTCTTAATCACCACACCGTGACCTATGTCCGAATGCATGTATAAAACATCTCTTCCCTTGGTTTGTCCTCCGAAGTCTCTTTCCCCGTACCCGGCGGCCGTTGCCGCCATGCCGACCAGGACGTCACAGTCAAAAAGATGGCTTATCCCCTCTGCCAGCATATCCGGACTTTTAGAATTTATCTCCTTTAATCTTTCCGGCACGGCTACCCCGGCGCAATAAAATTCGGTTTCCCGGAATCTTGTGCTCGTGCCGATCTTTTCTATAATATCGTTTATCTCCTTACTCTTACCTTTTAATTCCTCGAGAGGCCTGATCCCGACCTGCTCTTTACTTATGATGCCCCCGTTAATATCCATGACGGTCAAAACACAGGTTTCCCCGCTGAAACCAACGCCGAGGATATTGCCGAAGTCACCATTGAATTTGACCGGTTCCCCTTTCCCTGACCCGGAGATCTTCAATAGGCCTTTTTTCACGCACGAGTTGATATATTCGGCTACAATATCATCTGAAAGACAGGCCCTTTCGGATATACCACTTATGGATAGCGCCGCTTCTTTCTTGAGAATGTTAAATATGTTTAGGTTAAGCTGCTCCTTTTCCATTTCAGGGCTTATCCTAAAAAACCGCACGTTTCTCTTGTTCCTGGCCATATTTTCCCCTTTCACAAGTAAATTATCAAAACCCAGTTTTTAACAAATATCTGTGTAATCTAACTTTTGACCATTGTGCAATCATACTATACCTAACTATTATATAAAAGTCAAATCTAACTTTTGGAAACTCTTTATAGTATCACAATATCGGCAAGGTAATCGATCATATCATAAAGGGACGTCTATCATGCTCCGTACAGGGAGCCTCCCACACCGGGCGGAGGGGCCCTGGTAGGAGCATGGTAGACGTCCATTATGATCGATTGCCTTGACGATATTGTGATGTTATAAAGAGTTTTCAAAAGCTAGATTTGACTTTTATATAATAGTTAGGTATAGTATGATTGCACAATGGTCAAAAGTTAGATTACACAGATATTTG
>JBDRIH010000034.1:0-31694 GCA_043816025.1 Candidatus Omnitrophota bacterium
GGGCAGAGTCGCGGCGCCCAGGGCGAAGCCGAGGGCGGCGGTGGCCAGGATGCCGATCAATAACGCCCCGGGTACCCGGAGGTGGGTCAGCCACCCCATCAGCAGGATGCCGCAGATCGCCAGCTACAAGAAGAACTGGACTAACTTAATTAGATCGGTCAGGCAAGAGTCGTGTGTCATGCTCCGTACAGGGAGGATCCACACCGGGCGGAGGGGCCCTGGTAGGAGTATGGCAAATGACTCTTACCTTAGCCAACAGGCGGGTTAATCGACTTTTTTCTTCTTGAAGATTTTTATGAAGCAGAATAAAGCAAGCCCAAGAATAAAGGCCCAGGAAATGGAAATAAATAACCAGCCGAGTATTGTCATGCCCTCTTCTCCCTGACGCGCCGTTTACTCCAGGCTATTTTGACCATGACCGCCAGGACAAGAAAAATCAGCAAGAGTCCTATCCTTGTGGCAAGTATATATGGTCTATTCTCGGGCGAGACGTTATCCATCCTTATTATCGGCAGCCACTCTTGAAAGAACCACGTCGTAAGCACCACCAGAAGAAATACCGGTGTAACGTACTTTATGATATATTTGTATATGCCCGGGATCCTCATGTCTGCGCCGTGATGCACCTCTTCCCAGGCCTTATTGATACCGAATATCCAGCCGAACAGAATCACCTCTATCGTTGCGAAAAGTACGAGACAAAACGTCCCGCCCCAAAAGTCCAGCTCGTCTACTACTCCTTTGCCCAGAAAAAATATCGCCGCGTTGCACAATATGAACGTTACGACCCCGAACATTATTACCGACCATTTCCTGGATATGTTGAATTCATCCTCCAAAAAAGCGATCGCCGGCAGCGCCAGGGAAACGGACGAAGTCACACCCGCAAGAAAAAGAAGTGCGAACCACAGAAAGCCAAAAACTTCTGAAAACGGCATCTGCCCGAAAATAAGCGGCATCGTGACGAATCCCAGATTAAACGCACCCGAGTTAGCAATGCCGCCTATCGCCATGGGGCCGAAAAAAATAAAAGCTGCCGGGATTATTATGCTACCTCCAAGAACGACTTCCGCTGTCTCGTTCATGCTTACAGCCGTAAGCCCGGACAAAGCAACATCATCGCCTTTTTTAAGATAACTGGCGTACGTCAGTATGACACCTATTCCCACGCTCAATGTAAAAAATATCTGTCCTGTCGCGGCCAGCCAGACCTTCGCGTTTTTAAGCTGGGAAAAATCAGGGTTCCAGAGATACCCCAGTCCTTTTACAACATTCCAATCCGGCCTTGACGGATCCGGAGTACCGAGCGTCAGGACTCGAACAGCCAGGATTATCCCTAAAATAAAAAGTGTAGGCATGGCGAACCTGCAGAAACGCTCTATCCCTCCGCGGATACCGTAATTCAAAACCGTCATATTAATTATAAATGTGATCAGAAAAAAAACGTATGCCGGTGCCATGCTTGAAAAATATTGGTTTTTCTCAAGCCCCTGAAACCCCCGCAAAAAGGCCTGCATAGAAGGTTGATCGAGAATTCCGGAATACTTCTGCGTGATAGAAAAAAAACTGTAAGCAAGCGTCCACGACTCCACATAGGTATAATAGATCATGATAACAAGCGGACCGAATATACCTATTACGCCAAAATATTTGATAAAGCGATTCTTTTCCCACAGGCTGTGAAAAACGCCGGGCGCGGTAGAATGTTCGAATCCCCCGCCGTACCGGCCGATGGACCACTCTATCCACATTAGCGGAATACCGACAAGTAAAAGTGCGACAAAATATGGTATCATGAAAGCGCCGCCGCCGTTTTTCGCGGCCTGCACGGGAAAACGCAGGAAATTACCTAACCCCACGGCAGAACCCGCAACCGCCATGATAATCCCGAGGCGTGAACCCCATGAGTCCCTGATTCTTTTTGCCACAAGCGCCCCTCTATTTAAACCGTACGAAAAGTCTTCCCCAGTTCTTCGAATCCTTATCAACCCTGTCGTACAGTCCCCTGTTCCTCTCGAGAAATTTTAATACACGTTTTTTGAGCTGCCCCGAACCTTTTCCCGGGATTATTTCCACCATCTTGACCTTTTTGTCTCTTGCTTCCCGCAGTATACTCTCCAGGGCTTTTTCTATTTCCCTGTGTTTGTTGTATATGTCGTGCAGGTCCAGAGTTATTTTCTTCATCCGCTTTAATCGCTGTTTTCCGCCTTCACCGGTCTGCGCAGGGCCTTCTTTTGGGACCGTTTCTTCTTCCCCGCAAGCATCTTTTCTTTCGCTCTTTTAGATCTTTTACGTTTCTGCCGGCGTATCTTTTCTATGCGCTGCTTTTCTTCGGAAGCCTTTCCGAGCACCATCTGCTCGATCTTTCCAAGAAGTATTCTCCGGGCCAGAAAACGATTAATGGCCTGGGAGCGCTCCCTGCCGCACTTAACCTCTATGCCTTGGGGATTGTATTTCAGATATACACACGTGGAGACTTTGTTAACGTTTTGTCCACCGCGACCACCGGACCTTATAAAACGTTCGGTCAGGTCGCTCTCTTTTACGCCGAAACGGCGCATTTTGTCCTTGAGATTTTTTTCTTTAGCGGGCGTTACGTTAAACACCAGGGCACCTGATTTTACCGGTTAAACACGCGTCGACCAGATCTTCAAGCTTGGCCGTAGCCAAACACTGTGCGAAGAAAGAACATTACTTTTTCATACCAAGCAGGAAAAGGTTTCAGATTTGTCTTTTAATGCGGTTATATACTCAGGACGGAATCGTCGGTACCGAAAATATTGGCTTCGGCCTCAATATTTTTCGGATCCGCGGTCCACTTGTCATCCACCAGGAACTTGTAACGATACTGCCCTCTGGCCAGGCTGAAATGGGCGGACCATTGACCGTTCTCAAGCTTGGTAAGCCGACTTGATTCCGATTTCTTCCAGTCGTTGAAATCTCCCAATACGTACACGTCACCGGCTTTCGGAGCGTGGATCAAAAATTCCCGGACGATCTCATTTGCCTCTTTACTCCATGCGGTAAGGATCTCGCTGGTGAGGTTGTAGAAATCCAGGGCCGCGGAACTTTTAGAATCGTATTCGAAGATCGTCTTTCCCTGCCTGGCGGCCTCTCTTAAGCGCACGCTTGAACGTATCTTTGTGGGAAGAAGGTACTGCCCGAGTTTTTTCTTAGCGTCCGACTCAAATTGTTTAGCAAAATTCGAACGCTGGTCGTATATGTTCATAACAAAAAATACTGCCGGGCTTCTTCCCGTCTCCGTGTTCAGCAAACCCGTCACTCTATACACACCGTTTATACCGTTAAACGAAAAATAGCTTAGATCCACCGGCACGATGATCATATTCGCGGCATACATCGAATTAAGGGTCAGAAATCCAAAACTGGGGGGGGAATCGATTACAACGTATTCGTACTCCTTAAAAAATGTTTTGGATAAAGTGCGGGATAATATGGCCGCCGCGCCGTTCACGCTTCCAAGATTGATCTCCGCCGCACTGAGCATCATGTTCGAAGGTATAAAAGAAAGTTTTTCCCTGTCCTTTATAACGAGCTCATCAAACGGCACATCGACATTATCGAAATGCGCTCTGAATATATCGTACGAAGTCTTTCTTTCGGACGATTCCTTACTGTAGCCCAGCGCAAAAGTGGCATGCGCCTGCGGGTCCAGATCTATAAGAAGCGTCTCATTCCCTAACTTTGAAAGGGCTGCCGCGACGTTCACGGCAAGCGTTGTCTTCCCGCAACCCCCCTTTTGATTGGCAATCGAAATAATCTTCATTTTTTCACCCCTGCACATTTTGTGGTCTCTAACCAAAAATACCTAATATCTTGTGTTATTTGGAGTAAAGTATATCATATAAGTTTTATGATGTAAATAGCTGCCAATATATTATAGGCAAAAAACTATATACTTTTTTATGTAAATTTTGTATCATGTATTAAACGGTCGATCAAGACACTTGTATTTTTATTCTTAAAAACGTAAAAAAATGAACAAAAATAAAACACAAGACAAAATAGACCTTGAACTCTCCAGGACGTATTTCAGCAATACCGTAGGAGAAAAAAGTCCAGGATATTCCGGAAAACCCGCTAAGCGAAATTGGTTAAAACTTTTTTTCGCGGCTTTTCTTGTTGGCGGCGTGCTTCTTTTTCTTGCGATCTATTTTTTTGGCTATAGACAAGCGCGCTTCAGTTTTAATATCGCCATAAAACCTCTGGCACCGCTACGCAACGATACAACCGTTCCCGAAAAAACCGTGACCAAGAAAGAAGTACCCCCGACGGAGCGCGCCTTTTACGGTCAAAAAACAATTTATGATTTTGAAGAAAACGACGAAGGCTGGGGAATTCCAGCGTGGGCACTTTACCAGGAAGACCATATCGCAACATCACTGGAAACCTCCGACAACATCGCAAACAGCGGAAATAAAAGCCTTAAACTTTACGCCGAATTCCCGGGAGGAAACTGGACAGCGGCGATTGCCGAGATAGAACAGTATCTTAACCTCGGAAACTATGATGCGATCTCCGTGGACATCTATTTGCCGGAGGAAGCTCCAACGGGTTTAAGGGGGAAAATCATACTGACGGTGGGTGAGAATTGGAAGTTCACAGAAATGGCGCGCAGTATACGACTGGACCCCGGCAAGTGGACCACCATAACGGCAAAAATCACAGACGACAGCACGGACTGGAAAAGAACAAAAGTGGATGAAGCTTTTAAGACAGATGTTAGAAAAATAGCCGTACGTATAGAATCCAATAAACCCGCCTACTCCGGCCCGATTTATATCGACAACTTTAAAGTGATTTCTTTCGAGGATTAATCACGCGAGCAAGGTAAGACACCTAATATATCCCGAGTTCCCTCAGTCTCTGATCGGATATCCCAAAATGGTGGGCAAGTTCATGCTGTACAGTATGCGTGACTAGGCGCACCACATCTTCATCTGTACTGCATATCCTCTCAATGTTTTTCTGAAAAATAGAGATCTTATCCGGCATCACCATGCCGTAATAATGATCCCTCCTCGCCAGCGGCACTCCCTGATAAAGGCCGAGCACCATACGCCTGTGCATCGCGTCAACCGAACGGGCCTCTTCCGGCGTGGGTTCCGTTTCTATCACCACATCTACGTTCTCGAGACTGTTCTTAAAAAGTCCCGGCAGGTTAGCAAGCGCTTTTATTACCAGTTTTTCAAAATCTTTTCGTTCCATGTCTCTTGTGACGCCTAATCTGCTTTTTTATCTTTGACGGGATCGGGAGGAACCTCTTCTTCGTCCTGGGGCCGCCTGATGTAATATTTTCTGTTCTTGATCGAAACAAAATTGCTCCATACTTTTCCCTCTTCTGCCTGGGCCCGCTGTATTTCTTTGACCGCATTTGCCTGGGAAACCAGCTCATCCGCCTGATATACAATAGTCGCTTCTAGCGTCTTGGGCAAAACGGGGGATTGCTGTTCATATTCGCCGTGGTGGCTTAAAATAATATGTTCAAGACGCAGGCAAAGGTTCCCCGGAAAATCCGGAATGTTCCTTATCTTACCCATGAGGATCTCGTGCCCTATGGCAATATGCCCCACAAGACCCCCTTCTATGGTATATTCCAGGTTCTTTGCGTCCAATTCGTACACCTTTCCGATGTCGTGGATAAACGAACCAAAAATTGCGACATCCCTGTCGGCTTCCGGATACATCTGGCACATCTGGTCGACTATGCGAATGACCTCGTAAGTATGTTCTATAAGTCCTCCGATATAGGCGTTATGCCAGTTCTTCGCCCCGACCCCGTCTTTGAGCATGGCCATCAAATCATCATCCTCAACAAACTGTTCTACCAGTAAGCGTATCCACGGGTTTTTTGCATTTTCAAGATATTTTATAACGTCGTCACGGATCTTGTCCCTGTTCTCCACAACGCGCACCATATCCTCATATCGAAAAGCCCTGTCATCTGCCCTCTCTATGGAATCAACCTTAAGCTGTTTCTCCTCACGAAATTTATCTACCGCTCCTTTTACGTGCACCACATCCCCCGTATCGACCAATTTGTCAAACTCCTCGGCTTTTTCCCACAGGCGTCCTTCGATCTTTCCAGTTTTGTCCGAGAGACTCGGCTCCAGATATGGTTTATCGTATTTTGTGAGTTTGACGTTCTTTTTGCGAAGCATAAAGAACGAATCGATCCGTTCTTTGTCTTTAAAATCGGAAATAAACTTTTTGTCCATGTTAATTTCTCCTTGTAATGACACATCTAATCTGATAGCAAACCATTGCTGTTTGGGCTACTCCTACCAGGGCCCCTCCGCCCGGTGTGGATCCTCCCTGTACGGAGTAGACCAAACAGCAATATTCTAGTCGTTGTACAAACGAGATCTAACCGGGTTAAACTAACCTGGTTAGATCTGTAAGGTTACTCGCCCCAACAGATGGAATCGTACGCGCAGCGGGCACATTTTTCCCTGCCGTCCCTTTCCGGCAGTTTTTCGAACTTGAGCGACTGTATGTCCCGCCAAGAGTCCTTTATCACTTTTTCCAGTTCCGCGACCATCTCGTCCGTCAGTTCGACCGTTTCATTCCTGTACGTGCCCTTTTCGAGGCCGTACTTTTTGACATCCTCGGATACCGGCTCCAGAAACTGAAGGACTCCTTTGGTAACTTTTTCTTTTTTTCTGTCTTTATGACCTTCCTCATACAAAAGTTTATATGCTACAAGCTGGCGGTAATAATCGTCGCATCCGCTGTTCGAAAGATCCCGGCAATTCGCTATTTTTTTTATGTGGCTGTCGGGTTTACCCGTCTTATAATCTATAACTCTTATTGCTCCTTCGGCCTCTTTTTCTATCTTGTCGAACGTTCCCCTGAACACCACATCTCCCAGGGATATCTCCAGTTTATTCTCAAGTTCAACCGGCATAACCGGATGCCTGGACTCCTTATCATACCAGCTCTTCAGGTTTTCCAGTTTGGATAAACACCCGTTTTTGATGGCCTTGCTTACCCCCTGGTACTCCAGTTCTTTTTTAAAGGCCGTTTTAAATAACGTAAATGATGGGAATTTCTTCTTGTCCCTGAAAGCCGCATATACTTCTTCGAGCGCTTTATGGGTGCAGTTGCCGAATACCTGGTTCTGATTCTTTCTGCCGGGAAGCCGCAGTACGTTATCGTAAAGAAACTTTCTCCTGCAGGTGATATAATTATTAAGGCTGGTCGGGTTTAGTGTCAGATCAGCGGCGACGTCCTTCAGTATGCCCGAAGTGCCCGCAAAAGAATCGTCTTTAGACCTTGTCTTGAGAAACTCGCCGAGAAATCTTTCTTCTTCGATAGGCGAAGCGGGTTCCGGCTCTATGCCTACATGACTCAAAAAAGGACTTACGATAACCTTTTCCGCGGGTGTGGCCGTGTATATCAGATGTGCCTTTGCGCGGGTGGAAGCCACATAGAATAGGCGCAATTCATCGTAAAGGTCCAATAATTTTATCTTGTTCTTCTCCTCCACGCGTTCTTTGCTTTTATATATCTCCGGCGGAAGCGGTATCACATCGGGTTTTTGCCTGAGCGGCCAGCTTTTCTGCTGAAGACAGAAAGGGATAAACACCGTATAGAACTCAAGTCCCTTAGCGCTATGGGCCGTATAAATACGCACGCCGTCCTGGCTGAGAGTAGCCAGCTCACCCTGTATAGGCATGCCGTGGACGCCCCTCAGTTCCAGTTCGTCCATAAAATCATCAAGCCCCAGGGCCGGATTAGCCAGATCGGACCTCTTTACCATGTTGATAAAAGATACAAGCGCCCTCAGATCGCGTAGGCGCAGGACCTTATCGTGTTCGTATCTTTCCAGTATGAACTTGTACAGACGCGTATCCTCGACGTACCTCATAAGGATATCATGTACCGGCTGATTTCTGGCATCCGTAAGAAGCCTGTCTATCGCCCACGCGGCCTTGTGCAGGGCATAAGGGTTTTTAAGTTTAAGTTCGTGCGAAATATATAACTTGTTCGACTCTTCTTCAGTCGGCGCAAGCGTCCGGCCGATATCGTCTTTTTCAAAAACGGAAAAATGTTCCTGGAACTGCTGAAAAAGATTAACCGCGAGATATTTTTCTACGCCTTTACTCTTTTCTTTCGTTGAGAACCTCTTTTTGTTGACGTACCCTATAAATTTCAATATGTCCGAGTGGGAAGCTCCCATATAATCGGACGTGAGCATTTTATAAAGAGCGAGCGATCTTCTTTCGTTGCTTTCGGTGTCTACATTGGCCAATTCAAGGACATCGAGCATTTGCCTTACGCGTTTTTCCCGGCTGATATCTTCTTTACCGTCCGTGGCGTAAGGTATCCCCGCCTTCAGAAAAGCGTCTATAACTTTCAGTATCTGGTCCCGCTTGCGCAATAGTATCACTATATTGTTGAAGGGCCTGTCCCGTTCTTCGTCCGTCAAAGACCTGTCTTTTTTTATGACGGCCGCTTGCTTCTTGACCGCGTCCGCAAGAAAGGCAAGTTCTTCCTCTTCCGTCGAGAATTCCAGAAACCGTATACCCTTGTCGCTGTAATCAACGCTGGAAACTATTTTTTTTTCGCCCATGCGTTCATCTTTCGGGATCTGCGCTATTAAGGCGCTCGAAAAATCGATTATCTCGCCGGTTGATCGATAACTGTCTTTAAGAGTTACCGTCTTGAGCCCGGAAAGCCTCTCCTTCAAAACTCGGAAATTAGAAAGCGTGGCTCCCTGAAAACGGTAAATAGACTGGTCGTCATCGCCTACACAGCAAACGTTGGGTGCTTCAAGGTCAAGGATAGCGAACATAAGTTCCAGCTGGGCACCGTTTGTATCCTGGTACTCATCGACCATTATGTACTTGTACTGCTGCCTGAAAACATCGCACAGCTCTTTATCCTTTTTAAGCGCGTGCAGGGCAACAAGTATCATGTCGTCATAATCTATACGGCCCCTTTCGTCAAAAAGAACACTGCAATCCTCGTCTTTAAGCTTCTTGTAATTCTCGTATATCACAGCGAGCGCTTTTAAGCGTGATGTGTGTTTCTCCTGGAGGTTGACACCATCAGGCTTGAGGTCCTTTAAACTTTTCTTAAAATCATCCGGTGTGATCCCTTCCTGTTCCAGTTCGCTTATCCTCTTTTCTATCTCCCTGCGGTGTATGTAAGGTGCCCCGAAAGGCCTCAAGGGCTGAGCCCCTTTTACGTTATCCATAATATACTCTATGGCCCTTACTTTCTCGACCTCGCCTATTTCTATCTTGTCCCTGACATATTTTATGGCGCCCTCCGATTCGAGTACTATGGAATTGGCAAAGCTGTGGAAAGTCTCGACTTCCACGTTGTATCCGGCATGACCCATAATGGAGGCGAGCCTTTCGCGCATGGCTCTTGCGGCGGCGTTCGTGAAAGTAAGTATGAGGATGTTTTCCGGATCGGCTTTCTGCTGGCGGATGATATTCGCAGCTCTTACCGACAAGAGCTGAGTCTTGCCCGTTCCGGGCCCGGCGAGAACCAAAAGAGCGCCGTCGATACTGTCGGCGGCCTTTTTCTGCTCGTCGTTCAAGCGATTGTAATGCTGTTGAAAAGCGTCCATAAATTACTCTTATCGGGCAAGAATCAAACGTTGGGTTTAATGCGCAGCCGGGGCCTAACTGCTAGAAATCTGAAATATCGCGTTCAAGGCGAAAACATTAGGGGAAAACCTTATTATTCTCTTCTCGGACAGAAAAACACTTTTCTCGACAGTTATTCCCTGTTCAGCGCAGAAGCGCCTGAAATCCTTGATACTCAAAAAGTGAAGGTTCGGTGTATCGTACCAGGAATACGGCAAAGACGGTGTTATAGGCACGTGCCCACTGAAAAATATCTGTATCCTGGCTTTAATGTGACAAAAATTCGGAAACCCTATTATGCATTTTTTCCCGATCCTCAAAGCCTCTTTTATGGCTTCCTTGGGTTTGTGAACCTGCTGCATGGTCTGATTAAAAATGACATAGTCAAAAAGCTTGTCGGGATATTCCCGCAGTCCCGAATCTATATCCCCATGAGACACACTGAGGCCCTTCTCCACGCACCTGTAGATCGCTTCCTCGCTTATCTCGACACCGTTGCCTCTGACCTGTTTGCGAAGCACAAGATATTCCAAAAGATCCCCGTCGCCACACCCCATGTCAAGCACAGTTGACTCCGATTCGATCATATCGCCGATGACCTTATGATCAAGACTTAGCTCTTCTTTCCACTTGCTCGTCATGCCTTATTTCTCCAGCTTCTTATGCGTGTTGCTCAGGAAATGTTTTATCAGTTTTGTTTCTTCCTCGAACTCCAGTAAAAACGCATCATGCCCGTAATCTGAACTTATCTCGCAATACGTAACATCCATACCGTTCATCTTCAGGGCCTTGACTATTTCCTTTGACTGAAACGGAGGATAGAGCCAGTCCGAACTGAACGCGATGACCAGGAATCTAGTTTTTGAGCCTTTGAAAACATGGCTCAGCTTCTTATCTTGCTGCAAGTCAAAATAATCCATGGCCTTGGTAATATAGAGGTAACTGTTGGCATCAAACCTTTTGACAAAGTTATCGCCTCTGTAACGCAGATAGCCTTCGACCTCGAACTCCGTGGAAAACTCGTACCCCAGCTGTTCTTTTTTCAATATCCGGCCGAACTTCTGTTCCATAGACGCATTACTCATATAGGTAATATGTCCGACCATGCGCGCGACCGCGAGCCCGGCCGATGGATGCGCCTTTTCGTAATAATCGCCTCCGTTCCAGGCTGGATCCGCCATTATCGCCTGGCGGCCGACTTCGTCAAAAGCGATCTGCTGGGCGGAATGTTTATACGTGGTGGCTATGGGTATGCAGGAAACAACCGTTTCCGGATAGGACACAGCCCATTGCAAGGCCTGCATCCCTCCCATAGACCCCCCGCACACGGAAAGCAGTTTTTTGATTTTAAGAAAATCGACCAGCTTTTTCTGGGCATCCACCATGTCCTTTATGGAAACTATCGGAAAACTGAGCCCGTATGGTTTCCCGGTGGAAGGATTGATGGAATTGGGCCCGCTTGAACCCTTACAGCCGCCGATCACGTTAGGCGAGATGATAAAATATTTTTTCGTATCAAAGGCCTTTTCTGTACCGATCATATCATCCCACCAGCCGGGTTTTTTGTCCCCGTGATGGAACCCGGCGGCATGCGCGTCGCCGGAAAGCGAATGGCAGATAAGAATCGCGTTCGTCCCGCGCGCGTTCAGCTCACCATACGTCTCATAAGCGATCTTGAGTTCCGGGAGTTTAATCCCGTTTTCCAGTACAAACTCCTCGCCTTCGGGCATATTGTAATATTTCGCCTCGACGAATCCTAGCTCTTCCTTCTTGCCTTTATCGGACATATTACCGCCTGTTAATCAAGATAATCCTTAAAAACCCAGGTGCTCAGATATCTTTCACCTGAATCCGGAAGCACTACAATAATGTTCTTTCCCCTGTTCTCTTCTCTGGAAGCCACACGCACCGCTGCAGCAACATTCGCTCCTGACGATATCCCGACCAGAAGACCTTCCTCCCTGGCCAGTGCGCGTGTTACTTCTCCTGCTTCATCGTCGGAGATGGTTATTATCTCATCTAACAGATCTTTTTTCAAGACCCCCGGGACAAAACCCGCTCCTATGCCCTGTATCTTGTGAGGGCCGGGTTGACCTCCGGAAAGAATCGAAGATGTTTCGGGTTCCACGCCTATAATCTTCACATCGGGTTTTTTCTTTTTAAGAACTTCTCCCACGCCTGTGATGGTCCCGCCTGTCCCGATCCCGGCTACAAACATATCTACCGCTCCATCGGTATCGTTCCATATTTCCTGTGCCGTGGTCTTCCTGTGTATTTCAGGATTAGCCTCATTCTCGAACTGCTGCGGCATAAAGGCCCCCGGGGTATTTTTCAGAAGCTCTTCAGCCTTATCAACAGCACCCTTCATCCCTTTCTCCCCGGGTGTAAGAACGAGTTCCGCCCCGAATATTTTTAGAAGCGCGCGACGTTCGGTGCTCATCGTATCGGGCATAGTGAGAATGAGCCTGTAGCCTTTTGCGGCAGCGACGAACGCAAGCGCTATTCCCGTATTGCCGCTGGTCGGCTCTATAATTACCGCTCCTTTTTTTAGTTTACCATCCTTTTCTGCCGCCTCAATCATCGCCACCCCTATGCGGTCTTTAACGCTTGAAAGCGGATTAAAAAATTCCGCTTTTACTATTATGTTACCCGGAAGGTCTTTCCCGACCTTTTGCAACCGCACAAGGGGAGTGTTGCCTGTAGTCTGCGTAATATCATCGTATATCCTCATAGTATACCTCCTTATGCTTTCGCGAGTGCCTGTTCGAGGTCTTCGATAAGATCTTCGACGTCCTCGATACCGATCGACAAACGGACAAAATCCTCAGTGACACCCGCCGCTTCCTGTTCTTCCCGCGTAAGCTGTTGGTGCGTGGTGGAAGCGGGATGAATCGCCAGGCTTTTGGCATCGCCTATATTAGCGAGGTGGCTGAAAAGTTCAAGTGAGTTGATAAACCTCTTTCCTGCCTCCAGTCCGCCTTTTATACCAAAGCCCAACACTCCGGAATACCATCCACTTTTGAAATATTTATTGGCTATGGCGTGCTGCGGATGTTCCACAAGACCGGGATAATTCACCCAGGACACCTTTTCGTGCCCTTTGAGAAACCGCGCGATCTCCATGGCGTTTTCACTGTGACGGGGCATCCTCAAGTGAAGCGTCTCCAGTCCTATCAAGAAGAGAAACGCGTTAAAAGGACTCATGCAGGGCCCCATATCCCTGAGAAGACTGACGCGCACTTTGATCGCAAAAGCAATATTCCCCATCCCGGGGACATTCCCGAAACTTTCGGCAAATTTCATACCGTGATAGCTGGGGTCCGGTTCCGTAAACTGGGGGAACTTGCCATTTGCCCAGTCAAAATTCCCGGAATCAACGATAACCCCTCCGATCGACGTGCCGTATCCCCCTATATATTTAGTGGTCGAATGTATTACGATATCCGCACCATACCGGATAGGATTTACCAGGAACGGAGTGCCTACGGTATTATCTATAACAAGAGGAATACCGTTTTCATGAGCTATTTTTGACACCTCTTCGAAATCAAGGGTGTCCAGCCTAGGGTTGCCTATCGTCTCGGCATATAGAGCCTTCGTCTTCTTTGTAATCGCTTTTCGGAAATTCTCAGAATCGGTAGAATCCACAAATATAACGTTTATCCCGAGCTTGCGTAACGTATAATTGAACAGGGTATACGTTCCCCCGTAAAGGCTGCTCGAAGCAACTATTTCATCGCCGGAAGAAGCAAGATTAAGGATAGTAAGAGTAGTGGCGGCCTGTCCGGAAGCGGTAGCCACGGCGGCGGTGCCGCCTTCAAGCAACGCGACCCTCTTTTCCAAAACGTCTAAAGTCGGATTCATCAGGCGCGTATAAATATTACCGAATTTTTTCAGCGCAAATAAATCCGCCGCGTCCTGCGTATCTTTAAAAACATAGGACGTTGTCTGATATATAGGAACCGCCCTTGAACCCGTTGTCGGATCTGGCGTATAACCCGCATGAACACCTAGTGTACCTGGATTCCATTTTTGCTTTTTCATTTTTCCCTCCTAAATCATGTAACTTAACCCTTTTTCCGTAACTTTCTCTTTCATAATACTGACTAAATCCTTGATTCTTACCTTATTCAATTTTGAGGTTATCCCGTCCATTACCTCTCGCTCCATATCCCCAAGAATTCCGTCTATCACTTTCTTTTTTCTACTTCTTTCGATCGGAAGCACATCCAGATTTGTTCCGGTCATCTCTATCATATCCATAACGGTCATTTCGGAGACGTCCACCAGAAGTTTATATCCACCCTGAGGTCCTCTTTTGCTCGAGAGAATTCCTTTATTCTTTAGAAACAAAAGAACTTGCTCTATAACCTTTTCCGAGATCTCCAGCCTTTCCGATAATTCCTTACTGGAAAAGGACTCCTTCTTGCTGAACGCGAAGAAAAGAACAACTTTGATAACATAATAGCCTTTTTTGTTAACAAGCATTAATTCTCCTATTTCCCTATAGACAATTAGTAGATTAACATGCTTGGCGTTTTTTGTCAAGAAAAAATGATATTTCTAGGAAGGTAGGCTTATTTGAACCGGGGGCATTTTATTTCCATAGCCAGTATTCGCGGTCATTAAGATCCTTCACGCGCGGCTGTTCTATCCGCGCATTCCTACCGAATATATATCCGGAACCGTAGAAGTTGCGCACCCAATATACGGCTTCTTTCCAGAAATAATACGTCACATATTCCCAGAGAGGCGGGGACACCTTCCTCACCTCATAAGTCACGTAATCATTATTGACCATGACCCTGACATAATTAAGATACCCTCCATCCGCATCCGGTATCTCTGTAAGCATGCCGCCGCCGCCGGTCACGATGTAATCAACGTTATCGAATCGTTCGTGCTTAAACATATGCCTGTGTCCGGCAAAGACCATATCCACATTGTACCCGGCACACAGTTTACGAAACCTGTAGGCCCAGGGACTATTGTCCATATTATACCAATCCTGTTGATAGGGATCGAACGGTGGCTTATGAATGACTATAAAAATATGATCGTATTCCTGTCCTTTTTTTAATTCCCCTTCCAGCCATCGAAACTGTTTTTCGTGAAGCTGACCTTCTTCGTTGTCCATCACTATAAAATATGAATTCCTGTCCCGAAAGGCAAACTCCTTTTCACCGCAAAACTGGCCAAAAAGGTTCGGGTCATCGTGGTTGCCTATAGCTGCGATAAGGGGGTATTTTATAAGTTCCTGCATCTTCTTATAAGCCAGAAAATGCGAACGCTTGCCGTCAAGAGTAACGTCTCCCACGCTCAGAACAAAATCTATCGGACCTTTGCGGAATCTGTCCTCCCGGTTCATATGCCATATTTCCTTTATAGTGGCCGCATCGTTAAAAATAAGCCCGGAATGATTGTCGCCAAAAACAATGAATGAAAAATACGCCCCTTTATTCTCCCGAAGTCTTTCAATGTTGGCGCTATTATTATCTTCCGGTCCGGCACCTTCGGTGAACCAGAACGGTAAAAGCGGTAAGAAAGAATAAATTACTGCCGCTAAAAATAAAATCGCTATTATCTTTCCCCATCTGACATTGCGCAATCTCATTCGCTTTTCCTCCCCTATCTAAGATCCATAATCTTCTTGTCCGGGACACAGAAGGTCCTGTTGCCCAGATGGTGAATCGTTTTCATATCGTCTCTTTCGAACAGCCAGTGCTCCCCGAAAGCCTCTTCTTCCGCCTCAGCGTACTTTACCTGGGCCGGAATCATGTTGTATTCGTTCATCAAATGCTCGTCCTTTATTAAAACGCATTCTAGAACCGCAATAGCACCCCTTAGTGAGGGGGACTTTATTAAATGTGAGGGCTCAGTTTCCAAATCGTACATTTCGAATTTATCGACGTCCCTGCCAGATACAGACCCGCACTTTACGATTTTTTCAGCCAAAGAAGAATCCGGTATGTTCACAACAAAATCACCGGTTTTTACGATACACTCGTATATAAAATGTTTTTCGCCGATTTCTAGAACAATTGTCGGCGGCTTTTTTGAAACAGGCATATGCCATGCAACCGGAGTAATATCCCGTCTGCCTTCATAAGCGGAACTCACAAGCACAACCGGACCATGGTTAATAAGCCGGGTCGCAAGGTCAAGATTTATTTCTTTTCTCATTACCTTTCTCCTCTATGCCCAATTACCTGCTGATGCTGACAACCTTATATTTAAATACGCCCGCCGGGACCTTGATTTCAACGGTGTCACCCACCTTGTGCCTGAGAAGAGCTTTCCCTACAGGGGAAGAACCGGAGATCTTGTTCAAATTAAAATCGGATTCTTCTTCGGAAACAAGTATATAGACAAACTCCTCACCTGTGGACTGATCTTTCACCTTCACCGTAGCCCCCAGCAAAACTTCATCAGTGGACATGGCCTTCTCATCGATCAGCCGAGCCCGACTTAAAGTATCTTCCAGGTCAGCTATCTTTTTTTCGTTCATGGCCTGGGCTTCTTTAGCGGCATCATATTCGGCGTTCTCGCTCAAATCGCCGTGGGCCCTCGCCGCGGCAAGATCTTTTGCTATCTCCCGGCGTTTTGCACCCTTAAGGCCTTCCAGTTCTCTGCACAGTTTATCACGCCCCTCACTTGTCAGCATTACGCGCCCTTTCCCCATATTACTCCTCCTTCTATTGTAATGATTATATAAGAATACTCTTTTGATGACAAACAAAATTTTAAAATAATACAAATCACAGCATTTGAGTATGTGTTAAATATTAAATAGTTGGTTTTATGGTCTTGCTTTTTAGTGTTTTATCATTAAAATTTAACTAGCTACACAAATTGTTCTTTTTACAGTTCAAGCATCAAACGATAAAGGCAAACTATTCGAAAGAATAGGGCTGCAAAGTTTTGAGCCTAACTCCCCTATCGGGGACATGGCCGTCAGACTACCGAATTTGAAAATGCGCGAATCGCTATTTTCGTGCTGACTTTTTATAGCCCTATTTGGTTAGGCCTTGCCTTTATCAAATAGGGTTTTTTATTTTCGACGAAAGGAAGTCAGAAAAATGGTAATTCGCCGCATAAAAAATAGTACCAGAGTATTCACCTTTTTGGTCGTAGCAGCCTTTATGGCATATATGTTCGTTCCGGCTTCTCTGCTCCATTCTGAGACGGGATTTCTCCTTCCGCAAAAGGGCATGTGTTACGTAACGTGGGATAAAGACCGGTTCGCTTCACAGTACTCAGATCAGTCACTGGAAAAACTGGCGGATATGGGCGTAGAATATATCTCCGTCATTGTAACGCAATATCAGGAAAAATACAATTCCACCAAAATCAAAAAAACGGAAAAGACACCCACGGATAAAAGCATTATTCATGCCATAAACAAGGCCCACAAGCTCGGGCTAAAAGTTATGCTCAAACCGCATATCGATTTGATAGATAAATACGACGGTACCTACTGGCGAGCCGACATCGGATTTGCAAGCGAATATGACTGGAAAAAATGGTTCAGGGAATATAAAAAGTTCATACTCCATTACGCCGAGATGGCAAAACAGCTTGAGGTTGACATCTTCTGCGTGGGGACCGAGCTTTCTTTTACAACACAGAAAGATTCCCTCTGGCGTGACGAAATAATCGCCGCCGTAAGGGATGCGTATCCGGGAAAACTTGTATACGCGGCTAACTGGGATAATTATAAAAACGTCAATTTCTGGAAGGACCTTGATTATGTAGGCATAGACGCGTACTTCCCCCTTACTCACAAAACTGACCCGTCTGTCGAAGACCTGAAAAAAGGTTGGGAGAAATGGATATATGAACTGGAAACGTGGCAGATCCTGACAAACAAACCGATAATATTCACGGAAATAGGGTATCCCAGCACAGAACACGCGCCTTATTTACCCTGGAAAGGCGGAACGGAAGGCAATGCCGCTCCGGAGATACAGGCCAGATGTTACGAAGCGTTCTTCGAAACCGTATGGAACCAGCCCTGGCTTGCGGGCGTTTATTGGTGGAAATGGGACACAAATATATACTCCGGCGGCAAACATAACCGTCAATTCACTCCGCAAAATAAACCGGCTCAGCAAATTCTTGAATCGAACTACAAAGGTTACAAAAAAATCGCCACCTTCGCCAAATCCCCCCTCTAACCTGTCAAAACACTTTGTACTGTTTGCCATTTGCTATGCTCCGTACAGGGAGGATCCACACCGAGCGGAGGGGCCCTGATAGGAGTATAGCAAAGGGCAAACAGTACAAATATCTTTTGTTAGGAACGAAAAAGTTATAATAAGGTCTTGCTTTTTGTTGTATCTATGTTAAAATGTAAAACAATAAACAGTTTGATACTGGAGGTGGGTCAATGGGAATGTTATCGTTTAAACACAAGATCAAAATCTTCGCTTTAATCATTACATTGGCTTTTTTACTTTCTTTGTTACCCCCTCATCCAGTTGTTTCTTCCGGAATAGAAATTCCTCTCCCCCAAAAAGGGATGTGTTACGTTACATGGTACAAAGACAGGTTTTCTTCCCAATATTCCGATCAATCTCTAGAGAAGCTGGCGGATCTGGGAACGGAGTATATCTCGATAGTTGTAACTCAATACCAGGACACATTTAACTCCACTGTCATAAAACCCACGGAAAATACCCCCAGCGATCGCAGTATAACCCATGTGATAAAGAAAGCCCGCGGACTCGGAATGAAAATCATGCTTAAACCGCATATAGACCTGCTTGATACCTCCCGTGAAACTTACTGGCGTGGAGATATTGGATTTGCAAATGAAGATGGCTGGAATAAGTGGTTCAGCCAATATCAAAGCTTCATACTCCATTACGCGCACCTGGCAAAACAACTGAACGTGGATATCTTTTGCGTGGGTAGCGAACTTTCGTTCACGACACAAAAAGATTCGCGCTGGCGCGACCAGATCATATCTGAAGTGAGAAAGGTGTATCCGGGAAAACTGATATACGCGGCCAACTGGGACAACTACAAAAACATAAAGTTCTGGAAACACCTTGACTATGTGGGGATCGACGCCTATTTTCCTCTTACCCGCAGAAAAAACCCTTCTGTCACAGAACTTAAAAGGGGCTGGGAAAAATGGAAATCCGAGATCAGGGCCTTTCAAACGACAGTAAACAAGCCCATAATCTTCACAGAAATAGGATACCCCAGCTCGTCATACGCGCCGGAAAGCCCCTGGCAATACAAGCTGTCAGGAAACGCCGATCCCGAATTACAGGCACGCTGCTATAAGGCGTTTTTCGATACAATGTGGGGATGCTCCTGGCTCGAAGGCGTATACTGGTGGAACTGGAGTACTAACGTCCACGCGGGAGGAAAATATAACCGCCAATTCACGCCACAGAATAAACCGGCGGAAAAGATACTGGAAGCTTATTACAAGGGGTATAAAAAAGATTCAACATTCGCGCTGGCAGATTAGCCTCCGCGCTGCGGCAGTTTCCACTCAATAAGCTTATCTCCCTTATCAAAAATAAGATATATCTTCTCACTGGAGAAAAAAGAAACGTTCCCGGGTTTATATACCCATTCCTGGGTTTTCTTCTTGTCGTCAGCAAAGCTTACCACGGGGGACCCGTACCTGCTTTCTATGCGCGTAGCGGATTCCCCTTTCTCCAGTTGACCGCAGGCGATCGCCTTCTTGATCTTTCTGTAATTTTCCGTTTCTTGCTTAAACTCCTTGACCATCTCCCCTCGGTCTTTACTAAGTTTCATAAGCGCTTTAACCCCGTACTTGGACTTGACCCATTTAACCGGCTTCTTTTTGTCAGGTTTCTCCTTAGCAGCCGATGCGCCTGTCGCGATACAGGTAAGAAAAAACAGCCCAAAAACAATAATAGTAATCTTTTTTATCCTTCTGTCACGATTCATTTCGTTTGTCCCGCGAGATAGAGCTATCACAACAGTTCCGCCGCAAGTGAAGCCAGCGGGCTGCGCTCGCTTTTTGTCAACATCATATGGCCGAACATCTTCTGCCCCTTCATCTTCTCCGCGCAATAAGTTAAGCCGTTACTGGAAGAATCCAGATAAGGGTTGTCGATCTGGTAAGGATCCCCGGTAATAACCATTTTAGTGTTGTTACCCGCACGGCTGATAACGGTCTTTATCTCGTGGGGGGTCATATTCTGCGCTTCATCTATTATTATATAGCGGTCCGGGATGCTGCGCCCTCTCATAAACGTCATAGCCTCCAGTTCGATTATCTCTTCTTCAATGTATTTTTCGATCTGAGACTTAGTCTTAACTTTGATGTCTTTATCTTTTTTCTCCGCGTTAAAAATATACTCAAGATTGTCGAATATCGGACCCATCCAGTTCTCAAGTTTCTCTTCTTTTGTGCCGGGAAGATACCCTATATCTTTCCCGAGCGGCATAACGGGACGCGAGATCAAAAGCCCTGCATAGGACTTATCCCTGACCACCCTGTGAAGTGCGGCCGCAATAGCCAGTAATGTTTTTCCGGTACCCGCCGAGCCTACGAGGGTTACCAGGCTGATGTCATTATTTAACAATAGTTCTACTGCCATAGCCTGTTCTTTGTTGCGCGGCCGTATCGACATAACGTTCATCTTGTTAAAAATAAGAGGCATCAATATCCCGAACTCCTCTTTATATCTGGCTATCGCTGTGTGTTTCGGCTCTTCCTTATCCACTAAAAGAGCAAACTCATTGGGGAAAAACTGCCCTTCATCTACTTTATATTCTTTCTTCTTGTAGAACGTGTCTATTTCTCCTTTAGCCACCTCCAAAGTACGCCAACCGCTATAAAAGCGATCGAAATCCACTTTCTGCTTCTCATAATCCACGCTAATAATGCCCAGGGCATTGGCCTTGATCCTGGCGTTTATGTCCTTTGACACAAATATTACGCGCTCTCCCTTTACTTTCAATGTATAAGCGGTAAGCAGGATCTTGTTGTCTACCAGGCTTTTGGATAGCCCTAATTCCGCCACCCTGTCATAATCTATGCCCGTGGTGATCTTCAGCACCCCTCCCGAATCCAGAGGAAAACCTTCACCCGGCTCACCTTTCAGGCGGAGTCTGTCCAGCATGCGTATCGCTATCCTCGCGTTGCGCCCTTTTTCGTCGTGGTTCCTTTTGAACCTGTCCAGCTCCTCCAGCACCTCTATCGGCAGGAGAACAATATTGTCAGTAAACGATAAAAGTGAATTAGGATTATGCAATATAACATTAGTGTCCAGGACAAACGTCTTTGCCAAGAGAGCCTCCTTCTTTTATTGGGCCACTTTTTTCATCAAACCCGCGATTCTTTTGCCGAGAGCCCGGCATTGTCTCTCGACCCGTTCGTCCGGGCTGCCTATCGAAACGGTCCCGTAATGGTCACCGCTCGAGTCGCCCTGTATTATCATCCCGTGTATAAGCATCGCGTTTAAGATGCCGGTAATGGTCGTTTCGTTACCTCCACCGATATTGGCGGCCGAGGAAAAAGCGGAACCGACCTTTCCGGACAGCTTCCCGTGAAAACTGACAGAATCGTCAAAGAATTTTTTTATCTCGTGCGCCATGGAACCGTAATATGTCGGAGACCCTATGATCAAACCGTCATATCCAAGCGCTTTCTCGGCCGGAAAATCCTTGACGTGCTTTACGTCTACCTGTACGTCGGATTCCATAGCCGCCCCCTCGGCGATCAGCCGGGCCATGGTTTCGGTATTGCCCGTCCTGGAGTAATAGACTATTGCCAGTTTCTTCATCTTCGGTACCCCCGTTTCCGATTATAAAAGAATATACACGGTCAAATCCCTGTTTGCAACTTGTGACACAGCTTCATTACAACTCATCCTTCTCCGTAACTAAATTAATATATGAATCAAAATCCGCGTGTCCCCTGATAAAATTCTTAAGATATGCGATACGTTCAGAAATATAGGGGTGACTTTTGTAAAACGAATACTTCATCCTCGGTGCCTTCTTGCGCAGCCCTTTTAGAGTTTGAAGAGCTTTAACGGAACCGTCCGGATCGAATTCTGCCCGCCGCAGATATTTTATCGAAAGCTCATCCGCCTGTCTCTCGTCATGGCGCGAATAAGCGGCCATCAGCTGGCCTATAGCCATATTCGCTTTCGCATACTCCCCTTCTTTTTTTTCCATCTGAGCCCCCAAAAGCATAAGAATGGTAGTACCTATGCTTCCCTGCAAACGCTTGACCGAGTGCCTCCCTTCCACATGCCCCATCTCATGAGCCAGGATCGCGGCCACCTTGTCGTCGGTTCCCATAACCCCCACAAGATCGTCGAATATATAAACATATCCTCCCGGCACGGCAAAGGCGTTGTAACAATCATCTTTTTCATCGTTCAGAACGGTAAAGCAGTATACCACGTCTCTCCTGTCCGCCCCGGAAGCGAGTTTTTTGCCTATCTCTTCCACGCGTTTCTGCATGAGAGGATCCACCGGAAGCTCAAAATGTTCGCGAACCTGTTTATGTATTTTTCTGCCCATATTCCTCTCTTTGACGCTCGGTATCAATATGAGCTCTTGCTCCTCTGTCGCGGGGTTGATCGACATCAAAGCGCCGGTCAACAGCGGCGTAGCCATCAGCAGCAATATTGCCAGAAGTATCTTTTCTTTTTTCATCCCGTTTTCGCCACCAGTTATGTTATAACCTCTTCTCCAAGTATATCTGAAATATACTCCGTCTTTATCCTGTGCGGTGCCTTCAAAATATTGTTCTTTATATCCCTATTCTCCCGTGCCAGGCGGGCCACTATATCCTTGATAATAGCTCGTTTGGAAGTCAGGCTCTTCGGACAACTTGACTTTATCTCAGGTAGGCCAAGCTCCTTTGTGTATCTAGATGTATCCATCTCTTCCAAAAGTACCAGAGGCCTGATCATTATGAGCTTGCCGCCGAACAGGCTCTGAACGGGGTTTATGCTGGATATCTCGGCGTTGAATATCATGTTCATAAGTATGGTCTCCACTATATCATCCTTATGATGTCCGAGGGCTAACTTATTGAACCCCATTTCTTCGGCCGCCTCAAACAATGCCTTACGCCTATTCCACGAACACCAGAAACAATCCTCTTTCCCGAGTTTGTTTTTTTTAGCAATGGCTATTTCCTTAAAAAAACACTCGCACCCAAGCGACTCGCAATACTCTTTAAGCGTGTCCCGTTTCACTTGCGGCTTTAGGTCGTAATCCGTAATTACGTGTATCGCTTTTACCGTGTAGTCTATGGGTAGCCAGCGTCTGCGCTGGTCGAGTATCCTGAGAAGCGTCAGGCTGTCTTTCCCTCCGGACAGGGCAACAAGTACTTTGTCGCCCGAGCTGATCATATCGTAACGATTAATCGCCAGGCCGACTTTCTTTGAAATGCAATATTCTACTCTGCTTATCTTCATTATATATAACCTAGATATCCTCAACCGATCTCAGCGTAGCCGTCACCCTGCCAAAGGGTATCAAGACCACCCCGTAAAGGGGGTACCGGCTCTCATCGGCAGCGACATACATCCATGCCTTCCCCTTCTTAACACGTTCGCCCTTAAGCTCGGCATAAGGCCTTATCTTAAATGCCGGGAACGACCCCATGCGCGGCAGCTTTACTACGTCGAGCTTCTCGATCTTTCCAAATAACTGATAATTTTTCTCATTCAGATTTATTGTTATACTGATCTTCTCCCCAACTTTCACGGGTAGTGTCATAAAATAACATATGGCGCTTACCGGGTCCTGTACATTCTTCTCGATGGGGCAGGTCTTCACGGACCCGTCCGTAAGACTCGTGTATGTAGCTATCATCTCGTCAAAATCATATTCTACTATAACGTGTTTGCTGTAATTGCCCTCCTTCCGGTCAGCTTCATACCGGCGGCTCGTCATCGTCTCTGTGTCTATAAAAGAAGTGTATGTGTCCTCTACTCTGTAAATTTTGGAAAGAAACCTGTTCGACTCCGTAACCAGCTTCATGACGTACACATCGCGGCCCTTATACTTTTTTATTTCGCCGCTGGAAGCAATGATCCTACCTACGGGAATGTTATTCCAGGCCATCAAATAGGTAAGACGCTTTCCAATATGAAAAGGGACCCTGGTCGTTATGGAGCTTAAAACCTTTTCCTCGGAGATGCCTTTATCAGCCGTGAGCGCCTTTATCGATCCGGTGTTGGCGCATCCCAGACTGTTAATGACCATCAAAAAAGAAACGATTATGGCCTGTAATTTTCTCATAGTTTATATTATAATCAAAAGCAGCCAAAATCTCAAGGAGGGCTATATGCAAACTTTCATTCAGCTGGTTAGGTCCCGCAGAAGTATACGCGCATACGATACGCGCCCCATCAACCGGAAAGACCTGGAATCATGCGTTGAAGCGGCGCGCTATGCCCCGTCGGCCTGCAACTCACAGCCGTGGAAATTCATAATAATAGATGACCCCTTAAAGAAGAAACTGGTCACCCAAAACGTTTTTTCCGGTTCTTACAACATGAACACATTCGCGCGTACGGCCAGCGCCTTTATCGCCATAATCTCGGAAAAGACAAAACTTCCCGCCTGGATGGGAGGAAAACTCAGGAACACCGACTTCAGGCGGATAGACATCGGTATAGCCTGCGAACATATCGTCTTACAGGCGGAGGATCTTGGTGTCGGAACGTGCATCCTCGGCTGGTTCAATGAAAGGGCGTTAAAAAAAATACTTTCCGTGCCTACGGCGAAAAAGATAGAACTTATTATCGCACTGGGGTACCCGGCACAACAGGAATTACCAAAAAAAACACTCAAAGATAAAAGCGGAACTGTTTCGTTCAATAAATACTAGGGAAGTCCTTTACAGCGCGTCTTCTTTTTTGTCTTCCCCGAGATTCTTGATCGTCAAATTCAATATCTTGAGCATTACAACTTGATCAAGATACCTCAAACTGAAGGGTTTTACTATATAATCATCGGCTCCGAGATTAAACGCCTCCTCAACTATGCCCTCATCGGACACGCTGGTCATCATAATAACTCTCGTGCTCGGCACAGCTTCCTTAATCTCCCTAAGCGCCTGTATCCCGTCTTTCCCCCAACCCAGTTTTACATCCAAAAGCACTATTACAGGACGCTCCTTTTTTACCATCTGTACGGCCTTGCTGCCGCTGGTGGCCTGTATCACGTCATAATTTTTGTGCGTGAAAAAATCATAAAGGAAAGATACAATGCCGACCTGGTCGTCGACCACTAATATCTTATTTTTGGGAACGTTCTTTTTGTTATTCATTTTCTACCACTTCGGTTCGGTCGTATCAATCACAAAAGAGTATACATAATACATCCAGGATTTACAACCCGCCTCCCGCGCTATCACTCAAGTAGCTTCCGCATCTCGTTGTGGATCCTGCCGTTAGTCGCCAATATCTTTTTTTGGTATATCTCGAAAGGTTCTCCGTTAAGCTTTGTAACAACCCCACCAGCCTCTTTCACTATGAGCTGCCCCGCAGCCGTATCCCATGGATTGAGCCCCAACTCCCAGAACCCGTCAAACCTTCCGCACGCTACATAACAGAGGTCGATCGCCGCCGATCCGGCCCGTCTTACGGCCTGCGCGTTCTTCAGCATTGTTTTGAAACTTTCGATATTATCTATTTTCCCGGCCACATCGTATGCGAACCCCGTAGCGATCAGCGAATTTGCCACCGTCCCAGTCTCAGAGACCTTTATACGTTTCCCTCCGAGAAACGCCCCCTTCCCTTCTTCTGCGGTAAAAAGTTCGTCCCTGGACGGATCATACACAACGCCTATTTTGACCGAACCTCCTTCAGCGACGCCTATCGAGACACAAAAAACCGGAAAACCGTGGGCGTAATTTGTCGTGCCGTCAAGCGGATCAATGATCCATCTAAAGATGCCGTCAGAGGCATGCTCTCCGCTCTCTTCAGCCAGTATCGAATGCTGCGGAAACTCATTGTGTATCCTGTCGATAATTATTTTCTCGGACATTTTATCCACGTCCGTAACCAGATCATTTATACCCGTCTTGCGGGAAATCTCTTTTAGTTTCCCGATATGCTCCAGAGCATATCCTCCGGCTTCCCTGGCCGCTTTTTCGGCGAGTGTTTTAATCCTTCTTAAGTCTTCCATATTTACTTTTTACTTACCAGATAGACCTCGTCCCTGCGCCTTACCTTCTTTTTAACTTTTATAGCTGCTTCCTGCCCCTTAGAAACACTTTCCACCGCTTCATGCTCGACCTGCATAGACTCTATCTTCTGTTCAATATCTGTCGTATGCCCTTTAATCCTTATGTGGTCGCCGATAGATATGCCCTTTTTTTCGATCACAATTACCGCGGCTTTAACATGGGGAAAATAGTGGACCACCTTGCCGACACGGTCCTCTTCCAATGGTTTTTCCTTCTTTTTACCGAACAGCCCGAATATCATGCCAACCTCCTTTTTTGTAAATTCGTAACAGTTCAAAACTGCTGATGCGATAGGCATATCCTGCGCGCGCTGTTAAAGTTATCTCTTTTATTATCATACTTCAGGCGCAGCATATTCAAAGAAGTGTAAATAATTTTTATCCCCTGGGGGAGATAACTTTACACCGTGCTCGGACATGCCTATCACATCAGATGATACTTCTGTGGGCTAATCTGCTACGTAAGTTCCAATCTCACCTAGAGCCCCTTAAGCGGACACTCGCTGCACTGTCCCGCTTTCTTCCTACAAAACCTCTTTCCTGTCTCTACCAGAAGCGCATGAAACTGGTTTAAAACCTTACCGTCGGAGGGTAAATACCTATGCGTCAGAGATTGCACTTCTTCGTACGAGGCGTTTTCGCTCGTAAGTCCGTGACGCGAAAATATGCGCTTCGTATAAGCGTCTACCACAAACACGGGTTTACCCAGGGCGTATATCAGAATGGAATCGGCTGTCTCCGGACCGACCCCATTGACCGCCAGAAGCTTTTCCCTGAGCCTTCGGGCGTCTTGCCTCTTTAACCGGGTCAACTTACCCCCGCATTCTGCCATTACAAAACGGCTGATCTCTTTCAGCCGCCGAGCTTTTATGCGGTAATATCCCGCGGATCGTATAACACGCGCCAGACGCGCTAAATCAATACGCTTTATTTTTGCGGGATCCAAAAGATTTTTTTCCTTTAACTCCTTTATCGCCTTTGTAACATTCGACCAGGCAGTATTCTGTGTCAATACGGCTCCTACTATTACCTCAAAATCAGACTCAGCCGGCCACCACCCGAGATCCCCGAAATACCCCTCCAGAAGATCATATAGCTTTTTTATCTTATTTATGCCGTTTTTTGCTTTCGTATTCTGTGTCCGTTTCGCCATTTCTAGTTAAGCATACCTCCAACTTTTAGCTTCTCGGCCATGCGTATCCTTTCCCCGATAGGCGGGTGATTATAAAGAAATATTTTTTTCATCCTCGAGGGTTCCGTCTCTGCCAGATTCATCTCTGCGAGCTTCCTCATCACCGAAATAAACTCTTCCGGTTCACCTGTCATCTCCAGCGCAAACCTGTCTGCCTGTCGTTCCAGAATACGAGAAAACAGGTTTTGTGCCGGCAAGAGAATAATACTAAAGGCGGCCATCATAAAGACAAGTACCGGAAGAAGGTACGGATCGGAAAGAGCTGAAGCCCCGGTCAAAACAACGACCTTTTTTGCGATAAGGGAAAGGATAAAAAAACCGGCTATGGTCATCACACCCGAAAACGCCAGAAGCTGCCATATGTGTTTATATTTCAAGTGGCCAAACTCGTGGGCAACAACGGCCTCCACTTCCTTCTGGGCGAACTTTTCCGTCAGCGTATCGGCCAGGATAACCTTGCGTGTTTTCCCGAGACCGACAAGCGCCGCGTTCGCTTTAGCGGTCTTACGGCTGAAATCGATCTGACATACGTCCATAAGAGGCACGCCCGCCTTGTTTGCCAGAAGCATTATTCTCTCCTTGAGCAGCCGGTCCTCGATCGGAATATATTTGAAAAATACGGGGATCAGAACCACCGGCAATAACCGGGCCAGTACGACCGAGAAGAAGATCCACGCCGCCGCCGCGATGATCCACCAGGCAGACGGGAAATTCCGTAAAATCAGATAAAAGACCTGGATAGAGATAATCGCAAGCGCAAAAGACAAAGCCGTAGATTTAGCTTCATCTGCCAACCAGGCCCCGAAACTCTGTCTGGACAATCCGAAACGGTGTTCCACAAAAAAGGAGTTAATAATGTGAAGCGGGAGACCCGCGGCATAAATAAAAACCAGGAATATTCCCGCGAAGACAAAGCAGGCGGCATAAAAATTGGAATAGATATTAAACGCCGCCTGCGAAACCGGGCGTGACAAAAAAATCTGAAAGACCGCAAGCGATACTGCCGTAATGACAAGATCTGCTACAAAAATTCGTGTCTTTATGACGGAATATCTTTTTGAGCATTTCATTATCTTTTTATCTGTCGGCCCACGTTTAGCTTTTTTTTGCGACGGTCTTTTTCTTGCCGGATTTGCTCACCTTTGAAAAGTTATTCTTCATCTTCTCGCCTTCCAGCTTAATCTTACTTAACTGCTTTTTGTATTTTTCCATCCCTGAAAGGTTAAAATCGTCCTTTAAGATTTTCCCGGCTACCTCTTTGCCCAGTTCATAATAAAGTTTCTCTTTCTGCAGCGACACTCCCAGAATATCAAGCTGTATCTTGGCCAGCTTAGACATTTTAATTACGCCTTCTTCACCTTTTTTGGCTACCTCGCCGACTTCATCGCCGAACTTTTTCAGCATAGGACCGTATTTTTCAAAAATTTTACTCATATCTGTTTTTTTCGCCATTTTCCTCCCCTTTCTTCTTTGTTATTCGAAATACTCTTCTTTACTGTACCGATACTTGCAGATGCCTCTTTTAGATTTTTCAATAAACGAAACCAGATAGGCGATCTCCTCCGAATGCAGCTTTCCCCTGATAGCTTCCAGAGCTTCGTCTTCGTTTATATCCGAAAGAAACAGCATCTTATAGGCCTCTTTCACTTCCCTGATTACTTCACGGCTGAACCCGGCCCTCCTGAGACCCACAAGATTAATACCCCTTATCACAGATGGTCCCCTGACCAGCATATAAGGTGGCACGTCCTTGTTCACACCCGTAAAGCCGCCTATCATCGCAAAGCGTCCCACATGGCAAAACTGATGAAAAACGACATTACCGGATATAAAAGCGCCTTTCTCGACCCGCACGTGTCCGGCCAAGAGAGCCCCGTTTGCTATGATAACGTCATCTTCTACGACGCAATTATGGCCGACGTGCGCCTGGACCATCAAAAAATTGTTGTCGCCGATAACGGTCGACGACCCTTCCTCGGTGCCGCGATGTATAGTGACATATTCCCTGATAATGTTATTTTTGCCGATCCTGGTAAAGGTTTCCGCGCCCTTGTACGCGTAATCCTGAGGTTCGTTCCCGATAACGACCCCCATATGTATGAGAGTCCCTTCTCCTATCTCGGTGCCTTTGCATATATACGCATTGGTCATCACCTTTACCCCGGCATGGATATGCACCCCTTCTTCGATTATTACACCGGGGCCGATATCGGCCGTAGGATCTATCTCGGCAGACTTTGCGACTAAAGCCGTCTTGTGTATTGGCATCTACTCTCGTTCCTTCTTCTTATCGAGCTGATCGACAAGGTCGTTTATCACATCCGCTATGGGGCTGAGATCGTGATCTTTGTTGATCTGGAGCCTCACCGTATAATCCCCCTCATCGATCCGCTTTATATCCTCTTCCAGACGTTCCAGCGGAGCGACAAACTTGTAAGACAGGATGACAGCCCACGTCATGAGGACGGCAAAAACTGCCGGCAACCCTATAAGAAGGATATAATTTATGCTGTGAATGACCGGCAGAAGGTCCCTTGCGATGACATCCGGAAGGGCAATTTGCTCCGCCATGACCTTGAAAATAAAATAATAGAGGCAACCGCCGACGAATACCGTTGGGATTATCATCGAAAGAACAAGAATAAATAGATAGCGTGACTGTAATGACCTATTTAGATATCTGATGGCTGCTCCTTTCGTTTTTGTTCAAGACCTTCCTCTACAGCTTCACCTGAGGCTTCTCCTGGAGCCGTTGCCAGGTAACCCAGCATGAAATCTTTAAAATATGCTACCGCGCTGGAATCGGTGCTGTCGGCGTCCGTCATAAAAGATATCGCCGTTACGTCTTTTCCCAGTTCCTCCCCGAAAAGGTCCAGAAAATCTTTCTTTATATCCCGCTCTTCGTGTTTCCACTGGTCGGTCTGGCCTGATTCAAGGACCAGGATCCTGACCTTTTTCGTATAGGGGCTGGCCCCGGCAGTCCCGACAGCGAGGTCCTGCGTCCACACATACAAAATAGCCTTGGCGTTGAGAAAGAATCTGGCGTGAAAAATAACATACACCTGCGCCACGAAATCAAACTCGCTTTTCTTTCCCAGCGCTTCCTTTTTCTTGCGGGCAGGAAACTTCTCGGCTTTCCAGTCCCAGCTGAGGAAAGGATCCCTGTCGCAAGAAAGCCGCTGTTTGTAATAAAGCGCCGAAGCAGAGTTTTCGCTGGCAGCTTTCACACAAGGCACTCCGTCAAGCTCTGTCACGCTGTAATCGGTCTTGTGCTGTGCCAGCACCTTTTCATCCCATTCGTCGAGACTTTTAGCGGATGAAAACGAAAAACTTTTAACTGTTTCGCGCTTGGCAACCGGGGGCGCTTTTCCCTTCAAAAAAACATACACCCCAAGCGCAACTATGACGACAGCGACTATCAGGAAACTGATTATAAAAAATCTTCCCGATCGCTTCACGCAACTTCCTTTTTGCTAAACCTTTATTTTTTCAGCCCAATCGCCTATAACAGGTATCTTCCACTTGTTGCCCATGAGTACCTGAACAATGCCTATAAGAGAAAGCAGGCCGCAGATAAGCATTCCAAGCAGGTAAATGACCTGCCCGAGCACGGGTATTATGCCTATTATTCCTACGCCAACTTCGACAATAAAAAGCATAAGTCCCTGCCGAGCGTGAAACCTCACAAATTCATCGTCTTTTTTCATCAAGATCGGAATAAGACAAAGGATCCAGAGATATGACAATATGGCATACACGTTTTCTTGGGTTTTCTTTTCTTCCATCATCCCCCCTTTTTTAGGCGTATTACAGAAAGATAGTACTATTAAATTATATTCTAATAGTTATATATTAAAAGTCAATATATTACTGAGGCCAAGCAAAATAAAAACCCCGGTTCGCCGAAACGAACCGGGGTTTTTTGCCTTCTAAGCTAAGATGATCTTAGAAGCTGAGTTTTACGGTACCGACAAGGTCGGTAGCAATGTTGGCGTCTTTGTTGTTGTTGTTAAAATGCGTCCCGGGGAAGAACCATCCGGCCAGAAGACCGAACTGAACATCCTCGGTGTAATCCCAGTTCAAATTAAGATCGACTTCCTGCCCGATGTACGTAGGCGTGCAAGAATTCTGAGAAAACGGTACCGCGAGCCAGAAATTACCATAAGTTGCGTTAAAGGTAATGTCATCCGTCGGCTCAATGGAACCCCTCACCAAGAACTGGTGCTGGTTCGTAAAAGCCGGGGAGCTCGCCTGATCAGTCCTGTAAAACCAGTTCTGATACTCTCTGATAGCCGTGTCGAATTTGCCTCTATACATCCGATCCCAGCCACCATACTCGCCGCCTTGATTAGACGCATCCCTGTCACTCCAGCCTTGTGAACCGGAATAATAAATGTATTCCGCGCCGAGGACAGGTTTCCAGTCATATTGATCCTGGAAGTAACGACATTCTACCGCGGCATCGAGCGCCCAGGCACTCCTTTTACGCTCTCCAACCTGGTTGACTATGCCAAGAAACTGGCCGCCCTGATACGCGCCTTCCAGAGCAACGGTCCAGTCATCGATAGGATCAAAGCTGCCCCTGAGACCAAAGGTCTGGACGTCATTATTGCCACTACCCTGATTAGTACCTACAGTCATAGCTGTCGTAGCAAGGCCCGGGTTCC
>JBDRIH010000035.1:0-8166 GCA_043816025.1 Candidatus Omnitrophota bacterium
CCGACGGCCAGACCGACCGCGGCAACGGCCCAGATGCTCGCCGCGGTTGTCAATCCATGAATAGAAGCGCCATATCTTATTATAGCACCTGCTCCGAGAAATCCAATACCCGTAACTACTCCGGCGGCTATCCTCGAAGGATCGACCTGTCCGATATGTCCGTAATTCACACATACCATGATCGAAGTCAACATAAAAAGAGTTGACCCCACACAGACCAGTATATGCGTCCTCAAACCCGCGGCACGCCCGTGAATCTCCCTCTCTATGCCGATACATCCGGCAAAAAGTGCTGACATCAAGATACGTAACAATATAACCAAACTCGACATACCCTTCTCCTTTTCTTAGTTTCCCCCGGGAGCGGCGCTCAAAAAAAGATCCGAGGTCTCGCCCGTTTTAAAAAGACCTTCTCCTAATGCAGCGACCATAGCGGCATTATCGGCACAATGTTCCCTGCGCGGCAAGTATAGTTTGACGTTCTCCTGCCGGCAACGCGAAACCAGCCTCTCTCTGAGGGTTTCATTATTGATCACCCCTCCCCCTACGGCGAGCCTCTTCGCACCCGTAAGGCGCATGGCCCTGGCAATCTTCTTGTCTATAACGTCTGTTATGGCTTCCTGAAACGAAAAACATATCCTGTCTTTTTCTTCTTCGGTCTTCGCCGAAGAGCGCCAGTAATACATGACAGCAGTTTTGATGCCGCTAAAACTGAAATCCAGATCGTCTTCGCCCTTAAGAAGCGCTCGCGGAAAATTTATGCTGTCCGGGCCCGTAAAGTTTGCGGCCCTTTTTTCTACAACCGGCCCTCCCGGATACCCAAGCCCGAGTATTTTGGCGACCTTATCAAACGCCTCACCGACGGCATCGTCTTTTGTTCGACCGATAAGAGAAAAATCTTTCAGATCCCTGCATACATATATACTGGTGTGCCCGCCCGAAACTACCATCCCGACAAAAGGAAACATATCACTGAGGCCTGTCTCTTCTTCCCTGTCAAGAAAACAGGATAAGATATGAGCGTACAGGTGGTTCACACCTACCAAGGGTATTCCCCTGGCGAAACTTATCGCTTTGGCAAACGCTATACCTACAAGCAGAGATCCGGGAAGACCAGGACCCTGCGTAACCGCCACGAGGTCGACATCGTCAATAGCACGGTGCGCGTCCTTTAACGCCTTTTCCAGGACCGAAAAAATATATTCGGTGTGGAATCTTGACGCTATTTCGGGAACGACCCCGCCATAACTCGAATGAAGATGGACGCTTGAGGAAACTTCACTGGAAAGTATTCGGCCGTCCTCGACCAGCGCTACCGCCGTTTCGTCACAAGAAGTCTCTATGCCCAGTGTAATCATTTCTCCACCCGCTACTTTGCGCCCTCTCCTTTAACTATTTCCGACAGCCTCACAAACTGTATGCCTCTTTCTTTCATTCTCGGGACGACATCCCGCAAAACATCGATAGTCATGCCGCGATCATGCCCTATCGCTACCGCGTTTCCGTTGGAGAGAGCCATTCTCTCGACTTTTTCCATTTGCCGCTCGATATATTCCCTGTTAAGTTCGTTATCAATAAAGATATCCCTTTTCACGTACGGTACCCCGAATTTCCGTGCCGCCTGGGCGCATACCGACCCTTCCGTGGTAACGGAATCAAGAAAGAACATATCCCTCGTTTTAATATCCTCCAGGACAAGCTCCATCAAACAAGTGTCCATGGTGGCCTTTGATCCCATGTGGTTAGACACACCCTTAGCCGAATAGACCGAATCGAAAGCGTTTGCGATAACTTTTTTAAGGGTCTGCGCGTCCATCTCGGCATCTATGGTATCAACCTCCAGGTAAGCCGTTTCGTCTTTGGGCTCCATGGGTAGATGCAGGATCACTTCTATCCCGTTCTTCTTCGCGAAAGAACATACCGTTTTAGCGTATGGCGTGTTCGGAAGAACCGCTATGGTGAGCGGCACACCCACCTTTTTTAAAGCGTCCAGATTTTTCTTCGTGTACCCGAAATCGTCCAGAACCAGGGCAACCGACGGAACCGGTACCTTTTTGTCCACATCCCGGACTTCTTTCTCCCGGCTTTTTACCCCCAAAGGTAATACATCCTTAATGGTCACTGAAAGGATGACTTCCCTTACACGCGTTATGTCAAAGCGAGCCGTACCCGTCTGGTCCTCGCCTCCGTAATAAGAGACCCTGTCGAGATGAACACCTTTTATTTTCTCCAGTTCTTTCTTTAGCTGGTCGCCGAATTCGGACACGTTAAAAGCGCCGCCGGAACTAAAAACATAATCAAGGGTTTTTCCCTGTATTCCGGACCGGACCCATTCGTCCTCTTCACGGGAAATTATATCGCCTTCCGTAATGTCGTTCGCGCGTAGCACAGAAAGCGTCGCCAGTTCAACCTTGGAGATATCCTCTCTTATGTTACCTGCGCGGAAAGTCAGCACCGCGAGAATGCTAACCGCTGCAGCGAGTATTAACAATAAAATCGCCCCGTGCTTCACTTACTCACCTTTTTCAGGCTGGACAGAGGTCTTGCGTTGTTCGATAATCCGCACCCCTTTAAGGACATTCACGGCCGCCTGGACTTGATTATCGTATTCCGGAAGTTTTTCCTCTTTCTCTTTCTTCCGAGACTCCTTCTTAGTGTCTTCCTTTTTCACTTCGCCTGCGGATCTGGACCCCTTCGGTGTCTTCTCGGGTGGCTCTACCTTCTTGAAAATCTCGTTTTTCTGTTTATCATTACCTTTTTCTTCTGCCGCAGGTTCCACCTTCATCTTTTCCACGTATATATCCGGTTCGATCCCTTTATCCATCAGGTTCTTTCCCGAAGGCGTGAAGTACGCCGCCGTCGTCAGACGTAATGCCGATTGATCACCGAGCGGAATTACCGTCTGCACGGACCCTTTACCAAAAGTGGGAACACCTATCACCAGGGCACGTTTGTTGTCCTTCAGTGCCCCCGCAAGTATCTCCGCGGCGCTCGCGGATCCCTTGTTTACAATAACGATAATGTCTATCTCGCCGAATTCTGGTTCTCCTTTTGCCCTGAACTCCATTCTCTTCTTTGGCGACCGGCCTTCAGTATACACTATCATCTCTCCGTCTTTGAGAAATTTATCCGCCACTTCTATCGCGGCGTCAAGCAGCCCCCCGGGATTGTTCCTTAAATCCAGTATGAGACTTTTCGCTCCTTTTTTTCTAAGCTCTTTTATGTGACTGGCCAGGTCTTTTGCGGTCCGTTCCTGGAACTCTATAAGCTTGATATAACCGATATCGTCCTCTATTATCCTGGCGTCCTTGATGCTTTTCAGTTTGATAACAGCCCGTGTTATCGTAAAATCCAGCAGCTTATCTACATCTTCGCGGATAACCGTGATACTGACTCCTGTCCCCGGAGTGCCCCGCAGCTTTTTCACCGCCTCGTCAAGGGTAATGTCTCTTGTTATATCGCCGTCGATCTTGACGATCTTGTCGTCAGGTAAGAGTCCCACATTAAACGCGGGGGTATCCTCCATAGGCGCGATAACGGTAAGTATGCCCTGGCGCATACCTATTTCTATGCCGAGTCCACCGAACTCTCCTTTGGTCTCTTCCGTGATCTCCTTGAAACTTTCCGGATCCATGAACTGGCTATACCCGTCAAGGGTGTTCATCATGCCTCTGATAGCCCCGTATACCAGGTCCTTTACTTTGACCGGTTCCACGTAATCGGTACTTATAAGGGTGATCGAATCCGCCAGTATCTGGACCTGCTTAAACAGTTCTTTGCTGTTGTCGATAATCGTTGTTTCTTTAGCCTGCGCCGCAAAGATGGCCCCGACAACAAAACATGTCGTCAATAAAACCGCAATGGACTTTTTCTTCATGACTATTCTCCTGATTCTGTGAGTTTCCTGCGCAGCATTTCGCCGGCCAGTTTCGGGTTCGCCTTCCCCCGGGTTTGTTTCATAACCTGGCCTACAAGAAAACTTAAAGCAGCGGTCGTGCCCTTTTTATAATCATTGACCGATCTTTCATTCTCCCCGATCACTTTAGTGACGATGCTGTCCAGCTCAGCCTTGTCGGAGAGCTGCTCGAGACCCTTCTCCCTGACAATCGCCTCTGGATCTCGTCCCGTGTCGATATGGATACCAAGCACGTCCTTTGCCGCGAGACCGCTTATAGCGCCTTCCGCGGTCATCTTTATGATTTTGGCGAGATCCGCGGCTTTGATTTTCAATCCGTCGATGTCCGTGCTCAGTTCGTTCATGTGCATCATAATCTCGCCTTTGACCCAGTTGCATACGCTCTGGGGGTTATTGTATTCGGCGACTACGCTTTCGAAAAAATCAGCCAGAGGCCTTTCCGAAACCAGAACCTCGATATCCTGGACATCCAGTTTATACTGTTCGATGAACCGGCCCTTCTTCTCGGCGGGTTTTTCCGGCATGGCGCGGCGCACCTCTTCCACCAGCTCTCTGCGGACTTCAAAAGGGACAAGGTCAGGTTCGGGAAAGTACCGGTAATCCTGCTCCTCTTCTTTCAATCTCATGGAAGCTGTCACACTTTTTTTTTCATCCCACAGGCGCGTCTCCTGCGGGATACTGCCCCCTTCCTCAAGGACTTCCCTCTGCCTCTCTTGTTCGTAGAAAAGCGCGTCCTTTACCGCCTTGAAAGAGTTCAGGTTTTTTATCTCTACTTTGCTTCCCAGTTGGGTCGCGCTTTTTTCCTTTAGCGATATGTTAGCATCGCACCTGAGACTGCCTTCTTCCATGTTGCAATCCGACACATCGAGATACTTTATAATCTGTTTTAGGGTTACCAGGTACGCATATGCCTGTTCCGGGCTTCTGATATCCGGCTCCGAGACGATCTCGAGAAGAGGCGTTCCCGTGCGGTTAAGATCCACGTAGCTGAAAGGTTCTTTCGGGTCATGCAAAAGTTTCCCCGCGTCCTCTTCCATGTGCACGCGCGTAACGCCTATGTGCATGGCCTCCCCGCCTTCAGCAGCTATTATTATCTCGCCGTTATAGGCAAGCGGCATATCGTACTGGCTGATCTGATAATTCTTCGGCAGATCCGGATAATAATAGTTCTTGCGATCGAACTTGACCGTTTTCTGGATATCGCAGCCAAGGGCAAGCGCAACCTTTACCGCGTACTCAAAGGCCTTTCTGTTAAGCACGGGCAGCACACCCGGCAAGCCCAGGCAGACCGGACATACCTGCGTGTTGGGCTGTGAACCGAAAGCCGTGCTGCATCCGCAGAACGCCTTCGTCTCGGTGGAAAGCTGCACATGCACTTCCAGCCCGATTACTGTCTCGTACTTATCGCTCATATCTGTCTGTCTTGTGATGATCCGTGTTTTGCTCAAACGCGTGAGCGGCTTTTATAAGCACCTCTTCGTTAAACGGCGCCGCCATAAGCTGAAGCCCCACAGGTAAATCGTTTTCTCCCGGACCACACGGCACGGAAACCGCCGGCAGTCCTGCAAGATTCGCCGGGATGGTGAAAATGTCCGAAAGATACATCGTAAGCGGATCATCCATCCTTTCGCCGATCTTAAAAGCGGTCGTGGGCGCGGTCGGCGTTAGTATACAGTCACATTCTTTAAACGCCTCACGGAAATCGTCGGCGATCTTTGTCCGCACTTTCTGGGCCTTGAGATAATATGCCTCGTAATACCCGCTGCTCAGCGAATAAGTGCCGAGAAGTATCCTTCTTTTTGCCTCGTTGCCGAACCCCTCGTTTCTGGTAGCGATATACATCTCTATAAGCTCGGAAGGGTTCGGGCTGCGGTACCCGTAATGAACGCCGTCATAACGGGCAAGATTGGAACTGGCCTCGGCGGGAGCGATTATGTAATAACAACTGACGGCATATTTGGTATGCGGCAGGGATATATCGATAGTTTTTGCCCCTAAACCCTTAAAAACCTTTATCGCCTCGTCGATACGGCACTTCACTCCTTTATCGATACCCGAAGTGAAATATTCCTTTGGAATACCTATAACAAGCCCCTCTATTTTTTTAGAAAGATTTTCCGTATAACTGGGAACGTACATGTTTACAGAGGTCGAATCCCTGTGGTCATAACCGGATATGATCTCAAGAAGAGTGGCGCAGTCGGATACGTTACGGGTTATCGGGCCTATCTGGTCAAGGCTGGAAGCGAAGGCGATAAGCCCATAGCGCGAAACGCGTCCATAGGTCGGCTTGAACGCCACAACACCGCACATCGCGGCAGGTTGCCGGATAGATCCTCCTGTATCCGATCCAAGAGCAGCCACTACCTCGCCGCTGGCGACGGCAGCGACTGAACCGCCACTGGATCCTCCCGGTATACGCGTGGTATCCAACGGATTCTTTGTCGGGCCGTAGCAGGAAGTCTCGCATGAAGACCCGAAGGCAAATTCGTCCATATTGGCTCCGCCCATCAAAAGCGCACCTTCCGCCAGAAGCCTTTCTATAACATGGGCATTATACGGCGGACGGAATCCTTCCAGTATACGTGAAGCACATGTGGTAAGATCACCCTTTATGCAGATGTTGTTCTTGATCCCTACAGGAACGCCCCACAGCCGCCCTTTTTCATCGGTTTTCTCCAAAAGAGACGCCCGCTCCGCGATACGCTCCGCATCGATACGCGTAAACGCTTTTATTTCCTTATCGATGTCGGAAACCCTGTCCGTTATGACCCGGGCCGTATCAGCCAGCGGCTCCGAACGTCCTTGTAACCACTGCTTAAAATCGTCTATGCTCGAGAAAATATCTTCCATCTTATGCGTCTTTTATAACCTTGGGGACTTTAAAGAAATTATCTTTTCTTGCGGGGGCATTGTTTAAAGCCTCTTCCGTCGGAAGCGAGGTTTGCACTTCATCTTCACGAAAAACGTTTTTCATGGAGGAAAGGGCGTGTGTAGTAGGTAAAGTGTCGGTCGTGTCGACCTCGTTCAATTGCGCTATATAATCCAGGATGCGGGAAAGCTGACTCTGGAACCTGGTAATCTCTTCCTCGTTAAGGGACAAACGCGAAAGACCTGCCACGTAACGGACAACGTCTTCCGTGATTGCTTTTTTCTTAACATCGTTTCCCATCTTGCAATTACCCTATCATATTGATTATTAAAAGTCAATATAACCTACGACCTGACTATTACAGGGGAGATAGATCTGAAATCTTTCTCACTCACCTGACGTAATAGTCGTTTGCCATACTCCTACCAGGGCCCCTCCGCCCGGTGTGGGAGGCTCCCTGTACGGAGCATGGCAAACGACTTTATGACTTGTGGCGTTAACCTGACAGATCTAACCAGGTTAGATTCGTCAGGTTACTATTGATAAGAGAGATGGGTCTGAAGCCTTTTGCGTGAATGGCGATTTCAGCTTTTTTTATAACTTTTGAGGGAAGAAGTGTTAAATCTGTTTGACGAGCCCTTGACTCTTATGATGTCAAGGGCGAGGAGTTATTTAACACCCCTCGAAAGTTAGAAAAAAAGCGTTAAGAAACCGAAGGTTCCCCGTAATAAAATTAAATGAATGTAGGGAAATCGCTTCTGAACGCAAAAGGCTTCAGACCCATCTCTCCTGCTAAGCACTTACGCTATTTATCTTTTGATACAGCAACGGCGTCGGCTAATCTGGCGTAATCGGACAGAGAGAGCGTTTCCGCGCGGTTTGACTCGTCTATCCCGCAACTTTTAAAAATCTCCCCCCATCCGGATTTATCCATCGACATAAATCTCTTGTTGGAAAGAGGGTTTATGATCTTCTTCCGCCTCTCGGAAAACGCCTTGCGTATGATCTTGAACATAAGTTCCTCATCCATGACCAAAACTGACGGCGTGCGGAGCATCTCCAGTTTCAATAGACATGAATCCACCTTAGGCCTGGGATGGAACGAGTTTCTCTTTATCCTGAAAATCTTTTTCGGATCGGTATAAAACTGGATAAAACAGCTGATCGCTCCGTATTCTTTAGACCCGGGCGGGGAGACGATCCGGTTTGCCAGCTCTTCCTGGATCACAATGTAAAGGGCCTCTATGCACTCCCTTTGCTCTATCATTTTAGCGATAACCGGCGTGGATATATAATACGGAATATTACCGAAGACTATGATGCGCTCTTTGCCTCCCGTCAGGCTGCACAAATCCGCGTCAAGTATATCGGCATGCAC
>JBDRIH010000036.1:0-2572 GCA_043816025.1 Candidatus Omnitrophota bacterium
GGTAAGAGATATAAAGCATCCTGAGACCGGAGAAGTGCTCTTGGCAGGCAATGGTAAATTAGACGAACAGGTTATAGAAAAGCTTTGGGACAGCGGGGTGCGTTATCTGGAAGTATTCAGAGATACAGTGCAGGAAATTACCAACACGCTTGAAAGAGATCATACCAAGACAAGAGAAGAAGCCCTTCTTGATATTTATAAAAAACTCAGGCCGGGAGATCCGCTCACGTTTGAAAGCGCAAAAAATTTCCTGGATAAATTATTCTTCGATAAACGCAGATACGACCTGGATAAAGTAGGCCGTTATATATTAAATAGAAAATTAGACATGAATGTTTCTTTGGATAAGAAAATTCTGGACAAGGAAACGATAGTAAGCGTAGTCAGATATTTATTAGACCTGAAGAACGGCGAAGGCGCGGTAGATGACATAGACCATCTTGGAAACCGCAGGGTAAGGACTGTAGGGGAACTTCTTGCCGAACAATTCAGGATAGGTCTCGCGAGAATGGAGCGTTTCTGCAAAGACAGAATGGCCATATACGACATTGACACGATGATGCCATATCATCTTATAAATTCCAAGGTTGTTTCAAGCGTCATAAAGGATTTCTTCGGAAGAAGCCAGCTTTCGCAATTCATGGACCAGACAAACCCTCTGGCTGAGATGACTCACAAGAGAAGATTAAGCGCTTTAGGCCCGGGAGGACTATCCAGGGAAAGAGCGGGTTTTGAAGTAAGAGACGTGCATCATTCGCATTACGGAAGGATATGCCCTATAGAAACCCCTGAAGGTCCGAACATAGGTCTTATAGCTTCTTTAAGCACTTACGCGAGAATAAATAAATTAGGTTTTATAGAAACGCCTTACAGGAAAGTTGAAAACGGAAGGGTTACGAATAGAATTGAATATTTGACGGCCGACATCGAAGATAAATACATAGTGGCCCAGGCAAACGCGAAGGTAGATAAAGACGGGAATTTTACAGACGAAAGAGTTTCATGCAGATATAAGGGGGATTTTCCGCTCGTTCAGCCAAACAAGATAGATTACATTGACGTATCTCCCAAGCAGCTCGTGAGTATCGCGGCAGGATTAATACCTTTTTTAGAACACGATGACGCCAACAGGGCTCTCATGGGTTCAAACATGCAGCGCCAGGCAGTGCCGCTCTTATTTACAGAAAGCCCTCTTGTGGGCACCGGGATGGAACGAAAGGTCGCGATGGACTCCGGCGCGGTAGTGGCGGCGAAGTCGGACGGCAGGATCACGAGCGTTCAATCCGACGAAATCGTTGTGAATAACAGCATTGTTTATAAATTAAGAAAATTTTCAAGAAGCAACGCCAATACAAGCGTAAACCAGAGGCCTAGCGTTAATATCGGAGATAAAGTAAAGGCAGGCGACGTTATAGCTGACGGACCCGCTACGGACAAAGGAGATCTGGCGCTCGGAAAAAACGTTCTCGTGGCTTTCATGCCGTGGCGCGGTTATAATTTTGAAGACGCCATACTTGTAAGCGAAAGGCTTTTAAAGGGCGACGTGTACACGTCCGTGCATATAGAAGAGTTTGAGATAGAATCGAGAGAGACCAGGCTCGGAAATGAGGAAATCACGCGCGACATACCCAATGTCAGCGAAGAAGCGCTTAAGAATTTAGGCGAGGATGGCCTGATAAGGGTGGGCGCGGAGATCGGACCGGGAGATATCCTGGTCGGAAAGGTCGCGCCTAAGAGCGAGACAGAGCTCTCTCCCGAAGAAAAGTTATTAAGGGCTATTTTTGGAGAAAAAGCAGGCGATGTCAGAGACGCTTCTCTCACGGTGCCTTCGGGCGTAGAAGGCATTGTGGTAGATACTAAAATATTTTCAAGAAAAGGGCCTAAGTCAAAAACAAAAGAAGAGATTTCCGCGGAGAATAAAGAGATAGACAGGATCAGGGAGGAATACGAGAAGAGGGTTGATATAGTAAAGACAGAGAGAGAAGAAAGGCTGTTTAAACTTCTTTCAGGAGTGAAACTTTCCGCGCCTTTATTGTCCGATGAAACAGGGACCACTCTCATAGCCGAAGGCAGGCCGATAAGAAAGAAAGACGTTCCTAAATTTGAAAAATGCGACATCTCCAGCATGAAAATAGAATCTGACGTTGCGCTGGAATCTGAAGCGAGGCGCACGTTAATGGTTTACAATGATCAGCTTGAGGAAATCCTTTATGAGGAAGAGCATGAGGTTGATAAGCTTAAAAGAGGAGACGAACTGCCCGCGGGCGTTTTAAAAAGAGTGGTTGTGTATATAGCCAGCAAGAAAAAACTTTCTGTCGGAGACAAGATGGCAGGCAGGCACGGAAACAAAGGTGTTATCGCAAAGATTCTCCCCGAAGAAGACATGCCTTTTACCGAGGACGGGACCCCCGTAGAGATAGTTTTAAACCCCCTGGGAGTTCCTTCAAGAATGAACGTAGGCCAGATACTGGAGACCCATCTTGGGTGGGCCGCAAAGGTGATGGGTTATAAAGTAGACACCCCTATTTTTGACGGGGCAAAAGAAGAAGAAATAAAACAATGCCTTAACCAG
>JBDRIH010000037.1:0-9776 GCA_043816025.1 Candidatus Omnitrophota bacterium
TGAGAGGTCCCGATGGATATCGCCAGGCTGTCCACCCCGGTTTTGGAAACGAACTCTTCCACCTCTTCGGGCTTGGTGTAGTGCGTCTGTTCGTGACTGACCTCGTCTTCGATACCCGCCAGTACTCCGAGCTCTCCCTCCACGGTAACATCATGCTGGTGGGCGTACTCTACGACCTTTTTGGTGAGAGCCGCGTTCTCTTCGAACGGCAGGCCCGATCCGTCTATCATGACGGAAGAGAAACCGGATTCGATACAGGAAACGCACAGCTCATATGAATTGCCGTGATCCAGATGCAGCGCCACCGGGATATTGGATCCCGCGGCTTTAACCATTTCCATCGCGCCCCAGGCAATGTACCTTAAAAGGACCGGGTCGGCGTACTCCCTGGCTCCCGAGGAAACCTGCAAGACCACCGGAGAACTCGTCTCTATGCAGGCCGTTATAATAGCCTGTATCTGTTCCATGTTGTTGAAGTTGTACCCGGGACAGGCATACTTCCCGTCTATGGCTTTAGCGTACATCTCTCTGGTATTCACAAGTCCGAGATCTTTATAACTATGCATATCTTTTTGTCCTTTCTTTGAATGAACGCATAACTTATGGAGTGATAACGAACATAAGTTATATACGCGAATTTACCCACACACCAAATATAAGATTTAAGTAATATGTTTGGTGTGGGGGTCAAGTGCGACCAACAGACTTATGATTTTTTCGCTCCATAAGTCTGCGCCTCACTTATTTTATCAAGTTTTGGTGACAATACAAGGGGAAAATGGCGCCTGACTAAAATCACTGCCTGAGAGGGATCCTGTTACCGTTTTTGTCATAGATGAAACGCGCTTTGCCGCCGACCTTATGTATGACCGCGTCGACAACCTCCCAACTTCCCTCCACATCCTGCACGTCAAAGTCCACATCTATAAATTCTCCGTCATTAAGATCCTGGAAATCCGCGCACAAGTGATAATACTCATCCGCCTTCCCGGGCTTCTGGTGGAGTTTCATGAGAGACAAACTTCGTGTCTCTTTGAAAACGGGATCCTTTATCTTAAAGGTCTTGTCCTTATTTTTTTTCACTTCCTCTTCAATGTAACTTTTTACGACCTGACGTATTTCCTTATCCGACGGAGTCTTTGCCTTCACGCTGGCGGGCTTGCTGATAGTGTCTTCCGCAGCGTGGGAAAACCGCGCGAAAGATACCGCAATTAGCGCGATCAAAAAAATAAAAACCGCCTTTTTCATGTTGCTCCTTCAGAATATTATTCCGCTTACCTGTCAGGGAAGTTTTTCAAGCTTCTCTTCTATCTTCTGAACGCCTCTGGAATCTCCCTTTTTTTGATAGAGTTCCTTCGCCTTCAAAAGATTTTCCCTAGCCTTCTGATGCTGCCCCAGTAAGCTGTAATCCTCGCCAAGATTGGAATAAGCTGCGACGTAACCGGGATCTATTTTTATAGCTCTTTCATAATAGGGTATGGCTTTTTGATACTGCTTAAGAGAGCTGTAAACAGCGCCAAGGTTATTACAGATTATGGCACTTGAGGGATCTATCTGGATGGCTTTTTCGTAGGAGGCTATGGCATTGGAGTTTTCGCCCAATATAAAATAGATAACGCCGAGATAAGCATACGCATCAGCATGGCCGGGATTTATCTCTACGGCTTTTTTATGGTAGGCTATGGCTTTCTGGTTTTGCCCCAAAGCGGCGTAACAGGCGCCCATATTATAGTACGCCCTGTCATTCTGGGGATTGATTTTTAGCACCTCGATAAACTCGTCAGCGCCTTTTTTATAATCGCGTTGCTTGATATAATCGAGCCCCCGGTTAAAGTGATCTTTTTCGGCGGTATCACAAATCGCGTAACCGGCACACAAAAACATTAAAACTGCTGCCGCCAGTACAGCTATCAATCGTTTTCTCGTCACTGTTTTTCCCTTTCCAGCTGAATACTCTTCGCCCGCTGTTCCATCTCTTTCGCTTCCTCTTCCCTTCCGGCCCTCTTGTAAAACTCCGCCATGTTCCACAGGGACCCTTCCACGTTGGGATGATACGGGCCCAGGGTTTCCTCGAATATAGCAAGCGACTGCTTGTAAAGAACCTCGGCCTGGTCGTATTTTTCCTGTTTCACGTATAATGTAGCCAGATTATTCATATACGTTGCTACCTTCGGGTGTTTTTCCCCGAAAAGCTTTTTGTTTATCTCCAGCGCCCGCTTGAACATTTCCTCAGACTCATCGTATCTTCCCTGTGTCCCGTAAAGTACCGCTAGATTGTTCAGGCTTATAGCGACACTGGGGTGATTCTCCCCGAGCGTTTTCTCTTTTATCTCAAGCGACTGCTTTAGTAAAAGTTCGGCTTCGGTGTTTTTGCCCTGGGCCCTGTAGAGTTCCGCCAGATTACTCATGGATTCCGCAGTTTCGATATGATCCGGCCCGTAAGATTCCTCTAATATCTCAACCGATCGCCTGTAAAGGGGTTCGGCTTCGTCGTAGCGCCTTTGGTAATAATAGAGTTCCCCCAGATTATCGAGAACCCTTGCGACATCAGGATCGTTCTTGCCCAGCACCTTCTCGTTTATGGCCAGTGACTGTTTGAGAAGTGGTTCGGCTTCGTCGTATCTCGCCTGAGCCTCATATACCCCCGCTAGTCTGTTAAGGGCTGCCGCGACACTGGCGTGGTATTCCCCCAGTTCCTTACGCTTTATCTCTAAAGCCCTTTCATAAAGGGCTGCGGCTTCGGCGTACCTCGCCTGGTCTTCATATAAAAACGCCAGGTTGTTCAGGGTTATCGCAACACTCGGATGGTCCCGGCCAAGAACCTTCTCGTTTATCTGTAGTGCACGCTTAAAAAGTGGTTCAGCCTCGCCAAACTTAAACTCCTTGCTGTATAAAAGGGCAAGGTTGTTCATGGCCACTGCCACGTCGCGATGGTCTGGCCCAAGCGCTTTTTCGCTTATCTCCAGCGCCGTCTCGTACAAGGGTTCGGCTTTATCATATTTGCCCTGGGTCTCGTATATAAATCCTATATTGTTATAGGATATCGCTACCTTCGGGTGACCTTCTCCATACGTCTCTTTCGCGACTACCAGGGCTTCTTCCGCAACTTTAAGCGCCTCCGCATACTCTTCTTGCTGATAAAGCACTCCCATCCTGTCACAGAGTTTTTCCCACGATGATTTCCGGGCGCAGCCGCTGACGGAAAGCACCACCAGGAGAAACGCTATAAAAATATTCCTTAACAACGCATTCATATACTATTCCTCCTTAAAACTACCAAAGCTATTGTTACTGGATTTTTGAACGGATTTCCTCCGCGCGCAAGCGTAACTTTTGCGCTTCGGCGTTCCTGCCGAGCTTATCGTAAAGTTTTGCCATATTATCCAGAACCCCGGCCACATCGGGATGGTCCGGGCCCATGATCTTTTCAAAGATTTTCAGTGTCCTTTTAAAAAGGAGTTCGGCTTCACTGTACCGCTCCTGGTAATAATAAAGCGTAGCCATATTGTTGAGCGTAGTCCCGACATTGGGATGCTCTTTGCCTAGATCTTTTTCAAAGATATCCAAAGCGCGTTTTAGAAGAGGTTCTGCTTCTGCGTACCTCGCCTGATCCATATAGATCTGCGCCAGGTTGTTGAGGGAAGTCGCGATAACGGGATGGTCCGGCCCGAAAGATTTCTCGTCTATTTCCATAGCACGCTTATAAAGCTCTTCGGCCTCATCGTAGCGCCCTTGAGAATAATAGAACGTCGCCATATTGTTCATGGCGGCCGTCACGTCGGGGTTGTCCGGGCCGAGGTTTTTTTCACGCATCGCGAGCGTCTCTTTAAAAATGGGTTCGGCTTCGGCATACCGCCCCTGGTAATAATAAAGCGTAGCCAGGTTGTTCATGGCATCCGCCACCTCAGGATGATCCGGCCCGAGCTTATCTTTACGTATCTCCAGCGCCCTACCGTAAAGTGGAATAGCTTCTATATATCTGCCCTGGGCTTTATAAATTACGGCCAGGTTGTCCAGGGCTCGCGCCACATTGGGATGATCCGAGCCGAACTCATCTCCCGCTAGTTCCAGCGCCTCCTCAGCCGTTAAAGCCGCCTCCTGATACTGGGCCTCTTGATAAAGTTTAACGGCCTTATCGTTAAGCTCCTCCCAAGACACTTTCCGCGCACAGCCGGATAAGACAAATGAAACGCTTAGCGCTAATACCAAAATATTTCTGAAAATTATTCTCATGTCACTTTCCCCTCGCAGTGAGCATTATAAAAGTTTTTCAATAACAGATTCGAAAAAGGCTTTGCTCTCGGCTCCCTCACGCTTCTCCACGATGCGTCCCTCGCGGTCGATCACAAACGTGGTAGGCAGCCACTCGATGCCCCCATAAGCGGCTTCTATTTCGTTATCGGCCAGAAGTATCGGAAAGGTAATCCCCCTGGCGTCCACAAACGGTTTTACCACAAAAATACCGAACCGGTCCAGGGCTACACCGATAATTACAAGATCTTTATCCGCGTATTCTTCGTGAAGAGTTTGAAAGTGGGGCATCTCTAACTTACAGGCACTACACGTTGTCGACCAGAAACTAAGTATAACCACCTTCCCTTTTACATCGGAAAGACTAAAGGATTTACCTGCCAGATCCTCAAGCGTAAAATCCGGGGCCATAGACCCGACCCCGATAGATGCGGCCCCGCCCTGGCAAGATAAAAGGCCCCCCGCTATAAACATCAAGCAGGCAATCGCAACTCCTAAAACCCATCCTTTTATCCTCATGGTACCTCCTATGCAGTGAATCTATAAAATAATGCCCGTATAAGTTCTGGCAACTCCAGCACGATGCCCAGACTATCAAAGAATATAAGCACGCCCATGACAATAAGCAACACCCCCGCTATTGCCTGTCCCCACCGGATAAAGCGTTTATATCGCTCGAAGAAACGCATAAACACGCCCACGGCGAAGGCTGTAATGATAAAAGGAATGCCGAGCCCAAGTGAATACGCGGCAAGAAGAAACATCCCCTTTACAAGCGTCTTCTGGGCAGCCGCCAAAGCAAGTATTCCCGCCAGTATCGGACCAACGCACGGGGTCCATCCAAAACCAAAAGCCATGCCTATCAGAAAAGCGCCCAAAAAACCGGGAGAAAACTTTTTTACCTCAAAATGCTTCTGATAGTTGAGCCATCCGAGCCTCAATACCCCCACTAGATGGAGGCCCAGCACCACGATCACAACACCCGCCACCTTGGTCATCACCACTATATGGTCTGCAAGCAGTTTTCCGATAAAAGAGGCGGAAGCGCCCATGGCAACGAAGATAACCGAAAACCCCATAACAAAAAAAACAGATACCAGGGCGGCTTTTCTAAGGACCCTGCCGCGGGTAGAGCCTTGCTTAAGTTCTTCCAGTGACACACCCGAGAGGAACGAGATATACCCCGGCACAAGCGGCAGCACGCAGGGTGATAAAAAAGAAAGAATACCTGCCAAAAAGGCAATACCCAAAGAAACCTGATCCATACTTTCTTCCTTTAAATGCTACTTTCCGTAAGGAGAGATCTCCCTCAACCTTTTTATAATAGGCGGGAGATGTTTGACGATATAGTCTATGTCTGAATCATCATTGTACCGGCTCAAGCTGAATCGTACCGAACCCTGCACAAAAGTAAACGGCACACCCATCGCCCTCAACACGTGCGAAGGCGCCAGAGAACCAGAAGTACAAGCCGAACCGGACGAAGCCGCGATACCTTTTTCATCAAGCATAAGTAAAATAGATTCTCCTTCAACGAATTCAAAACCTATATTGGTCGTGTTGGGAAGCCTCTTTTCTGTACTGCCGTTTACCCTTGAGTTTGGTATCTCCTCCAGGATCGCTTTCTCCAGCCTGTCACGCAGGCCCTTTATCCTGGTTCTCTCTTCCTCGACAGATTTAGCGGCAAGCTCGCACGCAACGCCCAGACCGATTATAGACGCTACGTTTTCCGTACCGCCGCGGCGCCCGTGCTCCTGGTGTCCGCCAATCATAAAGGGCGTGAACTTCGTCCCCCTGCGGACGTAAAGCGCGCCTACACCCTTAGGGGCATGCAGCTTGTGTCCGGAAATAGATAATAGGTCCACCGGCAGTTCCGTCATTTTAAACGGGATCTTCCCCACGGTTTGCACAGCATCGGTATGAAACACCATACCCTGCACCCGGGCCGTTTCGGCGATCTCTTCAACCGGAAAAATAACACCCGTCTCGTTGTTGGCGTACATTATGGAAATAATAGCCGTATTCGGGTCTACGGCGGAATGAAACTCGTTCATGTCCAAAAGCCCTTCCATGTCCACCCCGAGATAAGTTACCCTGTAGCCGATCGTCTCAAGATACTGGCACACGTTAAGCACGGCGGGATGTTCCACTTTAGTGGTTATTATGTGTCTCTTTTCAGGATAAACCCTCAGCGAGCTGATGATCGCGGTATTATCGCTTTCAGTACCGCAGCTGGTGAATATTATCTCCGAGGGGTCGCTAGCCCCGACAAGTCGGGCGACACTTTCTCTGGCGACTTCTATTTTTGCGTGGATGCTTCCCCCGAAAGCGTGCATGCTCGAGGGGTTACCGTACAGGTCCGTCAGGTACGGTTTCATCGCCTCGAAAACTTCAGGAGCGACCATTGTCGTCGCGTTATTGTCCGCATACCTTGTTTTCATAGGACTATCACTCGATCTCTTCCACTACTATATTTTCTTCCACAAACTCTTTCAGCTTCGACTCTACCAGCACCTTAAGGGTAATCCCCGCCGATCGGCAGCCCAGGCATGCTCCTAAAAATTTGACATAGACCTTATTGCGGTCTATGTCTATAAGCTCTATATCTCCTCCATCGGCCTTAAGCTGGGGGCGCACTTCTCTTTCTATGGTATCCTGTATTAGGGCTATCCTCTGGAGATTGGTAGTTTTTCTCTCGAGGGGCTTTTTCACCGGGTGGGGCTCTTTTTTTGTAGCCTCTTTCTCCCAGAACTCATCAAGCAGCTTCTCGATCTCACCCCCTACATTTGCCGCAGCCGCCTCCTGCTTTGGTGTAATTGGTCACCTCATCCACTGTCTTTAGATTGTTTTCCTTTACAGCGCGGATTATCTTTTTATCCGTTACACTGAAACATTTGCATATTATTTTCTCCCCTCCGACCATTCCTTTAACGGCGGGGGCGCCCCTGTAATTAGCAATAGCTTTCTCCAGCGCTTCCATACCCATTACCGAACAATGCATCTTTTCGTCCGGAAGCCCGCCGAGATATTCGGCGATCTCCTTGTTGGTGACCTTTGACGCCTGGTCTATAGTCATACCCTTGATTATTTCGGTTAGAACAGAAGAGGAGGCGATGGCGCTGGCGCAGCCGAAGGTTTTAAACTTCGCGTCTGTTATGGTGCCCGTTTTCTTATCCACACGTAAGGTAAGGCGCAAAGCATCCCCGCAGATGATGTTGCCCACCTCGCCTATGGCGTCGGGATTCTCTATCTCCCCGACATTTCGCGGGTTTCTAAAGTGTTCCATTACCTTGTCAGTATATTGCCACATAACTCTCCTTTGTGCCCTATAGACAGATATTTATAATATACTAATAAATCCGATATTTCAAACACTAAAACTAACCTGCCAGCGGCCAGGTGTGTGAGGCTACTCCTACCAGGGGCCCCTCCGCCCGGTGTGGGAGGCTCCCTGTACGGAGTAGCCCTACCCACCTTGCTAACCTGGTTAGATCTTTCAGGTTAGCCAGGTTAATGACATAAATCGAAACTTATGCTATTATTATATCAATTATGACTAACCGCAAACTCATAGAAGCAACCGGGATAATAGGTTTTGCGACAACCGCCAGCCGTATACTGGGGTTTCTCCGGGATATCCTTTTTGCGAGGTTTTTCGGGACCGGTATATTTGCCCAGGCGTTTGTGGTGGCGTTTCGTCTGCCCAACATGCTTCGTGACATGGTCGGGGAGGGTGCCACAGACGCGGCGATCGTTCCTATACTGACCGAATACAGCCATACGCGTACGCGCCAAGAGTACTGGGAAGTAGCGCGCGTAATACTTAACCTGATGCTTGCGGTGCTTGTTGTGCTGTCTGTTTCGGGGGTTGTATTTGCCCCGGTCCTGGTGAGGGTGATCGCGCCCGGATTTTTGCGAAGCCCAGAGAAGTTTGCCATGACGGTGTCTCTGACCCGTATGGTGTTTCCGTATATACTGCTTCTGGGGATAGTGGCTTACAGTAAAGGGGTACTTAATTCGTTTCACTATTTTACGACACCCGCTTTCGCGCCGGTTGTGCTGAATGTGACCATGATACTGGCGCTTTTGGTGCTTTGCCCGGTCATAGGGATAAAGGGTCTGGTTGTCGGTGTTATTATAGGCGGTATTCTGGAAGTGCTCCTGCAGATACGGCCGCTTAGAGAAAAAGGTTTCAGGTTTCAAAAAGGGTTTCGTCTGGTACATCCGATCGCCGGGAGGATAGGACGACTTCTTCTTCCCAGGGCGCTGGGTACGGCGGTGTATCAGCTGAGTGTTCTTATCGATACGGTGCTGGCGTCTTTCGCCTGGATAGTGGGTGCCGGCGGTGTAGCCGCGCTGTATTATTCCAACCGCCTTGTGCAGCTACCCCTGGCTATTTTTGGGATATCACTTGCTACGGCGGCGCTTCCTAAGATGAGTAAGGACGTGGCGTCAAATGATATGGCCAAATTGAAGGACACCATTTCTTTTTCTTTGAAGACGGTGTTTACCATAATGATACCGGCCGCGGTGGGGCTTATGATACTGGCCGAGCCTATTGTGCGGATACTTTTTCAAAGAGGCGAGTTTACGGCGTATTCCACGGCGATAACCATGAGCGCGCTTTTCTTTTATAGTTTTGGTCTATTCGCGTACGCGGGGATCAAGATACTGGTGAGTGCTTATTATTCCATGGGGGACACACGAACGCCCGTAAAGACGGCTTCTGTCTCGCTGGTGGTTAACCTTGTGCTTAACCTGATACTGATGTGGCCGCTGAAGGTCGGCGGACTTGCGCTGGCCACTTCTGTAGCGGCTACGACAAATTTTGTGATACTTTACGTGATGCTGACGAGGCGTATCGGGGATATCGGCACACGCGCGATATTTTCGTCTTTTGTCCGGATATGCGCCGCCAGTGTAATAATGGGGGCGTTTACTTTTGTCGCTTCAAGGATGTTTTTGCAGGGGGCCGGTCTGACTACGATCGCGGCTTTTACTCGCCTGGCGGCGGCTGTTTTTGTGAGCGGTGTTGTGTATCTGGTCTCGGCGCATATTGTAGGGGTTGAAGGCGTAAGGAAAGTTCTGGCGCTGGTCAGGAGTAAGAGGTGAAAGAAAGGTTGTCATCCCGAGCGAGGCCAAAGGCCGAGTCGAGGGATCTAATGAAACAATATTACGTTTACATAATGAGCAGTTACAGTCGAGTTCTTTATATAGGAGTTACAAGTGATTTAGTAAAAAGGATGTATGAACATAAGAATGAGTTGATAGAAGGTTTTACAAAAAAATATAAAACGAAAAACCTTGTATATTATGAAATTACAAATGACGTGGAGAGTGCGATAACAAGAGAAAAACAATTAAAAAGATGGCGCAGAGAAAAGAAGCTACGTTTGATTGCTACAATGAATCCGAGATGGGAGGATTTGTATCAGACTATGATTTAGATTCCTCGGCTTCGTGCCCTTTGGGCACTTCGCTCGGAATGACAAAAATGGTTTAGATTCCTCGGCTTCGTGCCCTTT
>JBDRIH010000038.1:0-5003 GCA_043816025.1 Candidatus Omnitrophota bacterium
TCTCTTATGTTGTTCATGGCCTGAGCCTGACTGGCGTCACCTGATATCGGCAGTTTTTGCGCATCGTCTTTAAAGGTAACTACGACACCATGGTCCTTGTCAAAGACCACCTGTTCGATATTACGGTCTTTCGGCGAGAAACTCTTTACTATCGCCCCACCCATTTCCGGCGTATACGCTTCACAACCTGGAGTCGTTTTGGTGGGGAGGTTCTCCACAACACCGGCCTGTGTGTAGCTTTCATACCCTTTAAACGTATCAGCTATCATCTGTGATACCGCTTTGCCCCCTTCAACCGCTGAAAGAAGCCCGCAGATAATGGGTAAGGCGGCATCTCTGGTGGAAAGCGGTTTTAAGACAGTACCGTTCGGCATGGCCAGAGGTGACGCCGTGCCAAAACCACCGTTAACCTCAAACCAGCCTTTCCTTGATTCCTGCCTGCCATCGGCTTTTTCAGCGCCTTCTTTCTCAAGCGCGGCTATGGCCATATACGGCGATCCTACTTCTCCCAGAAAAACATTTGCCCCTGTCGATCTCAGCTTTTCAACCGCCTTTGCATTCGCGGTTATAGGTATTGCTACGTTTTCAAGCCCCAGGAAGATACTGGCAACGACACCTAACTTGTCACCATGGAGGAAATTACCGTCTTCATCGCAGAAAACCGGCCTGTCGCCATCGCCATCAGCCGTTAATACGGCAAACGGTTTTTTTCCGGTTTCCCTTTCATGGTCCGCTGAAAGTTGCTTCAGATTTCCCCTCATATCTTTGCTCAGGTCTTCGGTGTCAACAGAAACAAAGTCATCCGTTTTACCCTTGAGGATGACAACCGCTCCTAACGCCCTTAATATCATGGGAATAGTTTCCCTGCCGACGGTCGACTGCTGCAGGAATATTATCTCCTTACCTTCCAGCGGCAGCGGTTGCCCCGACACAATGAACGCTTCAACAAAACGCTTTATATACGCTAAAGTCGCGGGCGCGACTTCAGCGGCTTCCTCCACTTCCCCTTCGTCGGCTTTCTTTTCCCACACCTCGGTCTTTTTAAATTTTTCCAGATCCGTCTTTTCCCTGGCCGCATCAATAAGCTCCTTCTGCTCCGGCGTAAGTTCACTCACATCCTTAACTTTCCCAAGTCTATCAAACATGCTTTCCTCAAAACTCTGCAGATAAACTTCACGCCTGACCTTAGCTATATACGGCCGGAGAACCTTTTCCTCGGGCTTCAACAGCTCACCGTTACTCCTGAAGGTCTTTATCCCGTTCTGTTCGTACGGGTTATGACTGCCGGTAACCATAATACTTGTCACTCCAGCTTCGTTGATACCGTAATTGCCGGTTTCCGGTGAAGATATAAGCGCCTGGAAATCAACCCGGCATCCCGCATCCATTATAGCCGCCGCCGTTATCTCGAATAATCGCGGCGTTGTAGGACGCAGGTCCCCTCCTAAAACCACGGTATCGCCTTTTTTTGCGACGCTGGCCCTGATAAACTCTCCGACGTAACCTGCCGGCAACATGTTCTGTTGTTCAAGATCCATAAGATACAGAAACTGAGCCTTAACGTTTATAAAGACTTCCTGGTCCGTCATCCCGTTAAAAACAACGGCGTCGTTATCGCCCGTCCTGTCTTTGGCGTAAATTACGTCTTCATCCGCTATGCCCCTGTAACCGCTCGTACCCATTACCCCCGGCTTGAATTTTTTGACGCAATAGTTATATCTTTCAAACCTCTCCCGAATAAGCGCAACTTCGCGTTCCACTTCTTCGCGGCCGCCTTCATTCTGACCTATACCATATAACTCACCATAACCGCCCGGCGTAAGCTCATCCACGCCCGTATCACCCCTTTCGATCATCCTCATCATGTTGTCTATGCGGTCATTGGCGCTTAACTTTTCTATGTTTCGTTCCCGGGTTAACAGGTTGGCTATGGCGCTGTCACCCACTTTTACGACGCTTATTTCCGGGACATCCCTGTTATCTTCCTGAGGGATCACATTTACCACGGTATTCTTATATTCCGCCCCTTTCATATCCAGGATCAAGCCAAGCCCTATCGAGACGTTCATAACACACGAATCGGACCCCTTGATAATACCGTCACCCATCGCGGATTCTATAACCCGGCTCTGTTTCCCATTTCCTCCTGTTGTCTTCGAGATCTCAACCATCTTATCAGCCGGGATTATCTTCGCCAGATCACCCGAGACATATCCGGCGATACCTTTCTTCGCCTTGATCTCCTCCAGAAGATCCTTTATGTGACTCCCCGCGACAGCCACCGGAGCTACCATAACCGCTTTTGTAACAGGGTTATAGGCTATCACGGAATCTGTCATTCCTTTAACGCTGATCTTCACGTCGTCATCATTGGCGATAACCAGGCATCCTGAACATCTTTCCAATGATATATTCAGCGGGTTTGTCGCGATAACCACGTTATTGTCCCCATCGCCCTCTTCTCTATCCTCCGTGTAATGCTCATATATGGCCTTGTACCCTCCGATATCTCTCCAATGGAACTTGCCCTCTATCATGAAAAGAGCCACCCTGTCAGTCGCGCCCGAAGTAAGCGGTTCTGAAAGCACCTTATCCACAGGCCCGGCTACATAACCGTTGGTGGTCACCTTGTCTTTCTTCCATTTTGCCATTAGAGTGAACGCGTCTTCCTCATCTTCCAGCGTGGCGTCAGGAGCCGCTATCTTTCTGAACATCTTTCCATAATCCGGGGCCACGGCATCAAAGGCGTCAAGCCAGGTTTCCGCCGTAGCGATATACATACCGCTGTTGTACGTCGTCACGCCCTCTGCTATCATTTCCTCGGCCACTTTGATCTCAGGTTTCTCCTGGAACTTCTCGACCATTGCTACTCCGTGGAAAAAAGTAGCAGGTCCCTTCCTTATACATCCATATTCAGCCGAGGGAACTTCCATTTTTATGCCAAGCGTGCCTATGGCCGGCGTATTCCGCGCGACGATCGCGGCGTCCGTATACGCTTTTTTGAACTCGCCCGACGCGGTTTCTATATAGTGGTCCGCCGTCTGCACGAACATGGCGTCTTTCCCGCGACCCAATTTTTTCAGTTTTGCCGCGGCATATCCTATTGCTCCCGCGGTATCCGCGGCCTTGGGTTCGGTAAATATATTCTCTTCCCTGAAACCGTGCCACTTTTCTCTCAACGTTTCGTATATCTGTTCCTTCAGGTGAGGTACCGTCTGTATATATACGTTCTCCGCGCCTAAGTCCCCTATCACTCTTTCTACGGCCATCGTGATCAGCGATACATCTTTTAACAACCTGTTAGTCGTCTGTTTCGGTTCACGGGTAGTGCTGATAGGCCCTAATCTCTCGCCGCCGCCGCCGGCCATAATAACAGCTACTATATTTTTTCCCCTGTCCGCGGACAGCGCGACGAATTCCCTGTTCGCGGATGACTCTGTAAACCACTTTTCTTTAATAAGTTCTCTCGCCGGGCTGGAAAGATTGTTTGTAATATCACTCATCAAGCCCTGTTTTATCCATAAAGGATACCATTCCGCGACCTTATACACTATCGGCTTAAGCAGACTTTCCTGGAGGGACACGTCCTGTTCCGCGAAAAGATCAAGGATATCTACAAGCGCGCCTGTATACCCATAACTATCGGCCAGGACATACGCTTCAGTAAAAGCTATTCTCAACGCTTTCTCGTTCCTGGCTTCCATGGCGGCGTCCGCGTCCATATAGATCCTGCTGCCTTCAGCCTCCGCCACATCTCCGCGGATTCTGGTAGTATCGCAATCAGGAAAGTCATTGCGGTTCATCCCGAATGAATACGCCTTGACCTTGATCTGATCTACAAAATTTTCCTGGTCCACAGGTATTTTCTTTTTCTTGCAGTCCGCTAAATATTTTTCCCAAAGTTCATATGTTGTCCCGGCGGTTGGGGAGAGCAATTTTTGCCTCTTTTGCCGCTCATCCTGGTCCCCGGCCTTCTTATACAACCCATAGTTATAAATCTCGAGATGTACACGCTCATGGGCCGCTACTATTTTACGTTCCCTGGGAGTAAGCTCGTTCCATATGAAGCTGCTTATATGCAGTCGATTCCCTGTGCCTTTCCAAGTCCCCGGGTGGACCCGCGGGAACGGTATCGCCGATTTTCCCTCACTGAGCCTCTTATCATTTTCCGTAGCTATTCTCTTCTCAAAATCATCGTGAATATAGATAGCTATTCCGTATTTATTTATATACTTCGCACTGTCCAATTTTATTACAGTTTCCGCTTTAAAACTCTTAGCTAAGATCTCGTCATAAAGAGCAAACGCCTCCGGGGTTAAAGGGTTTTCCTCGCTAATCGCCATAGCATATTCCCCGGGACTCGTACGTCCTCCCGGGGTGTCCGGGCCCTGGGTGTCTCCGATCTCTGCCCTCTCCTTATCCCTGATCCGCGCAAACTCGTCTACGATGATCCCGTTCAACGCGTCAAATTCGTCTTCAGCGCCCATGGATCTGAGAGCGGCCCTGACCTTGCCTAAATACCCTGCCTGCAGAAGCGACCACTGGTTATCGTCCGTCACAAACCCCGCCCATATACTATCGGCTCTGCCGGGTTTAGACGCATATTGCACCTGGAGGCCTTCCTTTATTATTTTCTGTATCCAGAGATCCGATGCCATCGCAACAGCTTCCTTGACGGTATCCTCGGCGACCTTACGGAGATCTTCCGCTCCGGGCACTTTCGCTTCATCCATACCTCTGGACCACGCGGCAAGTATTTTCTTTCTTTCAGGGTCACGGCTTAGCACGAGATTCGCCGCCATGCCTATTCTTAATACCGGGGAAAGAGATCCGGTATCGGAATCCTCACTCTCTCTCTTCGGGGTCCCCGGCAGGGCGCTTTCGGTGAGTATGTCTTCAAGCGAGGTCCTCTGGTTCGTCAGTACCTTTATATAAGGAGTCTCAATGTCCTTCGTTATTTTGGGCGTCACTACGACGTAGGAAACGCCTTTCTTCTCAAGAAG
>JBDRIH010000039.1:0-8742 GCA_043816025.1 Candidatus Omnitrophota bacterium
TTCTCCTGCGTTTTTTACGTTTTCTAAAACCTTTGCACAGGGCCGAGATGTTTTCTGTTGATGGCGGAATACGCGCCAGATCCGCGGAAGGCAGGGAGTTCGACCTTAAAGAACCCTCCGCTCTGGCGGAATATTTACGAAAAAAGGTTGTATAGTAGAATTTGCGATTCTAATAAGGCTTGTTTGGGTTACTCCGTACAGGGAGCCTCCCACACCGGGCGGAGGGGCCCTGGTAGGAGTAGCCCAAACAGCCTTAGTTATTCTCTAGAACAATGGATAAGTTTCAGATTTATTTCTTCTGAAAACAGTTTCTTTTGGCTGAATGGCACAAGAATTATGAGTCGAATATTGAATAAACGGAATATTTTTAAGACTATTTTTGCGGTCTGGATTGTCCTGTGGATTTTCTTTCTTATACGGGAAGATAAGGACGGGCAATACCGGTCGTTAGGCTATCTGTACACACATGGTTACAACGACAAGGTGCGTTATGTCCTCGGGGATGAGCTATATGATTTTCTAATTTTTTGCAGACAACAGATACCGGAAGGTTCAAGTTACGAACTTGTTGGTTTTAAAAAGTTTTCTATTTATGAGGTACGCGCACGGTATTTTCTGTGGCCTTTAAGGCATGTAAAAGAAGACCCCGATTTCAAGATCGTTTATGAGGGGCAAGAGACGCCAGGAGATGGTTACAGGGAGTACAAACGGTACGGCGCAAAAGGCCGTTTGCTGGCAAGAGAGGATACAGGCGGATGAGTTTTATTTTTTCCCTGCTATCGCTGGGGGTGATAGGAATATTTTTTATACTGCTGGGCATAAGACGCGCCCGGTATGAATATTCTGTGATGGAGCTGGTTTCCCTGTCATTTTTTGTCGGCATCGGATTTGCGTGTTATCAGCTTTTTTTATACTATCTGCTGGGGATTGACTACAGCCTCGGTCATATCGTCATCGTACCGCTGGTTCTTTTTATTATGGTTTTTTCCCGGTACATCGCCAAACCTCAAAAGCTGAAAGATTTTATGCCGGTGGATAATGCCGGAGGCCGGTGGGGCATGACGGAACGGTTATTGGTCGCCGCTCTTATTGTCCAGGTTCTCTGGACGGTCTTTCTGGTGGTTCCGACACCTGTACATTCGCACGACGCGGTCGCGAATTACGCGCTTAAAGCCAAGATCTTTTACTTTGCAGCCGGTGTGCCTGATGGTTTTTTTGCCTGGGGCGAGGCTGCGGTAGCGCATCCTGATTACCCTCTCCTTTTGCCTTTTTTGATGACCTGGATATATGTTTTTACCGGTTTTAACGATCTTATTGTGAACATGATCATGCCGGTCATTTACCTGGCGTTTTTGATACTGTTCTATTCACAGATGAAAAAATCATTTAGCCGGCAGTATTCCCTTATCCTTGTGTTTATCCTGGCCACCATACCGCAGCTTGCCGATTACGCTACGATAATCCATACCGATCTTATTCTTACCGCACTGGTGACATGCGCGTTTGTATATTTCTTGCTTTATGTTCGGACAGGAAACAGGATGCCGCTTGTTCTTTCCGTGCTTTTATTTGGTTTTTCTTTGTGGACTAAAAACGAAGCGATAGTTTTTGCCGGAGCTTTTGTTGCGGTTCTTTTTGCCTGTATCGCAAGGGCCGAGCCCGCCCGGAGAAAACGAGCGTTGGTTGATGCGGCTATCTCGCTTTTGATTGTAACGGTTATAGCTGCTCCCTGGTTTGCCGTCAGGTTTTCAAATACAGCCGTTAACAGCGATATAGATTTTTCCAGACTTACGCCGGAACGCCTGTGGCAGAACGTCAAGGACATCCCGGTTCTTCTTGATTTGTTTCAGCAGGAAATTTTCGGACCGAAAAAATGGAATATATTCTGGGTTCTGGTATTCGCCGGCATAATATGGAAGAGAAAGATGCTCGGTAAGGGCGAATGTTTTTATGCGGCTCTTTTTCTAGCCTTATCGGTAGCCGGATATTTTGCCGGTTATATGTGTACCACAGGGTATAACCTTTATTTTTACGTGAACACGACTATATCTCGGTTTATGCTGCATTTTTGCGGGATAGCGCTGGTATTTTTAGCGTATTTGTTTAAGGACGATTATCGCGAAATTTCAGGTTCCACGCCCAGATGACGGAAAGGATTTGTGATGAGCGAAAAATATGTTTTTATAGACAGAGACGGAGTGATAAACAAGGATCCGGGCGGATGGACGGAGTACGGGTATGTAACGCGATGGGAGGATTTTTATTTTCTTCCCGGATCCCTGGAGGCGCTGGCGAAACTTGCCGAAGCGGGATACAAAAGCGTCATTATCTCCAATCAGCAGGGTGTGGGCAAGGGATATTTTACCAGGGAGGCGCTGGAAGACGTAACCGCCAGGATGTCCCGGGAAATAAAGGAAAACAAGGGCAGCATAGCGGGAGCTTACTATTGCATGCATAAAAAGGAAGAAAACTGCTCCTGCCGCAAACCGAAAGACGGACTTTTTTATATGGCCCAGGCCGGGCTCGGTATAAAAAGTTTCAAAGGCAGTTTTTACATCGGGGATACCGAACGCGATATTCAGGCGGGTAGAAAAGCGGGTCTGGGGACCATTCTTGTGCTTTCGGGGAAAGCTTCACGCGAAGACGTGGAGAACTGGGAGCACAAACCGGACCACGTCTGCGACAGTCTTTTGAGTGCGGTGGGTATAATTCTAGGGGGAGGCAAATGAAGAAAGTGATCATTATTTATTCAACCGCGGGTATGGGGCATAAAAAAGCCGCGATGGCGCTTTTGAAGAGTTTCCAGGAAAGGGTCAAGGACACCGTCGAAGTCAAGGCGATAGACCTATTGGAGTACTCCAGCGGCTTATACCGGTTTTTATACACTACGTTTTACATATTTCTCATAAGCCGTACCAAGTGGCTGTGGGGCGCGATGTATTATTTTACCAATAATCCTTTTGTGGATGCCGCGATCCGGAAAATGCGCGATGCCACGGACGCGCGTAATCTTAAAAAACTTGAGGGGATGCTGCTGGAAGAATCCCCAGACGCGATAGTGGCAACTCATTTTCTCCTGCCGGGCATATCCGGTAGCCTGAGGAGCCATAAGGCTTTTCGTTCCCGCATATATGCGGTGGTTACCGATTACGGTCCGCACAGTTACTGGTTGTCGCCGTATGTGGACAGGTATTTTGTCGGCTCCGATTCGGCATCGCTGGAAATGGAGAAAAGGGGGATCCCGCCGGAGAAGCTGACCGTTACGGGAATCCCGACGATGAAGGAGTTCAGCGGAGAATTTAACACCCAAGAGGTGCAAAAGACATACGGCCTGGATAGCCAGAGAAAAACGATCTTTCTCTTAAGCGGAGGTTTCGGTGTCGGCCCCATGGGGAAGATACTGGTTTCCCTGAATTCATGCCGTTCGGAGATCCAGGTAATAGCTGTTTGCGGACACAACGAAACGGTTTTTAGAAACCTGCAGATTTTAAAAGATCAGCTGGATTATCCTTTGATACTGATCGGTTATACCGACAAAATAGCCGAGCTTATGTCGGTATCCGATCTTATGGTTACAAAAGCGGGTGGGATAAGCGTTACTGAAGCCCTTAACGCGCGTCTGCCGATGATACTTTTTGCATCTGTTCCCGGGCAGGAGACATGGAACGAGCAGCTTCTTGTCGGAGGCGGCGCGTCTGAAAAGGCCGCCAGCGTGGACGACATACCGGTCATGGCGGACAGGATACTTTTATCGCAGGACGCCTGTGAGAGGTTGAAAGCGGGTATTGAAAAGATACGCAGACCGGATGCCGCAAAAGAAATAGTGGATATAGTTTCAAGCGAAATCTAACCAGGTTAACGCGACGTGGGCTTACACCTTGTTAACCTGGTTAGATTTCGCTAAGATCTGGCAGGTATACCAGGTGTGTGGGATTACTCCGTACGGGAGGATCCACACAGGGCGGAGGGGCCCTGGTAGGAGTAGTTCCACACACCTTGCCGCTGACAGGTTAGAAGAGGAGAGTTATGCAGGACAGCGATATGGATAGGATCATAAACAATATTAGACACGTGATCGAATCCGAAAAACTGGGCGGTATCAGCGAACTGTTTTTGGCAAATACGGGAAATCCGGCAAATCCGAAAGAAAAGAAGATCACGCTAAAGGGGTTAAAGGAAGAGGTTCTGGTTTGCCGGCACTGCGCTCTCGCCAGGACCCGGACGAACGTGGTTTTCGGCGAGGGTTCGCCCCGCGCCGAGCTTATGTTTATCGGGGAAGCCCCGGGGTCTGAAGAAGACAAGCAGGCGAGGCCCTTTGTCGGTCGTGCCGGGCAGCTCCTGACCAAAATAATAGAGTCTATAGGCTTTAAAAGGGAGGACGTTTTTATAGCTAATATTCTTAAATGTCGCCCCCCGGGCAACAGAAACCCCCTGCCCGGTGAGATCGAGACATGTTCGCCGTATCTTATAAAACAGATCGAACTTATGAAGCCGAAGGTCATATGCGCGCTCGGAAAATTCGCGGCTCAGACGCTTTTAGATACCGATACACCTATAAGCAAGCTGCGCGGTATATTCCGTGATTACCATGGCATCAAACTGATGCCCACGTATCACCCCGCGTATCTGTTAAGAAATCCTGCCGGCAAGAAAGAAGTGTGGCGGGACATGAAAAAAATAGCGAAAGAACTAGGGCTAAAAATCCCATCTCAAAAAAAATAATTTGTACGAATAATGGATAAATACGTAGAAGTAATAACGAGTCTCCCTATCGATCGCACCTTCCAGTACAGGGTGACCGGAAAAGAAAGCTTCCCCCCCCAGGTAGGTAAAAGGGTCTACATACCTTTTAGAAACGCTAAACGCGTAGGGTATATCGTGAAGATAGAGAATAGCCCTATGGTTGAAGATCCCCGGTCTCTTATAGATGTTATCGACGAGTTTCCGATCTTTACGGGCGAGATGATAGAATTGGCCGGATGGATCAAGGATAACTATTTCTGTTCATGGGGGGAGGCGCTCGAGGCGATGATCCCGGGTGCATTGAAGAGGGGGAAGGTTTCGATGGTTTCCCGGATCAAGGAAGAACCGAGAGAGGTAATACCGACGGATCCTCATACTGCGAACAGGGAACAAAAAAAAGTCCTGGAGGATATAAATAAATGCCTGGATAAAGAAAAACATGAAGTCTTTCTCCTGCACGGGATAACCGGTAGCGGCAAGACGGAAATATATCTTCAAGTGATGGAAAACGTTCTCAAAAAAGGCAAAGCGGGTGTTATGCTGGTCCCGGAGATATCCCTCACGCCTCAGACGGTGGAACGGTTTATGTCCAGATTCGGTGACAGCGTTGCTGTTTTTCATTCCAGGATGCTTCAAAGCGCGAAATTCGCGGAATGGAAAAGGATCAAAGACGGTGAGGCTCGGATAGTAGTCGGTCCCCGTTCGGCCGTGTTCAGCCCTTTTGAAAATCCGGGGATATTCATTGTGGATGAGGAACACGAACCGAGCTACAAACAGGAAGATGTACCCAGGTATCATGCCCGCGATGTCGCGATCGAAAGAGCCCGGATGGCCGGTGTCCCGGTTATTCTGGGGAGCGCGACGCCTTCGCTTGAGTCTTATCACAAGGCCATGGATGGTGAATACCGCCTCGTTGAATTAACTCAGAGGATAAAGGAAAGAGAACTCCCCAGGGTCAAACTGGTGGACATGAGGATGGAATTCGATACAAGGGTAGGCAAGAGGGTTATATCGAATATCCTGGCGGAGGCTTTAAAAAAGGATGTCTCCAAAAAACAGCAGGCGTTAATCTTTTTAAACCGGCGAGGTTTTTCCACGTTTGTGATGTGCCGCAAATGCGGGTATGTGCTAAAATGCCCCAAGTGTGATTCTCCGATGGTGTTGCATCAAGAAAAGGGCGAACTTGTATGTCATTATTGCAACAGGAGGATACCTCCTCCTCAACTGTGCCCGTCCTGTAATGAAGATTATTTGATGTATAAAGGTACCGGCACACAGAAAGTGGAGACGGAACTTAGGAAGATATTACCCAAAGCCCACATCGCGCGCATGGATTCGGACACGATGTCCAAAAGGGGAGCGCATGACAGGGTGCTGCAGGATTTTAAGGACCACAAAATAGATATAATAGTCGGCACCCAGATGATAGCCAAGGGGCTGGATTTTCCCAAGGTGACTCAGGTCGGCGTAATATCAGCCGACGCTAATCTTAATCTGCCGGATTTCCGATCTGGGGAACGCACGTTCAATCTCATTACTCAGGTTGCAGGCCGCGCCGGAAGAGGCGACCTCGGCGGGGAGGTAATCGTTCAGACTTATACGCCGGAACATTATGCCATAAGTCTGGCTGCGAAACACGATTATGATGGTTTTTTTAACGAGGAAATAAGGTCGCGCCGCCAGCTCCTCTTTCCGCCTTTTGTGAATCTTGTGAAGATTACCCTGCGATCCAGAAAAGAGGAAAACGTAATCAAAAGTGCCGAAAAACTGTCAAAACTTCTGCAGAAGAAAATACCCGATGTTGATATCCTTGGGCCTGCGCCGTCTCCGATGGCCAAACTTAGAGGGTATTACCGCTGGAATATTCTTCTAAAGACGGGGGACCGGGAAAACGCCGTCAAGAAATTACGTAAGGCTTTGAAAGGGTTCCGCAAAGGCTCAGGTGTGTTTATGGCTGTGGATGTAGATCCGATGACAATGTAAATGAGCACATAACTTACGCGACTGGAAGAAGCGTAAGTTATAGGTGCGAATTTATCCCTAACCCCGAAGGGGTTAGGGATTTCTAGGAGAGCGATGAAGATAATCTTTTTTGGGACGGGAAAATTCGGATTACCGAGTTTAAAGAAATTGCACAAAAGCAGTCACGAGATCGTGGCGGTGGTGACCCAGCCGGATAAGAAAAAAGGGCGCGGGTGGAGTGTCCGGCCGACTCCGATCAAGGCGTTCGTTGAGCAGGCCGCTCCGGGTATGGATGTTTTTCAGCCCGAGAAAGCCTCGGACGCTCAGTTTATCGATTCTTTAAGGAAAATGGACGCTGATATTTTTGTGGTCATTGATTACGGGCAGCTGTTGGACAAAGATCTTCTTGATGTGCCGCGGAAGTGCTGTGTGAATCTGCATCCTTCTCTTCTGCCCAAATACCGGGGCGCTGCGCCGGTAAACCGGGCTATACTTAACGGTGAGGAAGAAACGGGAAATACCGTGATAAGGATGACCGAACGCATGGACGCGGGAAGCGTGATCATGCAGGAGAAAACAGAAATAGGGGAAGATGAAGATGCGGAGGATCTACTTGAGAGACTTTCATATAGTGGAGCGGATCTTTTGTTGAAAGCGCTGTCTGCTATCGAATCCGGGGAAGAATGTCTCAGCGAGCAGGATGAAAGCGCGGCAGCGTATGCCCCGAAACTCGGGAAAAAAGAGGGTGAAATAGATTGGACCGTCTCTGCGCAAGAGGTGGTCAGGAAAGTAAGAGCCATGCAGCCGTGGCCGGGCGCGTTCACTCATCTTGACTCGAGGACATTGAAAGTAATCCATGCCGCCGAAGACGATGCCTCGGAAAGCTCAAGTTCCCCTGGAACTATTTCCGACGAGACAAAATTCATTGTAAATACCGGCAAAGGGTCAGTCCGGGTGACCATGCTGCAGCTTGAGGGTAAAAAAGCGATGACTTCGGCTGAATTCCTCAGAGGACACCCCGCAAAAAAGGGTACAGTTCTAAAGTAGAATCCTCACGACAAAAAACTGTTGAACGATTTCTCTGTTGAGTATATAATACTCACTTCCATTGACCCCCACACCTGTTATTTAGGGATGTGGAATCAATCAAAATAATTGGTGTGGGGGTAAATTCGCACTTATGATTTACTCGCACTAATGTGCTCGCAAATCATGTGCTCATTTAAAGGAGGGGCAAATGGCAGTTAAAGTAGGGATTAACGGTTTCGGAAGAATTGGGCGAATGGTTTTTAGGATAATGATGGAACGCGGTGGATTTGAGATCGCCGCTATAAACGACCTGACAGACGCGAAAACACTGGCCCATATGCTTAAATACGATTCTGTTCACGGGAGGTTCAAGGGGACGGTCGAGGCGGAAGGCAGTGCCCTGGTCGTAAACGGCAAAAAAATAGATGTTCTGAGCATCAAAAATCCCGCGGAGCTGCCCTGGAAGAAAGAGGGCGTGCAGGTTGTCGTAGAGTCGACCGGCGTGTTCCGTGATAGGGCAAAAATAGCTCTTCATCTCGAGGCGGGAGCGGAAAAGGTTCTGCTAACAGTGCCTGCCAAGGATGAGATCGACAATATGATAGTCCTTGGCGTGAACGACGAGGCGCTAAGGCCCACCGACAAGATCGTCTCGAACGCTTCCTGTACAACCAATTGTCTCGCTCCGATGGTAAAGGTGCTTAACGATACCTTTGGCGTTGAAAAAGGGTTGATGACAACGATCCACGCCTACACAAATGACCAGCGTGTCGTTGACATGTTCCATTCGGATCTCAGAAGAGCGCGCGCAGCAGCCGTAAACATGATACCTACAACAACCGGTGCGGCAAAAGCGGTTGGCAAGATAATAACCGAACTTAAAGGCAAGATAAACGGTATGGCCATAAGAGTTCCTGTGCCGTGCGGTTCTGTTACTGATTTTGTCGCGACTTTAAAAAAACCGGCCGATGTCGGGACTATCAATGACGCGTTCAAGAAGGCCGCTTCCGG
>JBDRIH010000040.1:0-4454 GCA_043816025.1 Candidatus Omnitrophota bacterium
TTATAGAAAGGTATTGCTGGATGAAGAGTTGGCAAAAAAGAAAAAGGATCCCCAATATGCGCCAGACCCCGTTCTGGAAAACTCGATAATGTTTTTCACTACTCATACTTACGGGAACCGCAGGGAATATCAGCTGAGGGGTGGCGAAGGAGATAACGTTCTGGAATTCATGGAGATCCCCGACAGGTATCATGAACTCTTTAAACATTTAAGGGAGGGGGGGGAGGCCATCTACGATATGACTTCGGCCGGACTGCGCACCGCGGACGGACAAAGCGCGGTTTCCCGGGCGCACGCCGATGATGTTCGCAAGTATGATGAATGGGTGAATTATACGGAAGATCCGAATCTGGCAGAGTACTACAGGGAGATGGGGGTCGAGGTCAATCTTCTGGCAATATCCAACGGCGACCACAGGGCTAATACGGCTGTTTTCTTCAACGAGAAATTACGGAAACTGTTCGGCGATGACGTAGACGTGGAACATCCGACACCCGAACAGGTATTTGAAGCAAAGAAAAAGGCAAAAGAAGAACTGCGTCTGGCCAAAGGGCAGGAGTTCTACTCAAGCCATGAGGAAATGGGACAGGGCCAGCAGATTCTTAATCCGGACCAGCTTGTTGTTTCTTATTCCGGAAGATTGGTCATGGAAAAAGCCGGAAGAGGGTTTGAGGTCAGCCGCGGAAAAGACGGAAGGGGAGCATTCGATGATAAAAATATAGAAGAGCTGGTTAAACAGGGCGCGCAGGTTGTTATTTACGGGAATGTGCAGACAAACAACGTCTCAAGCGATGCGTTGAAAAAGGGTCTGATCGAATTGACCAAAAATCTCAAGGAGAAAGGTTATCCGGGAAAACTCATCTTCGTCCCGCGGTTCAGCCTGAGCGACCAGAGTGCGCTCTTAGCTGCGACGGATGTACAGGTACAGGACTCTTACCCGCGGACCGAGGCCGCGGGATTTACCGAAGCGGATATCTCTGCGACCGGCGGTATAGAAGTCGGCACGCGCCGTGACGATAATAATGTCGGAGAAGGGCTTTTTCAGGCCCAGGGTTTCCCCATGGATATTAATAATCCCGGGGTTGGCAACGTATTGGTCCCTGAAAAATTAAATGCCGAATCATACCTAAAAATCTTGTTGCTGCTCTTAGAGAAATATAAAAGCGGAGACCTCAAACATTATCAGGCCACATCTGTCCGTTTAAGCCGCGCATTGGAAGCGCGTCTTACTTCGGCGGCATATTTGAGAGAATTCAGCAAGGCCGTAGAATATAAAGAAGTGTGGGAGAGAATGAGAAAGATCTTCGAGGAGATGAAAATGATGGAAGATGCCGATAAGTCACTCAAGGAGCAGTTATACACGCCTGACGAGGCCGAAAGTCCGGAAGAACACGCAATATATGAAGTGTCCAGACTTGCCTTGAAGGGAAAAACGGATAAGGCGATAGAACTATTTTTTACAAGCGAAGCATTTCAGGGAGAAAAGGAAAACCTGGATGTTCCCGCGAAAATACTTAATGTGCTTCTCGATGCCTACGGGAAAGATAAAACCAAGGCCAGGGCCAGGGCGATAAGGAATTTTGCCGGGACCCTTAAAAATAATATAGTGGAACAGGCAGGAAGCGATAGGGAGTTCGGTGAGGTCGCCAGAGCGGTGCAGCTTATGGCAGGACAGGCGTTGACCGTTATTTTCTGGATGAAAGAAGGCGTTAAGGGCTCGGAGAAGATACGCCTTACGGCCGACGAAGGGAAGATGATTGCCAGCAAAAAGGGGAACAGTTTCATCGACAAAAACACGCTGCCCGAGGGTATCGGTGAGGTCAAAGAAGAAGGCGCCCGGGGATTTTTCTGGAGAGGCACAGAAATGATCAAGAAACTGGGCGAAAATATCCTTAAGGCGCTCAAGTTCGACGGGGAACGTTTTGACGGCGCGGAGGATAAACTTGTGTTGTACCTCATGGACCACGGGTTCATCGAAGTTCCGGAAGGGTTGAAAGAAGCCACCGGGAAGGGCCAGATCAGCACTATACACGAGACTTTCTTTATAAACGACATGTTGCCCGGTTCTTTCCAGACCACCAGCACAGGGGCCGGACATTTTCAGGGAGATAAACTGGACGTCAAACAAGTCACAGAGGGAAGAGGTATTCAGGTAAATGTAAAATATGATACCGAGGGGAACATCGTCAGTATAGAATGCCAGGCTGTAAAAGCGGGCGAGTTCTGCAGGGCCCTTCCCGGGTATGTGGATTACATGATAAATCTCGGCGGATTAAGATTCAATGATTTTTCAGTATCCCTTTCACCTGAACAGGCGAGACAGTTTGACAGCGAGTATAACGAGAATGAACTGGAAAAGCTTGCGGAAGTCGTTAAAGGGCACGCTAAACATGCCCCTTATATAGGAGTGAAGTTTAAAGACGGTCCCGAAGTCGTAAAAGCGGTAGAAGATGTGACGGATGCCGTATGGGTTGCGTCGCCTTTTTATTTCGCGGAAGGCTCTTCTCTTCTTGACATATATAGTGATGCCTCATCCATGGGGGATGTTTACGGGATGGTCGAGCAATTAGCAGCTGCCTGTAAGGCTCCGAGTGCGCCTCCTGTTGACGTAATGACGAATAGGGAAGCGGAATTAAAGGCGCAGGCGGAAGCGAAAACAGCGGAAAAAGCCCCGTCGCTAGGCAAAGCCGAAGGAATACAAACATTTATTGATGATAACGCGGAGTTCCTGGCGGAAGTTTTAGGGCCCGAAACAGGCGCGGATAAGCTGATAAGAATACCTATTGAGGCTATCGAAGCCATAAGAGTCGACAATATAAAGGATTTTCTTGCGACTTTTCAGGCGACATCGCACGGGTATATAGAACTATTCTCCACGGAAAACCTGATAGATATTTCTGAGATCCAATATAAGAAATATGGCATTACCAAAAAAGACCTGCCCGAGGGGCTGAACAAGGATAGCAGAAACAGGACAAACACAATTACGGTCTTTCCCGTGATTAAAGGAGAAGTCCTTACCACGGGCGGCAAAAAAGAGCCCAGGGGATGGGGGCTGGGTGATATAGACCAGGATAAGTCCATAATCTCGCCGGTTGGACTTACTTATGACAAGTCCGGGATAATAAGAAGTATATTTCTCGGGTTGAGACTATCCGAGATCGCCAAAAATGAAGGATACACGGAAGACAGCAATTTCGTGGCTTATACTCTGGGTCTATATATGGATCTATGTTTTTCTCAAGGAGAGAAGCCGCAAAATTTCAACCTGACAGGCCAGGATCTTGTCAACATAGCCAGAGGAGACACCAGGGTAATGGTGCAAGCGTTGAATAAGCTGATAAAGCTCCTGCCCATCATGCCGATAAACACGGAAGAATTGAGATTGATATACGAGCGCGCGAAAGAAGTCCTCATCCGCGCATAATTGCACCGTTTCACTGCGCCTACGGCTTGTGGCCCCTTCTTATAGCCTCCTATGCTCGCACGGTGTTTGAGATTAAAGGTGTACCCGTTATTCTGAACCAGGTTCCAGAACTTCGTTCGATGAACCCGGTTCAAATCTAACCAGGTTAAACTAACCTGGTTAGATTTGGCAGTCTGAATTCCCCTTGACAATATATATATTATTGTTACAATAGTTCGGGAAAATGGAGGTAGTATGAGATTGGAAAACAAAGTTTCTTTAATTACCGGAGCCGCCCGCGGTATAGGCAAAGATGTCGCGATGCTTTTCGCCAGGGAGGGGTCCGATCTGGCGATCTGCGATGTTGATGAAGGGGCTTTGGCCGCCACGAAAACTGAGATTGAGGGCGCTACCGGACGAAAGGTTCTCGCTGAGAAAATCGACGTAACACGAGCGAAAGAAGTAGAGGATTTCGTCAAGAAAATTCTTGACAATTTCGGCAGTTTAGATATACTTGTCAACAATGCCGGCATCACCAGGGACAATCTTCTTATCAGAATGTCGGACGAGGAGTGGGATGCGGTGCTGGACGTGAACCTCAAAGGGGCCTTCAACTGCATCAAGGCGGTGACCCGCCCCATGATGAAGATGAGAAGCGGCAAGATCGTGAACATGGCTTCTATAATAGGTATCATGGGTAATGCCGGTCAGGCCAATTATTCCGCCAGCAAAGGGGGGCTCATCGCGCTGACAAAGAGCGTAGCCAAGGAATTGGGTTCCCGCAACATAAATGTTAATGCCATCGCGCCTGGTTTCATAAAGACGGACATGACTGACAAGCTTACCGAGGAAGCGAAACAGAAACTGCTGGGTTTTATCCCCATAGGCAGGATGGGCGAGACGCAGGATGTCGCGAAACTGGCCCTTTTCTCGCAAGTGATGACTCGGCGTATGTTACCGGTCAGGTTATTCAGGTAGATGGTGGGATGGTAATGTAAATGAGGGCCAAACTTATGGAGTGAAACGAACATAAGTTTGTTGGCCGACT
>JBDRIH010000041.1:0-12582 GCA_043816025.1 Candidatus Omnitrophota bacterium
ATCGATTAGATTCGTTTAAAATTTTTTTAAGATTTTTTTCAGAGTCGCCGAGGGATTTCATAAATTCTGCCGCAATCCCGAAAGTAGTGACCATCTTGTTGTCTACGTTCTCGCAACGAACGACCCTTGCGGTCCACTTTCCTTGCTCCGGGATGCCCGGCATGCTGATGCTGCAATCGATGAGCTGTCCTATCCTAAACTTCTCGAGGCTTATAAAATAAATCCCGCCTAGACTGATGTTCTCGGAAACTGAAGTGCCAGAGACGGCCGAACCATGAAGTTTATACTTAATGGTGAACTTGAGTTTTACCCTTTTAAACGCTCTTCTTTCGTCCGTTATCATCAAATTACATGTACCTTTCAGGGGTGCCTTTTATTTTCTTAAACCTGGGCGTGAAGGGCTGGGCATCCCTGCCGAAACAAACACCGAGTTGTTCAAAAAGGCTCACCTGGTCCAGATCGACATACCGCTGTTTTATGGCGTCTTCGGCCTGCATGTAACGCACGTCTTTCCCTTTTACATCAACGATGGCAACGCTGGATATGCCGTTTTTTAAAAGTGTGACTGCCACGGCACCCGCTTCCTTGCCAAAATTCACATCATACGCGCTGCTGCGCCCGCAACGAACCAGGTGCCCCGGCGTGACGGAACGCACCTCGGGAACGGTATATATATTCTCTACGAAGAGGTGAGTTTTTTGCATAACATCTTTTATTCCCGGATCCGCTTTGAAGCGTTTGGTTATCTCCTGGCAAACATATTTTCCGGCTCCGGCCAGTTTTTTGTGCCCGAAGGCGTCTACCCCGGCGCTTTCGTCCACTATCTCGCGTCCCGAGGCGTCTCTAAGGCCTTCGGCGACTATAACCAGATAGGTGCCGGCGTAGACATCGCTCGTGCTGATCCGACGCGTTAGCTTGTCTTTTACGTGAGAATACAGTATGTCAAAGTCCACTGGCACTTCCGGGATCAATATGGCATCCGCATCAGCGGCTATGCCACCGCGAAAGGCCGTGTGTCCGGCGTATCTTCCGAAAACTTCCAGCACTATGACCCTGTCGTGCGTACGGCCTGTCGTTTTGAGTTCATCCGCGTAAACGGCTATCTTGTTAATCGTGGAATCCCCTCCGACAGAATAAGGCTGGAGGTCCAGGTCCATGGTCTTGGGTACATGCACGCACGCGATACCGTGCCTGCAAAGGTCTACCATCACGCTTCCCGAGTCGTCTCCCCCGCTTATAACAAGCGCGTCTATGTCGAACTTTTTCAGGCCTTCTTTAATGCGTTCATATTTTTCAGGGTCTTCTATCTTTTTGATCTTGACGCGGGAATGACCCGCCTCGGAACCGGCCGCGTTCGCGTTAATAAAATCGAGTCTTTCCGTGGTCAGTTCCGTCAGCCGATCAAAATCGACAAGGTTATAAAGTCCCGCATACCCGTTGGGAATCACGAAACATTTTATGCCCATGCTGTTGGCCATGCCCGCGGCGCCTTTTACAACCGCGTTCAGCCCCCCGCAATCACCGCCGCTGGTGATCACACCGATTCGCTTTATCTCTCGCATGCGTCCCTCCTGTCTCGCATATATAACCACACAATCTAAATACCGTATTTCATATTATAGTACACTAAAAATAGTTGTCCACAGATTCTTTAAAGGGGGAGTTCTTCGTAGGCATGATGATCTTGAACGTCTTGCCGCTGATGATCATTTTTTTCATATCCTTGTTGCCGTCTTTCCAGTCGCCGTAACTTAGAAAAAATTCAAAGTTCCCGCCGCTTTTTTTTATAGAGCTGATTCCGTATTCCTTGAACTTAAGGAACTGAAAATCCAACCTCGCCTGTTCAAACGGGTAGCCCTGTTTGCTCTCGTCATCAAGCAGTTCATACATCGCTCTGTAGTCTTCGTTCTGCCAGGCTCCAAAAAACATCCCGACCACTCTCACACCCTGCGGGCAAAGTTCCAGATCGGCTTCTTCCGCCCCGCCGCCTAACGGCAGCCCCACCCCCATACCATTTTCCATGGATATGGTCCCGTCGGAATTGGCTAAAGGGGCACAGACCGCCAGTGCCGCGAGGAAAAATAAAACACAGGCTACCTTTTTCATCCTATCCTGTAATGTTTCCTTATCGGGCTCGTTATGTCCCATGCACAGTTCATCCCTTTCGGGAACGTCACCAGGTCTCCGGGGCCGAACTCGACCGCTTCTCCCTCTTCGGGTTCTACCCTGGCTTTTCCCTCCAGGATGAAACAGATCTCCTCTTCGTTGTAGCTCCAGTTAAAACGCGAAACTTCCTTCTCCCATATAGGCCAGGAATCCACCTCGAGTTCTTCCAGCTTTTTTGTGTCGGGTTTTTCGATCAGTATTTCGTTCATATCTCCTCCTTTTTCAATCGCCAGGCTTAATCCCCCACAGCGATGATATTCTGGCGTTCTCTTTGACATTAAATCCTGATTTTCCGACGACCAGGAGCGCCGAGCTTGCTCTCTGTCCGGGGGAAAGCAGCAAAGTCGGGTGCACGCCACCCGCCTTCAGCGTTCTTTCGAGCGGCTGAAGGATACCGATATGGTTTTCGGGGATTTCCGGTTTCTCGTTAAATTCCACGAGGTATTCCCCTTCCGTTAAATGCCACCAGCCGTACTTGTCTTCGGCGTCTTTCTTCACCGGTTTCACTTCTTCCGTCAGAGCCTCTTTTTCTTCGCTGCCGCCGAAATCTATATCTCCGCCCTTTGCGAGTGCGAAAACTTTAGCAACCGTCAGATCCAGGCTATACAGCTTCGCCTGGTGTTTTTCCGATATCAGCTTTCCGGCAAAACCCAATATTTCTTTCCCTGTACAGAAATTCATCATACCTCGCTTGAATCCAAAACAAACGTGACGGGGCCGTCGTTCACCAGGCTTACCTTCATGTGCGCGCCGAATACACCTTCAGCAACAATCACCCCGCCGGACCTCAGCGTATCGTTAAACCCAGCCCACAGCTCCTTCGCCTCTTCCGCCCTGGCGGCGGCGTCAAATCCGGGCCTGTTTCCTTTTTCCATTCTTCCTAAAAGTGTAAACTGCGGTACGCTCAGGACCTCGCCACCCGCATCAGCGAGAGCCAGGTTCATCTTCCCCTCGTCGTCCTCGAAAACCCTCAATTTAACTATTTTTTGTGCCATAGCCTCGGCCGTTCGGGCGGTATCTTCCCTGCCAAAGCCTACCAAAAGCAGAAGGCCGTTTTTTATTGCCGCTGTCTTCCTTCCGCCCACGGCGACAGCCGCCTCTTCTACTCTCTGGAGGACCACCCTCATCTCGCTCTTTCCGTCCCGACCCGGTTCGTTAACCGGCCGATACCTTCGATCTCGACAGCTACCTCGTCTCCCACTTTCATAGGGCCGACATTCGCCGGTGTTCCCGTCGCTATCACGTCACCGGGGAGCAACGTCATTATACCGGATATAAATTCTATAAGTCTGGCAACACCGAAGATAAACTCGGATGTTCTGGAACACTGTTTTAATTCTCCGTTAAGATACGAACACACTTTAAGGTTCCCGGGATCGAGGTCTGTTTCGATCCACGGTCCTATCGGCGCAAACGTGTCAAAAGATTTCGCCCTGCTCCATTGCGTGTCTTTTTTCTGCAGGTCTCTGGCGGTAACATCGTTCAGGCAAGTGTATCCCGCGATATGCGAAAGGGCCTCTTTTTCCGAGACTCCCTTTGTCCTGTCTTTTATAACCACCGCCAGTTCCGCCTCGTAATCCACCCTCTCGGAGGAACTCGGGTAAACTATCGTATCGCCGGGTCCGATAACGCTGGTAGACGGTTTGATGAATATGACTGGCTCTCGAGATATGGCCATCCCGAGCTCTTCAGCGTGGCGCGTGTAGTTCAGGCCGACTAAAACAATCTTTGAAGGTTCGACGGGTGCCAGAAGCGAGATCTCATCAAGCTTCACGCGTCCGGGCCCGCCCTCCGACGCGGATACGGTTACTTCATTGCCATGCAGAATACCGCTGTATACCTTGCCCTCATGAAGGAACCTTACCAGTTTCATCTGCTATTTGTCTCTGATTTCTACGTTGATGCCCTTGTCCTTAAGGAAGGTTAATACTTTGTCCAGCTCGCTCTTTTCGCCGCTGAGGATGAGATAAGCCCAGCCGCTTTCCGTGGAGAACGACGCCTCCACGATCTTCATAATAATATCGTACTTCTTTATCATATTGCATATGATCGGCTCTTCTTTAAGTTCGCCCGGAATAAACAGTTCCACTCTTGTTTCCAGCATCTTTTATCCTCCCTATTCTGAAAATCCCATATCAAGAAAATTCTTAAGCTTCTTGGCCCGGATCGGGTGTCTTAATTTCTTCAGGGCCTTCGCCTCGATCTGGCGAACCCTCTCCCTTGTCACGTTAAATATCTTGCCGACTTCTTCGAGCGTCCTCGGATATCCGTCCCCTATACCGAACCTCAGGGTCAGAACTTTTCGCTCGCGTTCGGTAAGCGTCTCCAGCACATCGTCCATCTGTTCCTTGAGCATCGCGTAAGCCGTAGCGTTTGCCGGAGAGACGGCGGACTTGTCTTCTATGAAATCCCCGAAACTTGTATCGCCTTCGTCCCCGATCGGTGTTTCCAGCGATATAGGGTGCTGCGCGATCTTTATTATACCCCTTACCTTGTCGACAGGTATTTTCATCTCCGCCGCTATCTCTTCCGGGGTGGGTTCCCTCCCGTTTTCCTGTACAAGAGACCTGGATGCCCTTACCAGCTTGTTTATAGTTTCAGTCATGTGGACCGGAATACGTATCGTTCTGGACTGGTCGGCTATGGAACGGGTTATCGCCTGGCGGATCCACCACGTCGCGTACGTGCTGAACTTGTAGCCCCTTTCGTACTCAAACTTATCCACCGCTTTCATCAGCCCCATGTTGCCTTCCTGTATCAGGTCCAAGAACGAGAGCCCCCTGTTCGTGTATTTCTTGGCTATGCTGACCACCAGACGCAGGTTGGCCGCGACCAGTTCTTTTTTGGACTGGGTATATTCTTTCTCGATTACGTTGAGTCCATCTATATCATCGCAGATCGAGTCCGCGGGTCTGCCTATCTTTCTGGCCAGTTTTTTCAAGAGGCTTTGAGTTTCTTTCAGTTCTTTCCTGCCGCGCCCCTTCTTCAGCTTCTCTACTCTGTTCCTGAGCCTCCTGACCTCCTCCATGGGCCCGGATATGTCTTCCGCCACTTTTTCCGCAAGCGCCACGGCGACCTTGAGCTTGGTCATAAGTTTCAGTATGGTGTCCTGTTTTTGGGAAAGCCGTATCCGCTTGATCATCTGCCGTTTACGGTTTTTCTGCCTTTCCAGGTCGGCGGTCGGTTCAACGTCAAGCACGTCGTCCAGGTTATAATCATTATCCATCGCCTCTTCGATTTCCTCAAGCGCCTGTTCCCTGCCTGGCTTCACCTTGAACACGATCTCTTTGAATTCTTTTTCTCTCTTTTTTATGCGTTTTGCCAGATCCAGTTCCTCTGTGCGGCTCAAGAGCGGAATCTGACCCATCTGTTTGAGGTACATCTTCACGGGGTCGTCTATCTGTACAAATTTGCGCGCCTTTATCTTCTTCTTGTCCCTCTTAACGGCAAGAGGTATGCTTTCCACCTCTTCTTCGGATTCCACTACTTTTATATCCGCGCTGTGAAGCGCCGTCATCACTTCGTCGATCTCGTCGGATGAGACAAGGTCATTCGGAAGCATCTCGTTGACTTCGTCGTAACTGAGGTAGCCTTTGTCTTTACCGGCCCTTATAAGTTTGCGTACGATAGCGGATTTACTGACCTTGTGGTCGTCTTCCGTCTCTACGACTTCCGGAAGATCTTCTATCTTTTCCTTCTTTTTCTCGGCCGCTTTTTGTTTTTTCTTTTTTTTTGGCATAGTTACGCAACTTTCTCTTTCTGGATCTTATTGATTCTCGCCACCAGTTCCATGACCTCTTTACGGTTCTTTTCCTGCTCCGCTCTTTTAAGTTCAATCGTCAGTTTTTTTAACTGGTCTTCCCTGTTCTCTTTACGAACGCAATATATGCAGTCACTTAAAGCCCTGTCCGCGTCCTCTTTCTTTGTGATGTCAGCCTTGGCAATGGCCTGTATCACGGCTTTCTTCGCGTCTTCGTCCTTCTCCAGACGGCTCAAGAGTTTTCCCGGGTTTATTTCTTTGGCTCCTTTAGTAAAAAGGTCGCTGACTACCATCATGACTTTGGCGACGCTTTCGTCGCGAAATTTGTCCAACCCGAGTTCGTCCACAAGGCGGTCAAACATCTTTCTGCTGGAGACAGCCAGCCCCAGAAGGTATATCTCGCTACCGGTGTAGTTGCGCGAAGATTTGTCTACTTTGGCTTCCGTAGCGTAGCGATAAGAATAGTCCGCCTTTACCTTGCCCATTTCATACCTCAACGACCCTTCGTGCACACCAAGGCGTTCCGCGAGTCTTTTAAGGTAATCGGATTTGACAACGGCGTTTTCGACCCTGGATATCGTCGGGAGCATCTCATCCGATATGCCGCCTATGTCACGCGCTCCCAGTTTGCCGACCAGGAGGTCCAACTTGTAATCGAACAGGTCCTTGGCCGCCGTTATTATCTTTTCGAATTTTTCCCTGCCGCTTTTTCTTACAAAACTGTCCGGGTCTTCACCTTTGGGCAAAGTCGCTATTTTCACGTTCATCCCGTTCTCAACAAGCACGTCAAGCCCCCTCAGGCTGGCGGCTTCCCCCGCCTGGTCTGCGTCAAAAACCATAATAGCGGTCGCGGCGTATTTTTTAAGTGTCCCGGCCTGTCTCGGAGTAAGGGCGGTACCCGAGGCGGCCACGATATTTGTGATACCGTGCTGAAAGGGCACGATCACATCCATATAACCTTCGACTATGATCGCGTATCCTTTTTCCCTTATACTTTTTCTGGCGAAGTTAAGCCCGTACAAAACGCTGCTTTTGCTGTATATCACGGTTTCCGGGGAATTTATATATTTGGGAAGGGCGTCATCCATTACCCTTGCCCCGAACGCCACGATATGCCCCCTTTCGTTAAAAACGGGAAAGGTTATCCTGTTCCTGAACCTGTCATAATCGCCTTTTCCTTTTTCGCTCGGTATAGTAAGACCCGCTTTCCTTAAAAGATCACCGGGCAGCTTCTTTCCTGCGGAGTATTTTTTGAAATTCTCCCACCCGTCCGGAGCATACCCGATTCTGAACTCGGACAGGGTTTCGGCGGTTATGTCGCGTTTCTTCAAGTATTCGAACGCTTCCTTCCCTTTTTCGCTCCTGAGGAAGTTTTGATAGAAGGAAGCGGCGATCTTGTTGATCTCGTAAAGATGGGTGGCCAGCGAGGAGCTCTCGGCGGTATCTTTTCTGTATTCCGGCAGCGCCACAGAGGCTTTGGCGGCCAGCACCCTGACGGCTTCGGGGAACTCCATGTTCTCGTATTTCATGACGAAACCGATGGTGTTTCCGCCCGCGCCGCACCCGAAACAGTGGTATATCTGTTTATCCGGGCTAACGACAAAGGACGGGGTCTTTTCGTTATGAAAGGGGCAGTTCGCCTTGAAACTCCTTCCCGCTTTTTTCAGCTGGATGTAATCGGAAATAACCTCGACTATATCAAGCCTGTCCAGTATCTGGTCGATAATTTCCTGCGGTATTTTGCTCATTTGCTCTCTACTTGCGCCTGATTCGTTTAAATCCCGAACACTCAATAAAATTGAGCTTTCCTTTTTTTTCCACCGCATCAAACAGTAGATTCATCCCGAGCGTGTCGCTCGCGATATGTCCCGCTATCACATAATTTATAAATTCCGACTTCGCCACTTTGTACCCGGACTCTTTACAATGCATACCGACGATCGTTTTGACCCCTGATTGGGAAAGGCGCGCGAACATCTTGTCCGGTCCTGAGGTTCCACCTGTCATGTCTACGAATATCTTGCCCGCGTCCGCGTTTTTCTCCCCGATCAGAACGGACGGCCCGGCGCCGTCTTTCATCGCGGCTTTATACTCGGGTATGCCTTTCAATACGCTAAGGACGTTTTTTAATTTACGCGGTTTCTTTTTGTCGAAAATCTCCTGCAAAAAACTTGACACGCAGTTATCTGCCGCGGTATGGAGGCACATGAAAGGAATACCAAGAATCCTTGCCGCGTCCACGCTTCTGGTATGGTTCGCGGCGGCGACGGCTCGGGAGACCTCTTCCATGCGGTCCTTCATTATTCCCAGGGCGACCTCTCTGCTAAGGCCGTATTTCTGCCATATCCCGGGCTGTATGTCCATCACTTTGTAAAACTGCGCGTAGGCCCTTCCGGAGGGGTGGTGGGAGATAACCAGGTCTATCTTAGTTCCTTTCTCGCGCAGCCTGTCGGCCAACACCAGTTCTGAGACGTCTATGTCTATCCCTCCATTACATTTTTTACTTCTTCCGTCCCGGACCCGTTCAATATACGGGAATCGTCATACGGGTGCTTCAGGCTTTCCCGATCAAAGGCGTCCCTGTCCGCGCCCCGGGTCTTTCTGTAATCTTTTCTGACGTTTCTAAGGGCCTCTTCTATGGTCCGCCTGGACCGTTGGTCCTCCCTTAAGGCCTTCTTAACGGCTAAATCATAAATGGTCTTGAGTTTCATTTTACTCCTTGCGTCTGTATTGACGTTCTGGCGGGTTCATGATTTCTTCTATCACTTCGTCTTTTTCTTTTTTTTCCGATTCTCCGATAAATTCCGTCATCCAGCTGTATATCTGCGCGTCCATCTGCACAAAAATCATGCACGTTTTGGATTTCTCAGCGACGTAAAGACGGACATCCTCAACCGGGATAAGCAGAAGTAGTATTCCTATTATCCCGAAAAATATGCACGCCCTGAAAGCACCCACCAAAGCGCCGCCTATCCTCTCGATCGAAGCAAGTTCCTCGCCTCGTATAACGTTAAAAACCCTCTCAAGGACTTTAATTACAACGAACATGATCGCCGAAATAAGAAAAAACGACGCCGGTCTTGCCCAGTCCTGCAGCAGAAAACCGAATAGCGCCTCGGAGAGAAAACTATAATATCCTATCGCAGCAAATATTAAGACAAACCAGCCTATCAGGGAAATGGTCTGACCGCCGACGCCGGTCGTTGATCCTTTATAAATCATTCCCAGCAAAAGAATTACGAAAAATATATCAAGCCAGTTAATGTCTTGCAATATCTCAGGCAAGGTATCCCCTTATAATGGAGCCCAAAGTATATCATATAAAAAAAGCCTTGTCAAATCAGGGACTTAGAAGGGATTTTGGCGCTTTTGGCGACTAAACAGGGGCTGGTTTCATCGCAAAAACCGCATTTTACCCTTATTATGTCCCCTTCAGACCCATCAAATCCGTACAGTTTTGCCCTGACATATTCACCGGTATAACCCTCGAGCAACGCATCCTTGGACCGCCGTTCCACCAGGATATCTACCTCGGTGCCGATAAATTTGACAGAGAACTCCGCTTGAAGCTTACTCCCCAGTTCTATCAACCGCTGCACTCTTTCCCTCGCGACGCTTACGTGCACCTTTGAACCCATCCGGAAAGCCGGGGTGCCTTCACGATCGCTGTACTTAAAAACATGCAGTCGTGAGGGTTTAACTTCCCGCAGAAACTCAAGCGTCCGGTCAAAATCCGCTTCGGTCTCACCCGGGAAGCCCGCGATACAGTCCATGCTGATCCCAACAAACGGCATGGATTGGCGCAAACGCCCGGTGAGTTTCCTGAACTCTTCTGTGGTATATCTTCTGTTCATAGCCTTAAGCACCCTGTCGGATCCGCTCTGAAGAGGAATGTGCAGGTGCCGGCAGACCCTGCCGGAGGCGGCTATTGTCTCTATCAATTCCTCGTCTATGTGATTGGGCTCGATGGAACTGATCCTTATCCTGAAATCTCCCTCAATTCCTTCTATCTCTTTCAGAAGATGCGCTAAGCCTGGGCCTTCTTCGCGCGCCTTCCAGTTCCCCAGACATATGCCTGTCAAAACGATTTCCCTGTACCCCTCCGCGGCCAGACGGATCACCTCGTCCAAAACATCCCGCTCATCCCGGCATCGTGAAGGTCCCCTGACAAGATTCACTTTGCAATAAGAACAGTTCTGGTTACACCCATCCTGTATCTTCAGGAAAGCCCTGGTATGACAGCTGAAGCCCGAAACCTGTTCCTTCATGTTCTTTTCTTCTGCGCCCCCGCCGAAAAGAGAATCAAGAATAAGGGGCAGTTTGTTCTTCTCGCCGGCGGGTACTACCATGTATACCTCGGGCAGAGATCTCAGCAGTTTTACGTCCTCTTCGAAAACAGCGTAGCACCCCGTGACGAATATTTTTGCGCGGGGATTCTCTTTTTTTACCTTGCGTATCAGCTTCCTTATCTTCACATCAGCTTGATCCGTGACAGTGCAGGAATTGATGACCACTATGTCCGCGGCCTGCGAACCGGATTCTCGGAAGCCGAAACGCAGAAGGTTCTCCCGAATAACCTGTTCTTCATACTGGTTGACCTTGCAACCCAGCGTTTTTATGGCGAACTTTGTCGCTTTCATTGTTTTCATTCTTTCTAACCTGACTATTAGGCCGTTTCCCATCCTCCTACCAGGGCCCCTCCGCCCGGTGTGGGAGGCTCCCTGTACGGAGCATGAGAAACGTCCTAATTAGCGGTTTTCTGAGTATTGCCCTGATCATCTAACCAGGTTAGACTAACCTGCTTAGATAGCGAACTCGTAGCCCAGTACCGCCAGTACGAACAATCCCGCGGTATCACTTTTTAAAACCCTTTTTCCGAGCGACACCTGTTTACAGTTATCCACCGACGCCATCTGTATCTCTTTCGGGGTAAAATCCCCTTCAGGACCTATGAAGACCAGAATCTTCCCGGATTCAAAACCGGTCAGAGACTTTTTTATGGGAACGGTCTTATCCGTCAGACATGCCAACAAGACCAGATCGTACCGGTCCAGGCGGCTGACCATCTCACTAAACGAGGTAACTTTATCGATCTTTGGAACGCTTGCCCTGCCGCATTGTTTCGAAGCCTCAACGGCTTTTTTCTGCCACCTCTGGACCTTTCTTCTGCAGCCGGCATCATCAAAGCGGACAACGGTCCTATCACTGACCAAAGGCACCACGCGGGAGACCCCCAGTTCTGTCGCTTTCTCTATGATATAATCCATCTTCCCTTTTTTGGGGATTGCCTGGGCGAGGGTGATCTCGGGAATACTTTCCGCAGGGGGTTTTTCCGTGCGCACGATCTCAACGATTATTTTTTTAAACCTTCGGTTTATCTCCTTTATAAACCCCGTATACTCTCTGCCCGTACCGTCAAACACGACGACCTTATCCCCTCCCTGCATCCTCATAACATCCAGAACGTGATGGGCTTCTTCCCCCTCGATTGTGATCTCGTCTTTCCTCACGTTCTCTTTCGGAACATAGAACCTGCTCATTCGTCTCCTTTGGATTTCTCACCGAATACTTCCGCGGTGAATATATAGATCTCGCATTCCCCCCTCTTCCATGCGTCCATGGGAATGCCGGCTTTATGGGCGCAAAGGCTGTTCATGAACTGTTCTCTGTCCCACCCAGTCTCATGGGCGACCTGCGGCAGGTATACTCCTGCTCTTAAGCCCCTGCGCACCATTACCCCGTGCCTACCTATCTCGATCTGGTTGTAATCGTCTATTTTTTTCATGGGTGACAGTGCCGATATCTCTATGTCGACCTCATCCATTTCATCTATCGTAACCGGCGTGAACCGCGGATCTTCAGTAGCAGCCGCTATAGCCATGTCCCTCACCGTAAGATAAATCGGAGCGGCAGCGGTCATATTCCCGATACACCCTCTTAACTGTCCCCCTTTGTGCAGCGTTACGAACGCTCCCATATCCTGTTTAAGCGTTTCGTCCTCCGTCTCCACGTCCAGGCGTTTTCCCGTTTCGAGATAATGCCGCATGGTGCGTCTCGCGATTTTTAAAAGCGCGCTTCTTTGCGCCTGATCCAACATACCCTGCTATTCTCCTCCCCCCTCTTTGCCCGTCTTCACAAAAGCCGCGCTCAGGTACCCGACAACGCTGTATTTCCCCCCAATAGTGTCCCCGGAATTGGCGTACTTTAATATCTTCACCTCATCCGCCCCTAGTTTTTTACACACTTCCATAACCGTGTAAACCGCTCCAAACCCGCACATGCGGTCGCCCTGCTTGTCCTCGAGACTTTTTCGATAAAACTTTTCCGGATCGAACGACTTTATCACTTCGATAGTCCCGGCATCAACCGCGTTAGCCGCGTCATAAGGAAGTTTATGTGACATGTCTGTGCTGGCCACTATAACGAAATTCTTCTCCTCGCGCAGGACGCTGTAAAGCGCCTCGACCAAAAGACGGCAGTTCTGCTGCTTCACGTCGCAGAGCGCGATAAGCACCAGGCGCGCGTCCTTTAAAGCGTACTGGATGAACGGCACTTCCATCTCGACGGAGTTTTCCCCGTAAAAAGCTTTCGGTATACTCTGTATGTTTTCACTGTAAGAAAGTAATTTGTTCGTAATATCCATATCTATCGGGGCT
>JBDRIH010000042.1:0-6532 GCA_043816025.1 Candidatus Omnitrophota bacterium
AAATATAAATAAAGCGGATGTACGTTATATTGGCGAGGTGTCGGTTGAAGACCTTATCGGACTTTATAATATTGCCGATGTGCTCGTACACCTTTCTCTTTACGAAGGTTTTGGCCTCACCGTGCTCGAAGCTATGCAATGTGGCACGCCCGTAGTTACCTCAAACACTTCGTCTTTACCTGAAGTGGCCGGAAACTCCGCCCTTACTGTTTCTCCCCTTAACGTTGGACAAATAACCGATACTGTGTATAATGTAATGTTAAGTGAAGAGCTCAGGAATGGAATGATCAAAGCCGGGCTCGAACGATCTTCACAGTTTTCATGGGAAGAAACAGCACGCAAAACTCTCAAAGTCTACCGCGGAATATAATTCAGCATATGAATAATATAAAAGTAGCTATCGTTCACGACTGGCTTACAGGAATGAGGGGCGGTGAAAAATGCCTGGAAGTCTTCTGTGAGCTGTTCCCGGAAGCACACCTGTTCACACTTTTGCATGCCAAAGGTAGTGTTTCTCCTGTCATAGAGAATATGCAGATACATACTTCATTTCTGCAAAATATGCCGGGGATTGCTGAAAATTACCGTAATTTTTTGCCTCTTTTTCCCACTGCTATTGAAAGTTTTGATCTTAAAGAGTATGACCTCGTCTTGAGTTCAAGTCATTGCGTAGCTAAAGGTGTAAGAAGCAGGGAAGATGCGCTGCATATTTGTTATTGCTATACTCCGGTAAGATATGCCTGGATGTTTTTCGATGAATATTTCGGCAGCGCAAATATAATTAAAAAGTGGATAATATCCCGAACGATTAGTAGTATCAGAAAATGGGATCTCAAATCTAATAAAAGAGTTAATTGTTTCGTAGCCATATCGGATAACATCAGAAAACGTATTAAGAGACTTTATGACCGTGAAGCAGATGTAATATATCCGCCGGTTGATGTAGATGCCCATATTGTACGTAGTGACAGTGAAAACAAATATCTTATAGTGTCAGCGCCGGCTCCTTACAAACGGGTTGATCTGGCTATAGAAGCTTTTAATAAAAGCGGCAAGAGACTCGTTGTGGCTGGTTCTGGCGGGGACCTTAAGAGCCTTAAAAAAAGGTCACGGGAGAACATAGAATTTCTGGGATGGGTAGATGACGCTAAATTATCGGAATTATACTCAAGCTGTCAGGCTTTGGTCTTTCCGGGAGAAGAAGATTTCGGGATTGTTCCGGTGGAAGCACAGGCGCATGGTAAACCGGTAATAGCTTATGCCTCAGGCGGAGTTCTTGAGACGGTAGTACCTTTGAGCCGAAGCGAAGAGAATCCCACGGGTGTTTTCTTTAACGAACAAACGCCTGATGCGCTTAACGGGGCGATAGAGGAGTTTGAAAAGAGCAGAGCAAAATTCAATGCTGATAATATCCGGAAAAATACCCTACGTTTCAATGTCGACCGTTTTAGGCAAGAAATAAAAGAGTACGTGGAAGAAAAATACTCGGAACATCACCAAAAAAAGACAGGATCGATATGAAGATACGTAACGATATAAGATTAGGCGCAATACTAATGCTGGGAGATATTGTGGCCATGAATCTCAGCTTCCTTTTTTCGTATTGGCTGAGATTTAACTCTGGTTTTTTTGCCATCATGTATGGTGTTCCTGGCCTGATAGAATATTTGAAGATACTTCCAATACTCTCAGTAGTTCTAATCTTTCTCATGCGTTCAGAAAAACTGTATTCCATCAAGGCGCGTCTTTCAATCGTTGATGAGATCTTCACCGTGATAAAAACAGTCACAATAGGCATGTTTATATTTATGGCCGGGACGTTTTTGTACCGAGAATTTTCCTATTCTCGAGGAATGTTCGTGATAGCGTGGAGCACGCTAATATTGTATATAGGTCTCTGGAGGTTTTTAGTTAACAGGATTCGTTTTGCTTTAAGGAGACGTGTCGGAAAGACAAGGAACCTTGTTATGATAGGAGACGGCGAGATGGTTAAGCGTATGATAGACCACATATCAGATGACCCTCATTGGGATTATAACGTAAAAGGTGTGGTAAGTATAAACGGGGGCATGTCAGCAGCAGCTGATTGGGGAGTTCCGGTTATCGGTAACCTGGAGGACTTACCCGGAATTATAGACTCACATAATATTGAGGAAATCATTCTGACCGAAACAGAACTTCCCAGATCAAAGATCCTGAACGTGATATTTGAATGCGAAAAGCGCATGGTTGAGTTTCGATTGGTTGCGGATCTCTTGGGGATGGTTACTTCCCAGGTTGATATGAGGGCGATTGATGGCGTACCTTTATTAGGACTTAAAGAATCACCGCTTTCTGAGGGGTATAACCGTTTTATCAAAAGGTGCATAGATATAGTGCTTTCAGCCTTTGGTCTTATTGTTCTATCTCCGGTTTTGCTTGTTATTGCGGCCTTGGTGAAAGTGACTTCCCCGGGGCCTATTTTCTATATGCAAAAAAGGATAGGGGAAGACGGGCGCCGGTTTGCCATGATCAAGTTCAGGACAATGATACAGAACGCCGAAAAAGGGGTAGGAAGGGTGTGGGCAAAAAAAAATGATCCGAGAAGAACAAAGATCGGCGGGCTTCTTCGTAAGACCAATATCGATGAACTCCCCCAGCTGGTTAATGTCATTAAAGGAGAGATGTCTCTGGTAGGGCCACGTCCGGAGCGTTCTAATTTTGTTGTAAAATTCAAGGAAGATATCCCCAGATACATGGCCCGCCATAAGATTAAGAGCGGCATGACCGGATGGGCTCAGGTTAATGGGTTGAGAGGGAACACCTCCATCGAAGAGCGGACTAAGCATGATCTTTACTATATTGAGAACTGGTCGCTTGCATTTGATATTAAAATACTCTTTATGACCATTATAAAACTTTTTGTTATGGAAAATGCATATTAGGGAGAGACAATGACGAAGGAAAAAATAATAAACTTCTGCGATAGGGTGATAGAGATGTGTCTTTATGTGCTTTTGGCGGCTGTAACGTTCTCGACGTCAATCGTAGAGATAGCTGCAAGTACAATGATTGTGTTCTGGTCATTACGTAAACTGCTGAAGAAAGATTTTAAGCTTGTAGATTCAGTTCCGGCCAGAATACTTGGCGTGTATCTTCTGTGGGTAATTCTTTCCTGTTTCAACAGTGATTATGCGGACGAAAGCTTCCGCGGGATAATGAAGTGGTTGGAATATTCCATGATCTTTATCGTTATAGCTACGACAGTATGGAAAGAAGATGCTATAAGAAGGTTTATGTATGTTACGGCGGGAACCGTCATAATCGTATCTTTTAACGGATTCTATCAATACTTTACTGGAGAGGGGCTTATAAGACACCGACAGCTTACACATCTTGACGACATGCGCAGGGTACTCTCTTCTTTTGTGCATCCCAATGATTATGCCGCGTACCTTATAGTTGTTACGGTAATCTTTATAGCTTTTCTGATAGCCGCGAACCAGAGGTTAAGGAGCAGGTTGGCTATGACGGGCCTTATAGCTGTATCCTCGGTAAGCCTGTTTCTTACCCGGTCACGCGGAGCCTGGCTGGCATTTGTAGCGGCATTTCTGTCTCTAGGATCGCTAAGGTCCAAAAAAATAGTTTTAGTTTTCATTGCGCTTATTCTGGCTGTTTTTGTTATGCTCCCGCAATCAACAAAAGACAGGTTATACTCTTTAACGGATCTTCAGGAGGGCACAGCGTGGGAACGTGTTATGCTATGGAAAGGGACAGCAAATATGATAAAGGTGCATCCCGTTCTCGGGATGGGAGTTAATACATTTAGCCGAAATTTCCCAAAGTATAAACCTCCGGAGTATCCGGATCTCAGGTACACGCATAACTCATACTTGCAGATGGCTTCTGAAATAGGAATCGTTGGAGCGCTTATCTTTCTGGCGTTTTTGGCCGCTGTCCTTTTTTATTCGTTACGAGGTATAGCGTCTATGTCCGGAGGACAGAGGAAGAACCTTACTGTCGGAGTGTTTGCCGGCATCGTTGGGCTTATACTGAATTGTGCGGTGGATACCCACCTTTATTCGGTAAACCTGGCTGTTTTTTTTCATTTGTTACTTGGGTTTTGTTTTAGTATAAGTTGTAATGCTCAAAAAAACTAATTTGAAAAACATAGTAATACTTCGTACCGATCGTATAGGCGAGGTGCTTCTTTCTACTATGGCGGTAACAGCTGTAAAGAGACAGTACCCGGAGTGCAAGATAACGTTCGTTACCTCGGAATACTCAAGACCTCTGGTTGAAGGAAGAACGGATATAAAAGAGGTAATAACAGCTGATACTTTCACCAAGGATAGGTGGGTATCAAAAGCGCTTGTTCTGGCAGGGATACTGAGACGAGAGAAGCTTGATGCAGCAGTCATACTCAATCCGCATAAGATGCTTCATCTGGCGTGTTTTTTAGCTGGAGTGCCGCGCCGCATAGGTTATGACCGTAAATGGGGGGGGCTCTTAACGGATAAAATAATCGACGAAAGGGACAAGGGCGAGAAACACGAGGTGGAATACACGATGGACCTCATGCGCCTTTTGGGTATAGAGTGCGCCGCGCCTGCGCCCCGTCTTTTTGTAGCCGAAGAAACCGCATCTGCCGTGGGCGATCTTTTGGCAAAAAAAGGAATAGGTTCCGGTAAGCCGCTGGTCGCGGTACATCCGGGCAGCAGTAATCCCGCGAAGATATGGCCTTACCAGAATTATGCGCAGCTTATCCGCCGCGTAAGAGACGAATTGGATTGTTGTGTGGCAGTTCTCGGGACCGGGGAGGAAAGAGTTCTAGCCGGGAAGATCGCACGCGAAGCGGGCACGGATGTTCTGGATATGGCCGGAGAGCTGAGCCTGAAGGAACTGGCGGCATTTATTAAAAGGTCCGTTCTTTTTATCGGTAACGATACCGGTCCTATGCATATGGCGGCCGCGCTGAGAGTCCCCGTTATCGCGATATTCGCAAGGAACATCCCCGGCGTCAGTCCGAAGAGGTGGCGGCCGTGGGGTGATGGACACGTGGTGTTTCACGAAGCCCAGCAGTGCGATCCGTGTTATGATGCCGACTGTCCGTATGATTACAGATGTATGAAGGCGGTCACGACGGACGCGGTATTTGAAGCGGTGAAAGAACTAATACAAAAGAGAGCCAGGACCTGAAGCATGAAAAGAGTGCTTGTCGCCAACATATTCGGCATCGGTGACGTGCTGTTTACCACGCCCCTCATCGCGAATCTGAAAAAAGAGATAGAGGGCATATCGGTAGACTACTTGTGTAATGCCAGGGCCAGGGATATCGTGGAGAGCAATCCCGACGTGGACGAGATTTTTGTTTACGAAAAGGACTTTTTTGTTAAGCTATGGGGCGAGTCCAGATTGCGGTGTCTGAAGGCTTTATATGAACTGTTCTCGGTCGTGCGGCGCAAACGGTACGATGCTGTTTTTGATTTTACCCTGTCGCGTGAATTCGGACTATTTTTCACGCTTGCCGGTATACCCAGGAGAATAGGTCTGGATTACAAGAACAGGGGCCTGTTTCTTACGGAAAAGGTGCCCCTTTTGGGGTTTGAGGATCGGCACGTGATAGAGTATTACCTTGATCTTCTCAGGCCTATTGGCGAAGCCGTCTCGATAAAGGAAATGCAGCTTGTCCCCTGTGAGGATACACTGGAATGGGCCCGGACCTTTCTTGAAGAAAAAGGCGCCCGGGGCGCCCATGCGATTGTCGCGGTTATCCCCGGCGGCGGAGCGAGCTGGGGCGGGAAGGCTTCCCGCAAGAGGTGGGGCGCTGGAGGCTTTTCGCGCGCTGCGGATATTCTGGCCGCGAACGGTGTGAAGATCGCGTTACTCGGTGATCCGTCCGAGACGGATTTATGCCGGGATGTCGCCGGCGGGATGAAAGAACACATTGCGATCGTGGAAAACTCACTTACGCTGAAACAATACATCGCTTTGTTAAGCCAGTGCGACCTGGTACTCTGCAATGACGGCGGACCGCTGCACGTAGCGGGCGCCCTTGGAGTAAAAACGGTGTCGATTTTCGGGCCGGTGGATGATAAGATATACGGGCCGTATCCGACATCGGACAGACACAGGGTTATCAAAGCCCGGGAGGTTCCGTGCAGGCCGTGCTACAACCGTTTTAAACTGCCGGAATGTGTGTATGAAAATAAGTGCCTCACCGGCATCGATCCGGAAACCGTAGCAGAGGCGTGTCTGAAACTTTTAGGACAAAAGAGGTGAATTTCGGCTAAGGCTGTTTGGGTCACTCCGTACAGGGAGGATCCACACCGGGCGGAGGGGCCCTGGTAGGAGTGGCCCAAATAGCCTCAGTTTCTTTAGTGAAATTGTTACAAAGGGAAAGAATAACAAGATGTATGTGGGGGCGTTGAACAGCGTTTTTAAATCGATCCAGAAGAAGCACGCCGGAAGACTTCTGTATCTTCCTTCGAAGATATCGATAGAGACCGGCAATATATGTAATCTGTCGTGTCCCTTGTGCCCGACCAATGAC
>JBDRIH010000043.1:0-6862 GCA_043816025.1 Candidatus Omnitrophota bacterium
AGCATTTATTCTCCGAATGGAAAGTGATCCGCAAAAAGATAGAGGGTGGACCTGTTTATCTCATGCTGGATTTTGACGGCACCCTGGCCAATATCAGGAGAGACCCGGACAAGGCGCATTTGAGCGACGGAGCGGTCCGGACACTGAAAGCCGCGGCCCGTACGCCAGGAATAGATCTTTCCATAATAAGCGGGAGGTCCCTTAAGGATATACGGAAGAGGGTCGGTATTGAAAGGATAACATACGCCGGGAACCACGGGCTCGAAATACAAGGACCAGGTATCAAGTTTTCGGCGACGGGGGCCGCGGAAATAAAAAGAACGATGAGCCGGATTGCCAGAGAGCTCAGAAAAGAGTCCCGTAAAATAAAAGGTACGATAATAGAACACAAGGGTCTTACCGTAAGCGTTCATTTCAGGATGGTAAAAAGTTCCAGGGAGGGCGATGTCGAAGAGGTCCTCAAGAGAGTTACAACACCGTACGTGTCAAAAAAAGAGATCATGGTTACGTCGGGGAAAAAGATATGGGAAGTGAGGCCTCCTGTGAAATGGGACAAGGGCAGAACGGCCCTTTTTCTCATAGAGAAAAAGAGAAAGACTACAAAAAAAATACTGCCGGTATATCTGGGTGACGACAGGACGGACGAGGATGCTTTTAAGGCGATAGGGAAAGGCGGCATATGCGTGTTCGTAGGCCGGCCCGGCCGATCGGCCGCCCCTTATTATCTCAGGGGCGCCGCCGAAGTGCGCGGGTTTATACGCCGCATTACCGAAATGAAAAAAGGAGAAAGGTAATGAACGCTCAGGTAAAAGCGAAAGAGCCTTTTAAATTCTATACAAGAATGATACTGCCGGAACTTACGGGTCTCAAAGCCGACAACCTGGAACAGCTCCTGAAGATGATAAAAGAGGTTTCGCCATCGGCAATATATCATCATACGCACCGCTTTCTGCAGCAGCACCAGCATCTCGCGCCGGAACCTCCGAACGATTTCGCTTACTGGGTTACGGAAGTGCTGGGAGAGTACAGGCTGGGAGAAAAACTCGCGAGCATCGATACGGTGGAATTCTCGACCATAGAAACCCTCCGCGCCGTCATAGTCTCGGCTATAGAGGAATATCTCAAAGAGGATCCTACGGCCGGATCCAGGACCGCGCATAAAGGGGAGGAATTCTATTTTGTAAAGTCTGTAAGTTTTATTTTCCCCACGAAACATACGGCCCGTGATCTCGATGAATTCGTGGAGGAACTGAAGAAGGTTACCATAAGCTCGATATACTTTCATATCTTTGAAGCGCGCCTCAGGCTGGAAAAGGGCAACAACGACTTTTCGTTCTGGATAGAGACTTCAGTTGGAGATAAAGCGACGGCCGATAAGATATCAAAGCTCGACCCTTACGCTTATACCCTGGAAGACCTGAGGGGGCAGATAATCGGCATGATCAGCGAAAGGACGAAAAAATAATATGATGAAAATAAAAGATTACATTCCGATAGTTGGAAAATTCATAGTAGACGACCTTCGCATACTCGCCGAGAAGCTGAAAGGTAAAAAGATACAGCACGTTAATTCCACGGCCGTAGGCGGAGGGGTGGCCGAGATACTTAACCGTATGGTACCTCTGCTTAAAGAGCTCGGCGTGGAGACAAGATGGGACGTGATAAAGGGAGGCGGCAAGTTTTTCGACGTTACCAAAAAATTCCATAACGCTTTGCACGGGAAAGATGAAGGTCTTACCGTGGACGACTTCGAGGTGTTTCTCGAGACGGGCCGCCGCAACGAGCAGGAAATGGACATTTGGGGCGATATAGTTTTCATACACGACCCGCAGCCCATAACGCTTATAAACAGGCGTACGCAGAACAAATGGCTGTGGCGGTGCCACGTGGATGTCTCGACCCCGGATCCCACGGTATGGAAATTCCTTCAGGACTTTATTTTTCGTTACGACTCAGCGATATTTTCGGCTCCAAGTTTTTCGCGTCAACTTCCCATAAGACAGTTCCTGATAGCGCCGTCTATCGATCCCCTGAGCGATAAGAACAAGGAGCTTCCGCAGGATATCGTGGACTCCGTGTTCCGTAAATATGAAGTTCCGCGAGATAAACCCGTTATAACCCAGATATCGAGATTTGACCGTCTCAAAGATCCGGTCGGTGTTATTAAAGCTTACCAGCAGGTAAAAAAACATATCGACAGCCGTCTCGTCCTGGCCGGAGGGACCGCTTCCGACGACCCCGAGGGACAGCAGGTACTCGACGAGGTGAGAGAGGAAGCGCAGAAAGACCCCGACATACACATTCTTCTCCTGTCGCAGAACGATATAGATATAAACGCTCTTCAGTCGGGCTCTGACGTAATACTCCAGAAATCCCTCAAAGAAGGGTTCGGTCTCACAATATCGGAGGCGCTATGGAAAGCCAAGCCGGTCGTCGCGTCTAATGTGGGAGGGATACCCCTCCAGATCAAGAACGGATACTCGGGGCTTTTGTGCAATTCGGTGGACGGCGCGGCATATTCCATAAAACAGCTCCTGAGTAACAGGGCGTACGCCAAAAAGCTCGGTGAGAACGGCAGGGAACACGTGAGGTATAACTTCCTTCTTACGCGCCACCTGAGGGATTACATGCTTGTCTTTCTTTCTTTGTACCACCCTGAAGATATAGTCTGTCTTTAAAAACGGAGGGGGATATGGAAAAAAGAGATAGTGTCTTGGGGTTTTGAGAACAGCGCAGGTGTAGGATCAACTTCATAAACGGTGTTAAGAGCTTTTGTAAATATACGATGAAGAGCAAACAAATTGATAGTCATATAAGTTGAAACTGTACAAAAGTTGTATATAGAGGGGGAGTAAACCACATAACATATTTAAATATAACAACTTATAGGCGGAAACACAGGCCTTATAAGGCTTAGGGAGATAGTATCTGTTCGAATCCCTCCCTCTCCGCCATTGTTATAAAATAGACACTATTTATTGAGAAGGAAAACGTATTTGTATAAAATAGAAACATAACAAGAACAGGCAGAATGTATAATTAGGGGATCGGACCTCATTAATCCTAACATGGTCCACGGCGTGGACAACCTTCCTGTAGGGGGGGTAGGGACGGGTCTGAGCTTAAAATAAGAAACGTCCCTTAATCTTCCCGTAAATTGTGAGGCTAAATTCTTTGGGATGAAGTGTGGATTTTTATTAGGTCGTTTTTATGGGGGAGAATGAAGGCTTCTTTCAGGAACTGTTCAATAAGAAATTTCGGACCGGGGTGTATGACAATTAATGTCCGGACGGTTTTATTGGAAAAAGAATTTTGTGTTTCGATTAAAGTAATGCCGCATCGCAAAAGAATTTTCTTTTTTAAAGAATCATTCGTGAATTTTAAGGTATAGGATTTTTTTTCTTGCTTTACATCTTTCCCTTGAACCGTTTCAGCCGTGTCAGAAGCATCGGCACAAGTGTTTCTATACATGATATAGTTCAGGTTTCTTTTTTTAAAATAATTTGTCCCGTCAAAATGGTATGGCGCGTTTATACTAAACCTGAACTGTTCTACGCTTACAGTTTTATCTTTATCAGCCGGAACAATATTGGCACCCGCATTGCCCCAATAATTGAGATGTGTATTAATGCGTTTAAGTAGTTCAGGATCATTTCTGAGTTTTTCGAGCAAAGATACGGCTTTTCTGTCCCAGCACAGGGTTATAAGATCATCACCTGTTATCCATACAGGCGCCGTGCTATCTTCTTCCCATAAAGATGAAACATAACGGTTGAAGTAAGGGATTAAGGCGGAATCTGTTTTCATTAAGGCCCTGGTTAGAGCAATTCCAAAATACTTGCGCGGAAAACCCCTGGCCTTATCTTTGATATTAACGTGAAAATTAATATTTATTTCATTTTCTTTCTTTTTTTTCATTTCTTCGCGGTATTCCTGTATGGAAAACGACGGTTTGTCAATTTTGAGTCTACTCAGAAAAGTACTAATCTCCTGAAAAGAAGTATTTTTCTGATATATGTCCCAGAGAGCTTTTCTCCTAATACCTGTGTTAATTACTGCCCAGGGTTTTTCATAACTCTCTTTAAGCGTAAACCCACGAAACATATCTTCGGGTTTTATCCCCGCGTTAACCAGATGTCTGTTTAGCGAATTATAAAACTTACCGGATATGCCTCTATAATATACAAACCCTGTTTCTTCAAGTGTTTTTAGAAGGACATCTCTAATCCGCCAATCTGCGGATCTTACCAATAACTGCGATACGAAATATTCGTTCGCGTCCATAGCGCTGCGAGATTCAAAACCGTGTTCTTTGATAATACTGTCCAGCGTCTTTATTGTTTTTATGTGCGTCTGTGGAGGACAGGAGGTATCAAATTCAAGAGGTGTCCATGGGAATCTAATCAGCGGAGTTACTGAAAACAACACTTTTGTGCGGACATTTTTACCAGCTCCTTCTATCTGTTTTAAAAGGGTTCTGAATTCTTTAAAGTCTTCCTCATCTTCCATGCCCGTAGAAAGCAAAAAAATCTTGAGTTCACGGGCCTGTATCCTGAAAATCAGCTCTACACTTTTAACAAACAATTCCTCATCCAGGTTCTTGTTTAAATATTTCCGCAGTCTGTTTGATATGCCTTCCAAACCGCAGCTGTATATATTTTTCCCGGATGCCTGCTGATATTCAACCATAAGTTTTTCTCCGGCAAGCATATCAAACCGCTGGCTTTTTAAATTTACATCGTTAAAAACAGCTGTAAGACCGCGAAGAAGAGTGTAAAACTGCTTATACATGTTAAAATTAAAACTGAATACATCTACCCTTTCCAGACCCATTTCAGCTTTCATGGACAAAGCCCTGTCCAGTAGTGTTGAAACATCTGTTTCTTTATAAGGTTTTCTTGTCCAGTTTTCGGAACAGAAACTGCAAAAAGCCCGGCATCCGGAACTTATCTCAAGATACCCTGTTCCCATGCCTGTTTCCAGATATGGTACTATTCCGTTTTTGAGATATACCGTGTTTTCTTCGTAAAGGGCATCTTCTGAAACACATTTCATTTCCGGCATTTTATGATTTGGTGCCGGCAAGGCTGTTGAATAAAAACCCGGGATCTTATTAAGCCGGCTGAAAAGTTCCACTTTAGTCATACCTTCCATATAAGATTCAGCGCAGAGTTCAAATATTTTGCGTATATTTCCGGAAGCTGTACCTGTAAAAATACCGTCAATCAGTGCGTGTTTACCCCAGATTGAACTTGTAAATATTGCGTTAGCCCCGCCAAGTATGACTGGTGGTATATCCTCCCTTTTCATTCTTTCCTCCCTGCTTAAAGGAATATTCGAATTCTTGAGAAAGGAAGCTATGTTAATTACTTCCTGAACAATAGAATTGGAAAAAGCAATAAGTGAAAACTTTTCGGGCCCAAACCTTGTGTTTGTTCCCAAAAGCCACGGCACATTATTTTTTTTAAAAATTAATGCGTCTTTTGGCGGTGGGAGGTAAGCTATATCCGGAAAAACATAATCGATATCCGCTGCGATCTGATATAAAAGCTGATGAGTAAAAGACCCTGCCGTATCTCTGTAAGTAGACAACCTGACAAAAAGTACACGGAAAAATCTTTTTTCAAATTCGTCTTTATCCAGCGTATTTATTTCCCCGCCCCTCAGCCACAATCCGCAGCCTGATAAACGCGGATAAATATCTTCATACCACTGATTGTAATCCATATAAAGGTTTATTTCTTTGATAAAAATTTTTTGTTTATTTTCCGCGGTATCCACAGTTTCCACAGGAGCACAAGAAAGAAAAAGAAGGAATGCTGCTACTGTTTTTCTCTTTTGTTCGGGTTATAGTGAAACATTATACACAATATTGGGTTTAATGTGAAAGTTTAGATGGTGTAGTCATAATGGACATATGGAGAATAAGGAAAAACTACAAACAGTACCGTTTATCAAATTGAACCCATAACTGTACCCAATTGCAAACCCACACCTGTACCCTTTAGACCCCACTTAGACTAATGATGAGAAACATCCTACAGAAAGTTAAATTTTATAACACAATCCTGACACGCCGGCTTTTAGCCAATATATAAACCTATAATTTAAATAACTTATGTGAGTAGGGTTCGAATCCCTCCTTCTCCGCCATATACATTTTAGGTAAATGGTGGTGGGATCACCATTTTTTTAAATATAAAGAAAACCGCTCCCGCCATCAATGAGAAACCCACAATATAATTCCATCGGATTTCTTCCTTAAGATATAGGACAGAGAAAACACAGAATACGGTTAGCGTGATGACTTCTTGTATTGTTTTGAGTTGCCCGACTGTAAATGTACCATGGCCTAAACGGTTGGCCGGTACTTGGAAACAATATTCAAAAAAATGCTATAAGCCAGCTTATTAAGATTACTATAAAAAGAGGCGCACTCTTATGTTTTAAATGACCATACCAGGCGAAGGTCATGAAGATGTTTGAAATTATTAGTAGTAAAATTGTTTTGATAGCCATGCTTTAATATTTTATCGTGTAATTTTTTTGTTTTCAAGTGAGAATTATAGGGTCAGCCCTTGACACATGACAAGATTGCTCAACATGTTACATGTCAGGGATTGACCCCAGGCCATCCCCGCAAACCCTGAGTGATCTTTCCCCAATAGAAGTGCCATCATGAAGGGTGACTTGAAAGTTGGAGGAACGCACGGCTGCTTTTGCATTGATATTTCCCACTTTGACTTCTAATTCTCCCGGAGTGTATAATAAGAGGATAGGGGCGCAGAATATGAAAAAAACCGGTAGAGGCCAGGTAAAAAAGAGCTTAAAGTTTTCATTCCTTGACGGGGTGTTTGCCAGC
>JBDRIH010000044.1:0-5528 GCA_043816025.1 Candidatus Omnitrophota bacterium
TTTACGTGCCGGAATCATACAAGGGGATATATCCGGCATCTCTTGAATACGGGCGAACTTCTGGGATTAAGATTAGTATCTTTGCATAATATATATTTTTATGCTAAACTTATACAAATTTCCCGGGAGGCAATACGGGAAAACCGCTTTGAGGAGTTCTATAAACAATTCCTTAGCCGATACGGTAATAATGCATAGCAGCATAAGATAGTTAGTCATGAGGTCGTTTGCTATGCACAATACACAAGAAAGGAGCTACACATGTTAACTTTAGCGTTTGCACAAACCGCCCAGGCGGCAGGGCCGGCACAATCCCAGCAGAGTCCATTACTGAGCCTCTTGCCGATAGTGCTCATATTCGTCATCTTTTATTTTCTATTGATCCGCCCGCAGAAAAAAAACCAGAAGGAACACGCGCAAATGCTTGGCGCTTTGGCCAAGAATGACGACGTCGTCACGTCGGGCGGCATATACGGTACTATCGTCAACATACAGGATGATGTGGTTACTTTGCGTATCGATGACAATACCAGGATAAAGGTCCAAAAGGGTTCCATAGGCAGACTCAAGAAAACAAAGACCGAAGTTGTTAAGTAGTGAATGATGAGTTTGAAAAATACGATTCGCTAAAGAGGGAGGATCGCCGGAGATATGTGGAAAAAACTCAAATGGAAAAGTGTTTTAGTTGTATTGATTGCGGCGCTTGCGATATGGTTTTCGTATCCGCCTCTTGACGTCCATGACAAAGAAGGCAATATAACCCAGGAGGGCAAGTTAAATCTGGGTCTGGACCTGCAGGGTGGCATGCACCTTATACTTGAGGTGGATACTTCCAAGCTCTCACCGAACGAGGCTAAAGACGCGCCGCAGCGAGCCCTTGAGGTTATACGCAACAGAATAGACCAGTTTGGCGTCCTGGAGCCCGTTATCCAGCTGCAGGGAAACAACAGGCTGCTTATTCAGCTCCCTGGCATTACCGACAGAAAAAGGGCCAAGGAGATCATAGGGCGGACCGCTCATCTGGAATTCAGGCTTGTAGGGGAAGACCCGGAACTTCTCAAGAAAGCGCTTGCGGGAGAAGAGGTCGAAAACTACCAGCTTAAAAACATGAAGAACAGAGAGGGCAAAGACGAAGCGCTTCTTATCGATAACGAAGTTGTGCTGACGGGAGATATGCTTATTGACGCCACCACCGAGTTTAGCGAGCAGGCGTTCGGCCAGCCGTACGTTTCTCTGGAGCTAAACAGTAAAGGCGCGGAGATCTTCTCCGATGTCACCGGCAGGAATACCGGCAGACGTTTGGCTATAGTCCTTGACGGCGAGGTTTACACGGCCCCGGTCATACGCGAGAGGATACCTTCCGGAAGAGCCCAGATAACCGGCAACTTTTCCGTTCAGGAAGCCAAGGACATCGCCCTTATATTAAGGGCCGGTGCTCTGCCCGCTCCGGTTGAGATTATCGAGGAACGGAGTGTCGGTCCGGCTCTCGGTAAGGATTCGGTTGAGAAAGGCATAAGGGCCATCATAATCGGCGGGCTATGCATCCTCATATTTATGGCGGCATATTACCTCTTTGCCGGCGTAATAGCGGATTTTGCTCTTATCCTTAACATATTGATCATAACGGGGGCGCTGTCATATTTTGGCGCCACGCTCACGCTTCCCGGTATAGCCGGTCTTGTTCTTACGATCGGTATGGCCGTCGACGCTAACGTGCTTATCTTTGAGAGGATACGCGAGGAATCCAAACTCGGCAAATCCTTAAGAGCCGCGATTCACGCCGGTTACGACAAGGCTTTCTGGACCATTCTGGACGCCAACGTGACAACGCTTATCACGGCGCTCATACTCTTTCAGTTTGGTACGGGTCCCGTCAGGGGGTTCGCCACTACTTTAAGTATTGGTATTATAGCCAGTATGTTTACGGCGCTTGCGGTAACGCGTCTTATACTGGACATCATCACGGTGAACAGGCCCAATATGCAGAGGCTTCCCATGATGCAGTTTTTCAGCCAGCCGAACATCCAGTTTGTGAAGATCCGTAAACTGGCGTACACTGTCTCGATCCTGGTGATCGTTCTGGGGATGTCTCTTTTTATCCACAGGGGGAACAGGAATTACGGGATCGACTTCACCGGAGGGACGTTGCAGCAGTTCAAGTTCACCGAGTTCGTGTCCGTTGAGCAGGTCAGGGGAGTTCTTGGCGACATAGGACTGGGTGAATCCGCGATCCAGCAGTTTGGTGAAGGCAAAGAGGTTATTGTCAGATCCTTCAGCGGGAAGACAGAAGAGATTATTACCGGTCTTACCGAGAAGTTTGGGGACGGGTCTTTTGAAGTTATGAGGGTGGAGGCCGTCGGCCCCGCCGTGGGCGCGGACCTGAGAAGGGCGGCGATAAAGGCCCTGCTATTTGCGATGGTAGGTATATGTCTCTATATATCTTTCCGTTTTGAGTTCAGGTTTGCCATAACCGCTATAATAGCTTTGATCCATGACGTTTTGGTGGCGTTGGGTATGATCGCGCTTACCGGACGCGAGATCTCCCTGCCCGTTATAGCGGCGCTTCTAACTATAGTAGGTTATTCTATAAACGATACGATAGTACTTTTCGACCGCATAAGAGAAGACAGGAAGTTCATGCGCAAGGCCGGACAGGACGAAATAATAAACACAAGCATAAATCAGACGCTTTCGCGTACGGTACTGACGTCGCTGACGACCTTGCTTGTCGTTCTTGCGCTGTATATCTTCGGCGGGAAAGTTATCAACGATTTTTCTTTTGTCCTCATGGTCGGTGTGGTGGTAGGTACATATTCGTCCATATTTATTGCCAGCCCGCTACTCATTGACTGGCCGGGAAGAAAAGTCGTCCGAAGATAGTCCACAATGACACACGCCCATAACCACGACTACGAGATCGGGCAAAAAAGCGCCTGGCTGGGTATATTAAGCAATATCCTGCTTTTCGCGATAAAACTTTTTGCCGGCATCTTCGGAAGATCCCAGGCCATGATCGCCGACGCGTTTCATACGGCCAGCGACGCCTTGACCAGTGTGGGGGTTCTCGTCGGGTTCAAGATCGCAGAAAAACCCGCTGATGAGCATCACCCTTTCGGGCACGGTCGCGCGGAGTCGATTGCGGCGAAGATCGTGTCTTTGGTTCTTATCCTTGTCGGCCTCGGGATAGCCTACAGTTCTGCACGGGTATTGATCACCGGCAACATAACCGAACCGGGAAGTATCGCCCTGATCGCGGGCATTATTTCCATTTGCGTAAAAGAATTCACTTACAGGCGCGTAATCTCCGCGGGAAAAAAGATAAACAGTGTCTCTTTGAAAGCGGATGCTTACCACCACAGGAGTGACGCCCTCTCGTCGATCGCGGCGATTATCGGTATCGCCGGGGCCAAGCTTGGCAAGACTTTCATGGACCCGCTTGCGGGTATAATCGTGGCCGGCTTCATAATCAAGATGGGGGTCGAGACTTTTCATATGGCTTATGACGAGTTGATGGACGCGGCCCCGCCCGAGGAACTCAGGCGAAAGATAGAGAAGACGGTCATGATGGTTGCGGGCGTCAAAGAAGTGAAGAGAATAATGGTAAGGAAGACCGGCATAGAGTTTTTTATTGAGGTCATTATAGGCGTTGACTCCAGTCAAACCGTCGAAAAGGCCCATCAGATTACCATAAATATCAAGAGACATATCTGTAAGGCGATGCCGAATGTAAGGGATGTCATCGTTCACGTCGAACCCTGCGGGGTTACCGATTAAGGAAAACCAGAAAAAAATGATCTGGAAACCGCACAAAGCCAATCCTAGGTTACAGAAGGTGCTGAGCAGCGCCCTGGGGATATCGCCCGTTTTCGCCCAGCTTTTAGTCAACCGCGATATCAGCACGCCCGAACAGGCCCAGGACTTTCTTTTTGGTAAGCTCTCTTCCTGTCCTGACCCGTTTATCATGAAAGGCATGACCCAGGCAGTGGACAGGATAAAGAAGGCCGTGGAAAAAGGGGAAAAGATCCTGATTTACGGCGACTACGATGTCGACGGGGTAACCTCAACGGCTCTTCTGGCCGATATCTTTGCTACGCTGGGCGCGAAATACGAGACGTTTATACCGAACCGGCTTGAAGAAGGATACGGGCTTAATATAAGAGCCGTGGCGCTGGCCAGGGAACACGGTGTTAAGCTCATAGTCACGGTGGATTGCGGCATCAACTCGGTAAAAGAGATAGAATGCGCGAATGATTACGGTATAGACGTGATCGTGACGGATCATCACGAAGTAAAACACGACGTCCATCCGCCTGCTTGCGCTATAATCGATCCCCATCAGAAGGACTGTCCCTACCCGTTTAATTATCTGGCGGGTGTCGGCGTGGCCTATAAGCTTGCCCGGGCCCTCATGAAAGGCAGGGAAGAACTTGCGGACAGGCATCTAGACCTGGTCGCGCTCGGGACCATAGCGGACATCGTTCCGCTTAACGGAGAGAACCGCATACTGGCGAAAAGTGGACTTAAAAAACTGAGGCAAACCGAAAAAGCGGGGCTAAAAGCCCTTATGGATGTGGCAGGGGTAACCCAGGATAAGCTCACCTGCCGTCATATAGGTTTTGCCCTGGGGCCGCGCATAAACGCTATGGGCCGGGTCGGGTCCGCCAACGTGGCCCTGGAGCTACTCATGTGCGAAGATGACGCCAGAGCGCGCGAGCTTGCGCGTGTACTTGATAAGGAAAACAGGAACCGTCAGGCGATCGAAAAAAATATATTAAAACAGGCCCTCGCCAGGGTGAAAGAAGAGATAGACCTTGAAAAAGAAAAGGTCATCGTCCTGGCGGATGACGCCTGGCACCAGGGGGTTATCGGAATAGTCGCTTCGCGCCTGACAGAAGAATACCATAAACCCGCCATCTTGATAGCCCTGGAAGACGACAAAGGCAAAGGTTCAGGAAGAAGTATAGACGGCTTCAACCTTTTTGCGGCCATCGATAAAGTTGGCGAACACCTGATAGATTTCGGAGGCCACGAACAGGCCTGTGGCGTAAGGATCAAAAAAGAGAACGTCAAAGAGTTTGCCAGAAGCCTGAACGAAGTAGCGGATCAATATTTTTTTGGTGAAGAGGGTATTGTGCCGGAACTCAAGATAGATCTTAGTGTGCCGTTTTCCCACATAGGCGTGAAGCTTATTGACGAACTCGGCATGCTTATGCCGTACGGTCCAGGCAACGCCGAACCGGTTTTTTCAACCGGCGACTTAAAGGTAAAGAATACGCCGCGCGACATAGGCAGGAACGGTTTTAAGTTCCTGGCCACCTGCGGTAACCTCACCTGCGAAGCAGTGACGTTCAAAAAGAACGAGATAAAGCGACCCAGGCCGGGTGACAGCATAAACCTCGCTTACACGCCTTCGATCAACAGCTGGGCCGGAATAGACTCCATCCAGCTAAATATCAAAGACCTTCAAATCCTCCCCTAATGTACCGTTTGCAATTTTAAATTTGAAAAGGTACAATTTTTGATTTATG
>JBDRIH010000045.1:0-32932 GCA_043816025.1 Candidatus Omnitrophota bacterium
CCGCCTGCCCCTTCTGGGCTAGATACATCGTGATCGCCGCGGTAAGTGTTGTCTTGCCGTGGTCAACGTGACCTATCGTCCCGATGTTTATGTGCGGTTTTGTTCTTTCAAATTTTGCCTTGGCCATCTTTACCTCCTTAAACCTTCAAGTTGCCCATCCCTGCACCATCCAGGGCCTTTTCTGTCAATGGAGCCCACGGCCGGAATCGAACCGGCGACCCCATCCTTACCATGGATGTGCTCTACCAGCTGAGCTACATGGGCCATTTTCTCGGACCAAAAATAATCGTACGTACCCTCTAAAAATGACACTAAACTCCCCCAATAGCTTGACTTGCGTCAGCGTCTTGAGAAAGTTTATTATAAATATATTCTCTAATAATACGAGATGTTGGAATATAGATTCTATCAAAAAAGTTTTTTATGTCAAGGGGAAAATCATTTTTTTTAACCTGCCAGATCTAACCAGGTTGGAATACATATTTGAGCCCGAGAGCAAAGCTCGAGGGGCCGAAGGCGGCCGTTGTCCACAAAAGACCGGCCGAAGGCCCACACCGTGCTAGCCTAAGAGGCTATGTGAAGGAGTCTTGGCCTGTGTTCTATGTTGTCGGCCAAGAAATTTTAAAAGTGGAGCGAGCGATGGGCAATTTCGATTATCCCTCTTTCCGTGCAATCCCCATCCTCGCTCAATATTCTTGAGGAGAAAATTCAAAAAAGTTTACTTTTTATGGATTTTCGACGAAAGGATAAGAGATCAATCGCCCCAGCGATTGATCTCTTATTAATTTTATTGTGTTTCCGGTAGGCAAAATTAATGGAGCGAGCGATGGGAATCGAACCCACGTAGGAAGCTTGGAAGGCTTCTGCACTACCATTGTGCTACGCTCGCCCCGCATGAAGCGGATATGCTGCACATGAAACTACTATACGATTTTTTTTATTAGTGTCAAGGCCCCCTGCCTGCCCTATTCAGAAGCCTCGAACCAGATTCTTTGAATCAATTTGTTCCCTATGTAAACAGCTAAACGAAACTTTCCCGTAAGATCGCCTTTTGAAAAGTACCATTTATTGCCGAAATGGCCGCTTCCAAGAGGTATTACATGCTGCGAGATAACGCTGTTAGTGCTTGGGTAAAAGTTCGGCCCTAAATCCTTCTTAGGTTTTCCAGGCAAGGTAATAACGACTACCAAATTATCGCTGGCACGGTTATCGGTATAATCAAAAGTATATCCGAAATAATTTTTCTCACCCTCGGTCGTGGGCACCTTCACGTCCCGAATCTCTTCCGTAACAACAAAATCTTCTCCGCTTCTCATCTTGCCGAATTTAAAATTGTATATGCGCACATCCTCTTTAGACTTTTCCTCTATCGTTGCTACTATTTCTTTTTCTTTTTCCCTGTAGTATCCCGAACGGTATCCGGCATAAAACCCTTCTTTTGATGCTTTTAGATATTCCTCCGCCTTTTTATATTCCACCACGGCCTGGAGTTCATCATATTTTGGCTGAATGTTCTCCGTTTCATATTTTTTATAACTTGTATCGGGGTCGTATTTCTTCGCTTCTTTGCCCGATTCATCTCCTATCGAATACCAGTAATCATACCACTGGCGGTAAAAGTCGGACTCACCATGAGCTACACATGTAAACATCAAGCCGCATAAAATGACCAGTAAAAATTTTTTCATCCTTCCTCCCGTCTTCACACTATGTCTTTAGCTATAGTATATTGATTTCGCTCAGAATGGCAAAGATTAAAACGCACACTTGTTTTTAGCCGGTTTTTCAGGACGAACCTCGTCCTCGCTCTCTTCACTATCAGCGAGCCCTTCTAATTTTTCGACCTGTCCTTCTATCGTGATCTTCGGCTTTTTAGGCACAGTTGTTAGTTCTTCTTCGGCTTTTTCGAAAACCGGACGGTCCACCTCCCTTGTAGCGCTGTCCATATCCGGCTGTGAGTGGGCAGCGTTAAAACCTGTAAACAGCGACATCACGACAAATAAGGATAATACCTTTTTCATTGTTTTATCCTCTTTTTATTTTGACTTATCCAATCTCCTGTGGTCTTTCATTTGCCTTGTTGACTAGAAATGTCTTTTGCCCAAAAATTTCATCGTTTGCGAAGATCCGGAACTCATATTTTCCCGGGCGCGCGAACTTCAGCGCCACTAAATTAAAAACGAGATCATGGGTCCTGAGAGGATCGTTTATTTCTACTTCTTTCGGCATTTCCGCTTTTCCGACAATAGAGTCATTTTCCAGGTCTACCAGCTCCAGACGAAACTTATATCTTCCGTTTGCATCTGTAAGCTTTATATATACCGCTAAAAAATGATGTATGCACGGAAATTTATATGCATTGATGTTTTCAAAGATGCCGATCAAGCTCTTCTTGTTTGTACCCGTTTCCGTTATTACTTTGTCACAGACAAGCATCGCATTTACTATCGGTTTTGGCGGCTTTCCCATTTAGTCCTCCTGCTCTTCAAATCAAAGAAAGTTTGTTTTCTTCTTATATCATAGTATATCGTATATTAGAAGGGGATGTAAAGGTTAAGGTGGGCGCGGGACTCTACTTTGACCTTGGCTCTAGGTACTTTTTGATCTTCTGCTTTACTTTTGACATATCCGTGTCTTTACCTACATATTCATCGAATAGATTATTTACCCGCCTCGCCTGATAGGAAGCGAACAGGAATATAATAATCGCCACTACTGAAAACACCGCTATAATAATCCCTTCGCGGGTCATAAAATTTTTTATCTCGCTATATAATTTTCTTCTCTTCCTGTGAATCCACGGGGGATATGCCCATCTGCCATAACTGCCCCTCCTACAGCAGGTTAAGTCATGATACAATAGAGGTATTATCTCTCACAAGAAGAAAAAGGTAAAGATAAAATTGAGATTATGCGCAGATTGTGAGCAGGGTGTCCTGGAGGTGGTGTGTATCGTCGATATCATCTACGACCGGTGGGCTGTCCAAGCCGGACAGTATTTTCTTTATAAGCTCTTCAAGGTTTTCGTTCGTCGTGTTTATTATAACATCGAAGTGCTCGCCTGAGGCCAGAAGTCCCTTAAGCTCATCTTTATCCTTGGCGAATACAATACAACCATTAAAACCAACGGCCTTGAGTTTCTTCATCCCTTCCGCGTAATTACTGCCGTATATCAGGGCGACCTTTTCGGCTGAAGCTATCTGAAGTTCTGAAGCTTTCGTTTTTTCGGATAACTCAGAAAGTCTCCCTTCTTGAATAATTATTCGAATATCTACACTTTTCTCAGGTTTAGGCAGCGCTCCCTTTGATGCCGCTTCTTTTCTGGCTTCTCCTTCCCGCTTCTTCCTGAATTCTTCTTCACTCTTCTCCAAAAGCTCTTTTGCCCTTCTTTCGCCTTCCGCCTCCTCTTCATCAAAAATGCTTTCCCTTTTGCTGTCAATGGCTTTTTCATACGTTTTAACAGCACCTTCATCCGGATCAGGGATTTCTACATTCCTCAGTTCATTAATAATCTCCTCTACAATTGTCTCATTTTTGCTCGACATCCACCCTTTAGTCTTAAATATACTTATAATACCCTCGTCGTGAAGACGCTTAACTCTAAGCTCTATTCTGGCCTCTTCTTCACGATGCCCAGTAAATATAGCGATAGGTCCTTTGAATTTTTTTGACCTCGCCTTTACGGCGATCTTGAATCCCGCTTCATGCTCACCCTTTTCCATGTCCAGATCGGCGACGATCGCATCAAACGAGCTCACACCCTTTTCATCTATGATGCGCATAGCCTCATCCATACTTCCAGCGGTAATGATTTCAATTCCATATTTATCTTTACGCTCGCCTAAAACAATCTCCCAAACCTTTCTAAAGCTCTCCTCATCGTCTACTACCAGAACGGTTTTTACCTCCCTTATTGTTCTCCCTCGAACCTCTTTCTTTCTTTCTAATAATTTTAAACGTTGTTCAGATCTGTGTAAAAATTCTTCCACCATGCCGATCGCTGCAGAAGCTGCCTTTTCGATCGTTTCGATCTTTTCAATTGCGTCCTTCATCGGCTGATCTTCCAGCTGTGCCTTAACAACTTTACTTTCTTCGCTGATGTTTCTGAGAACATCCAGCATCTCACTGTAAACCCTAATGACCCCAGATATAAAGTTAACTGCTTCTTCCCTGCTGCCGGTTATTTTGTCAGAAAATTCTCTCACCTTAGCAACAAAAACTGATAGCTTTTGACTCATGTCTGTCAGGTTTTCTATTAACTCCTTTTCCAATTCCTGGGATTCTTTAAAAACACTAATAAATCCGATTACAGTAGTTGACGGTGTCATTAGATCGTGCCTGAAAGCGCTTTCATGTACGACAAACTCTTCATCAAAGATACTTTTCCGCTTGCTTTTAATGGCCGCCATGTAATTGTCAATAACATCTTTCTCCGGAGGGACACCTTTTATGTCCTCTAATTCATCGATAATGCTCTTAATGTGATCCGCATTTTGTAATACTTTCCCCGTTTTCTCTATCACCCGGCTTACAATTCCTTCATCTCTCAAACGCTTCACACCGGGGGCATCCTCGCCAAATCCGGTGAATACGGCGATAGGACCGGTAAAGCCCCTTGATCGCGCCTCTACGGCGAGCTCAAAACCTTCCTCCGCCGATTTCATTTTTATGTCCGTAATGATAGCATCAAATGATCTTTTTTCCATAAGTCGCAAGGCTTCATCCTTATCCCCGGCGGTAACGGCTTCGATATTAAGCTTTTTCAAAAGGAACTTCCAAAGCACCGTTAGATCGTTGCTATCATCTACAACCAGAACGGTTTCTATCTTGCCGGCGGTTTTCGCTTTTGGCAGATCAGACGGCTTAATAACCCGAGTAACCTCCTTTATGGCAGGTTGCTCCCTGACAAGAGGTATTGTAATTTTGAATGTTGCCCCTTCCCCCGGCGTGGACTCTACCTCTATTGTTCCGTTATGTTCCTTGACGATCCCTCTTACTGTCGCCAGCCCCCACCCGGTGCCCTCTCCGGACATTTTAGTTGTAAAGAGAGGATCAAATATTTTTTCCATGTTCTCCGGATCTATACCTTTGCCTGTATCGGTAACCGAAACTGACGCAAGGCCTTTCTCTCGATCCACGGAAAGCGTTATGTCTAGAGATCTGACCTCCTCACCGCCCATAGCACGACAGGCATTGGTAATAAGATTCATGAATACCCGAATAAGCTCCGTTCTGTCTGCCAAAACCCCCGCTTCCTGGTCCAGGCCGTGTGTTGATAGTGTAATCTTAAATCTTTCGATTATATTCGCGCAACTTTCTACACTCCCTCCTTCCCCTCCTAATACTTCACCCAGGGAAACGGGAGAAAGCTTAATTTTCCTCAGCCCGAGACGCGAAAAATCTAATAGTTTCTCCACAAAATCATCGACCAGTTGTGCGGCGTGCTTAGCCAGATCCAGGAACTTCGAAACATTCGTTATGTCTTGTCCTTCCTCTATCTCGTTCTTCGCCGCTGTGACACTCGCAATTACGGCTGTCAATGGATTTCTAATATCGTGCGCTATCTTTGAAGCCATCTCACCGATCGCAGCCATCTTGACGTGTTGCTTCAGCTCTTTTGCGCGTTCCTCCAGTTCAAGTTCTAACTCGTTTCGTTTTTTCTCCAAAACCTGCTCTGCCATCTTGAGCTCGGTTATATCAGCGAAAATACACAAAACTCCATTTCCCACGCGTTTTTTGCTCACCTTTACGAAAATCGTCTTATCATAACCCATCGCTTCCTGTGTATATATAGTAACTTCTCCTCTATACACCCGCATGTCGTCATCCGCATATTTCTCCCACTTATACGACGGGCCTAATCCGAATTTTTCGTAGATCTCAAAATCGGTCAGGCCCTCAACGCTATGCCTTTCCGAATCCAGCCCGTGCAGTTCATAGAATCTGGTGTTCGCGTATCTTGTCCTCATTGCTTTGCCGTCAAACTCTTTGTAGATTACCACGGCCGGGAGTTCCTCCAGTATAGTGCGTATACGGTTCTCCTGCATCCTGCTCTCGGTAATATCCCGAAATGCCGTTATTATCTCGACGGGGTTGCCATCCTTATCCCTTATTACAATATCATTTGTAGCGCCAATGATTTTAGTTCCGTCTTTTCTTACATACCATCTGTCTTCTGTTTTTTGCGAGCCCCCCCCTCGCAATTTTGCTTCCAGCCGCTTTTCGGCTTTTTCCCTTTGCTCCAGTACTATAAAATCAAAAATTGATTTGCCGATCATTTCTTCTTGCGAATAGCCGAGCAATTTTAATTCATACTGATTAACATGTGTGATAATACCGTCGGGCGTTATCTTATGGATACCGACCGGCATATTGTCAGCAAAATTTTGCACCTCCTTATTTGAGAAAGATGGATCCCCGGAATCTCCCGGATTTTTCTCTTCGTTTTGTTCTTCTGAATAATCACGCCTCGTAATCGCTTCGGCGAGGTCAATAAACTTTGGCTTCGCAATGACGACCTCGTCATAATACAGCTTTTCTTCTCCCAGCAGCATCTTGTCGGGGAGTTTTATGAAATTATTTGTCTTGCGACCGGCATTATGTCTGCAAAACTTTTCAAAGATGCGCTCAAAGACCGTACATTTCTCATGTGTAAACCCTGCTTTAGCAAATACCTCATGAATTATAGTTCCGCCATTAATAAATCTCTTGTCAAACGGCAGGTATATACCTTTGGCGCCCGCATGAGGTTCTTTTAAGCTGTACTCAACATGCCTTTCAGTAATGATAATAAGCTGTCCGGCCTCAACCAGCTCTTTGAAATCCTTCAAAAGCGTGGGCGAGACGCTGTCCAGAAACGCATAAACATACTCGAGAACGAGCTTATAGTTCCCCTCATTTACCACCTGGAATTTCTTGTTACGTATCGCGCGCCTTATCTTCTCGTCATGCTTTTTCTCGCTTTCTATGGCGCTCCGTATCGCAAAACGTTCGGCCCTTTCAGCGCGCTTTAGCTCTATAAGTCTATCCATTAAATCTTTTTGTTTTACCTCGCTTCGGGTAAAAAATCTAATCGTATATGGAAGAGTATTTTCTACAGACGGGCCTATGTAGCACCAGTACTGGGTTGCTGCATCCTTGGCACTAGTTTTTAGAGTGCAAGGAACCAGCCGTATTCCTCCCTTTTCGTAATCAACTGCCGAGTGGAATTCAAAATTAATATCAACTTCATCCAGATCATCGGTAAAATCCACACCCAGTGATAAGGCTGATCGGTCTTTGTTCTCCTCCATTGGGTTTATTTTTTTAGAATTGATGCCCGTAACCATAACATACTCGAGCATGGCAAGATTTTTTATTTCTGCATTTGTCAGAGGAGAGAAAGTTGACTGTGGTGAAAGGTGCTGACCGGAGACTTCATGGGCATAAGTTGGACTCACCCCTGTTGAGAAAAACAAGAACGAAACAACAATAACCGAACTTATTATTTTTAGAAAAGCTTTTTTTCTTTTAGACAAGATCATATTGCTTTTATTACCCCCGGAATGTATCTATATCATAAAACATATAAATGGTTTCTCATGCTATGCATTAGCCTAACAAAATGGCTAATCTAACTTTTTTTTATGCTAATGCCTAATCTCATATTAGCATATTTCAAGAAAAAAGCAATGCAAAATACTTACTTTTTTAAACCCTAACATTTGGACTCAATGGACTCAATGCACCGTTTGCCGTTTTAGCTTTGGTATAAACTGGTAACATAGTTAACAAAATAAACCGGAGACATAGTTTACACATTATAATCTACGGCAAGGAGGTAAAATGCCATGCCGTGGAAAAGAATGGAAACTATGGACCAAAAGATTCAATTAATTGCTGATTGGAAGTCACAGTGTTGTAGCGTAACCGATCTTTCACAAAAATACGATGTCAGCCGACCTACTATTTACAAATGGATTGAGCGGTACCGGGAATCAGGGATCGATGGATTGAAAGAACAGAGCCGAAAGCCGTTAAATAGTCCGAACCAAACAGAAGAACACATTATTGAATTGATAGTAAGAGAGAAGCTAAAGAATCGTAAACGTGGACCAAAGAAGGTATATAGTCAGCTAAAGAGACAATATCCAGGTCTTGAGTTACCTGTACCAAGTACAATTGGTGAATTGCTTAAAAAGCAAGGGCTTGTAAATAAAAGAAAAAGGCGTTTAAGTGTTCCGGCATATACAGAACCATTTAAGGAATGCAAAGAAGCAAATAGTGTGTGGAGCGCGGATTATAAAGGGCAGTTTTATACACAAGATGAGAGAGTGTGTTATCCGCTTACTATTAGCGATAATTACAGCCGGTATTTGCTGGAATGCGAAGGGTTGATAGGACCAAGATATAGAGAAACAAGAGCAGTATTTGAAAAAGTATTCTCTGAATACGGGGTACCAGAAGCAATACGAGTAGATAATGGAACACCGTTTAGTGGTAAATGTCCTGGAGGATTAAGCCGGTTATCGGTATGGTGGATACAGCTAGGGATTATACCAGAGCGAATCGATAAAGGATGTCCAGAGCAGAACGGACGCCATGAACGGATGCATCGGACATTAAAAGAGGAGACGCTTTATCCAGTAAGCCGGGATATGCAAGAACAGCAAAAACGCTTTGATCTATTCCGAGTAGATTATAACGATAATCGGCCACATGAAGCTTTAGGACAAGATGTTCCAAACGCATATTATAAGAAATCAACAAAGCCTTATAGGAAAAAGCTAAAGAAGCCGGAATATGATCGTGGTTATACAGTTAGACATGTTCGTCATAGTGGTGAAATAAGCTTTAAGGGCACGATGTATTCAGTAACAAGATTATTAACGGGACAACCCGTTGGTCTTCAAGAAGTTGCTGATGGAAAATGGAAGCTATACTATAGCTTCCATCCAATAGGAATACTTGATTTAAGAAAGAAAAGGATTTTTAAATAATGGGAAAAGTGTAAAGGATGTCCCCAGGTTAAAATGTAAACCATGTTTCAGTTGCACATTTGCAAGTGTCCCCTTTTTTGAGATTAAAGGTGTCCCCTTCCTTCTCAATTCTAACCAGGTTAGATTTGTCAGGTTAGCGACGAGGTTCCCTGAACTACCCAAAGATATTTTTGAGGAGAATGCTATACTTCCTAATATTGAAGGAGGGGGAACATTAAGGGGGAACCATTGGTTCCCCCTTAAAAAAAATCCGGCGATTTGAGCCCTGAGGCGAAGGCGGCCGCTGACAACAGAAGGCCGGCCAAAGGCCCGGATTTTAATAGTGGTGGGGAGAGAAGGATTCGAACCTTCGAAGGCATAAGCCAACAGATTTACAGTCTGCTGCGTTTGGCCACTTCGCTATCTCCCCAAGTTGTCATCGGTATTCTAAAAGAACTTAAACTAGTTGTAAAGTAAAAATTCAACTCGTGCATGCCGCCCCCCGACCAATAAAGGAGGGGGAATATTAAGGGGGACACCGTGCGCCCTCACGAGTCTATAAGAAGGAGCCTTGGCATGTGCTCCAGCTTATAGGCCCAGAAACATTGGTTCCCCCTTAAAGAAATTTGGCGGTTTGGGCCCGAAAGGCTAAAAGCCTTGAGGGGCCGAAGGCCCAAATTTCAATAGTGGAGCCGGCGGAGGGATTCGAACCCCCGACCAGAGGTTTACAAAACCCCTGCTCTACCCCTGAGCTACGCCGGCAGTTTACCATTCACTATATTCCGGCTTTGTCAAACGCTTCAGGCATATATTCGAGTATATCAGAAGCGATCATACTGAACGCACCTTTTTTTTCCGCGGCGATATCGCCTGCCATACCGTGAAGATATACCGCAGATACGGTTGCGCTGTAATCGTCAACCCCCTGACCGATAAAAGACGCGATCATACCCGTCAGAACGTCTCCGGTCCCGCCGGAAGCCATCCCTGAATTACCCGTCTCGTTGATATAAGTCATGCCTTCCGGATTCGCGACAACCGTTCGGTGTCCTTTCAGACAAACTATCGCCCCCGTTACTTCCGCAACGCTTTTGGCCGTCTCTATCCTGTTCGACTGCACTGACTCTATATCCTTACCCACGAGACGCGCCATCTCTCCTGGGTGCGGGGTAATAACAGTCCTCGAGTTACGCTTTATCAAAGGCTCCAGATCGCCTTCAAGGGCGTTAATCCCATCGGCATCAAGAACAACTGGGCTTTCGATTTCTTCGATCAATTCCTTCACAAGGATACGCGTCTGGCGGTCGCCGCCCAAACCGGGGCCTATTACGACGACATCACACTTTTTCGAAAAGTCCAGTATGCTTCCCTTAGCTTTCGGGCTTAAAGAATGATTTTCGGTCTCCGCCAGCGGCAGGGTCATCACTTCGGTTAGCTTTACTTCCATTATCCCATTTAAGGATTCCGGGATACCGCTAATAACCAGACCGCTTCCGGCTAATAGCGCGCCCTGAGATGAAAGATAAGCGGCGCCGGTCATGCCGCGTGAGCCGGCAAGTACAAGCACCCTGCCGTAATCTCCTTTATGTGACTCCTCCCGGCGAACGGGTATTTTACCGATATGTTCACGAACCATTTTTCACCACCATCGCGTTAGACGTCGCAAGTTCTTTAGTATGAGAAATACTGACAAAAACCTGCGACAGGTTAAATTTTTCCACTAAACCCTTGGCAAGCCCGTGCAAAACAGCGTAAGGTTTGCCATCATCCCCGTTTAGTATCTCGATATCCGACCAGTTTAATCCTATCCGGGCGCCGTCGGGAAGCGCCTTTTTAACCGCTTCTTTGGCGGCAAACTTTCCGGCCATATGCATGGAGAACGCCTTCTTGGTGCCGGCGTATTCCAGTTCTTTCTGCGTAAATACCTTTTTAAGAAAACTTTCACCGTACTGATCTACGGCTTTAGTGAACCTTTCTATCTCTAAGGCGTCTATGCCTATCCCTGCAATATTCATTCCATTAGCCTCTTCATCTCTTTCACTGCCTCTCCTATCCCTACGAATATCGATCTCGATATTATGGAATGCCCTATGTTGAGTTCGTACATGCCGTCGATACGCGCTACCGGCGTCACGTTAAGATAATTCAGTCCGTGTCCGGCGCACACGGTAAAACCTTCTTCAAGGGCAAACTTTGTCATCTTGCACAGGCCGTCCAGCTCTTTCTCGTAGTCGCCGCCCGAATTAAACTCTTCGGCGTATCGTCCCGTATGAAACTCTATTATCTTCGCACCGGAGCGTTTTGAGGCTTCCACCTGTTCTTGCTCAGGATCTATAAAAAGACTTACCTCTATACCTGCGCCGGAAAGCTTATCGATCACGTTTTTGACTTTTTCAAAATTACTAACGACGTCAAGACCGCCTTCGGTGGTTATCTCCTGGCGGTTTTCAGGGACCAGCGTCGCCTGGTCCGGTTTAACTCGGCAGGCGATATCGACGATCTCGGGATCTACCGACATCTCCAGGTTTAATTTCGTCGTCACGGCCTGTTTTAGCCGGTCAAGATCCCCGTCGTTTATGTGACGTCTGTCTTTGCGAAGGTGGCAGACTATCCCTTCACAGCCGGCTTTTTCGCTCTCTCGCGCCGCCTCCAAAGGATCAGGTTCGAAAGTCTTACGCGCTTCCCGGACAGTGGCGACATGATCTACATTAACACCGAGCTTCACCATTTTAGATCACTCTTCCGCCTTCTCTACGGGATTATCTTCCACCGGAGACTGCTCCGCGGGAACCGTCTCTACGCGTTCCACGGGAAGATATACATCTACGACTCTGTCCTTCATCTCGAGAAGTTTAGCATCAGACTGCAGGCCCAGACTCAGCTTTGCGCTGCGCGTGTATTCGGCCAGGTCGATCTTGTCGGTCCTTAGTTCGCTCACACCCCGAAGAACGTCTTCCGGCCCGAAAACGGATATTTTCGGAGGTTCCACTTTGACTTTTTCAAACCGCACGCGGTATCCGTCCGGCGACTTGCCAAAAAAAACCGGTTTTACCGGCATCTCTTTTACGATGAATTTGTAGTTCGAAAAAACGTCTTCCACTGTCTCTTTCTTCTGCGTAAAAGAATCGGTATTGATCAGGTCGAAGACATAAAACCATGTCGCTATTGCAAGCGCAAGCGAGATAAGTTTCGGCCAAAAATTATAAAATAACAGATTGCTCCACTTCATGTCATAACCTTGCGTTTTGATAAAAGCCGTTTCACGACCGCCGGAAATGACCTTTTCCTCACGCTGGGCATATACGCCTTCTCCAGCATCTTCGCGATATCTTTAGGATCAAGGTCTTTCGTCATATGACCTCCCAGGGCCAGGGAAATGCCTCCTGTTTCCTCGCTTATTACTACAACGACGGCATCCGTCTCCTCGCTGAGCCCCAGTGCCGCTCTGTGCCTGGTGCCCATCGTTTTCGGAATGTTAGGATTCTGCGTAAGTGGAAAAAGGCAGGCTGCCGCTTCCACGCGCTGCCCCGAAATAATAATACCACCGTCATGTAAAGGGGTCTTCTCAGTGAAAATCGTGTTTATAAGCTCACTGGTAACCCTTGAATCTATATTGACACCGCTTTCAACATAGCGGCGCAGCCCTGTCTCTCTCTCTATCGCTATCAGGGCGCCGGTCCCCTTCTTGGATAACACCACGGATGCTTTGGCTATTTCTCCTAGTGTTTCCCTTTCCTCGGAAAATATGCCGAACCGCCCTATACTGGCCAGACCCCTTCTGATCTCCGGCTGAAATATAATAAGGAAGGCAATAACAGAAATAGCCAGAAGCCTTGTCAGAAGCCAGTTGATAATGACAAGGTTGAGCCCCCCGGTAAGTATGACAATCACCGAGATTACAATGATGCCCTTGAGCACCTGCTCCGCGGCGGTACCTTTCAGCAAAAGATACACCATGTAATAAACGGTCCAGAGTATCAGTATCTCAGGCACTATTTCCCAGTATCCGCCTAAAAACGCCATAAGTCACATCCTCTTTATCGCGTCTGCCACTCGCGTGACGTCACGCATCCGGCCAACATCATGCGCCCTTATAATATCGGCCCCGTTAATTATCGCCGCGGTAAAACTCGCCGCCGTGCCGAACGACCTCTCGCCCGCATCTTTTCCGGTAAGCGTTCCTATAAATGATTTTCGGGACGTGCCGATCAAAATCGGCCTTCCCAGCCGCTCGAGCAGGGATAGCTGTCGCAGGATTACAAGATTGTGTTCGAGAGTCTTTCCGAACCCTATACCGGGGTCAACGATTATTCTGTCAGGATCGACTCCCGCTTCAACCGCCAGATCAACGGCTTCCGAAAGATGCGCTAAAATCTCCTCCATTACGTCGTCATAACGCGGCTCTTCCTGCATGGTTTCAGAGGTTCCCTTCATATGCATAATCGCGACACCCGCATCAAACTCTGCGATCGTCCGCGCCATGCGCGCGTCCCCCTTAAGCGCCGTAATGTCATTAACCATCGAAGCTCCCTCAATCAAGGCCTGGCGGGCTACTTCGCTCTTGTATGTATCGATCGATACCGGCACGCTGACAGTCTTTTTCAACCGCCTTATCACCGGTATGACGCGGTTCAACTCCTCGTCCAGCGAAACACGCCTTGAACCCGGACGGGAGGACTCCCCGCCTACATCGATAATGTCTGCGCCTTCCGCCTCCATCTCTACTGCCTTTTCCGCCGCACGTGCCGGATCCATATACATACCGCCGTCACTGAAAGAATCAGGGGTAACGTTGAGAACCCCCATTATGCACGTACGTTCTCCAATGGGAAGGATATATTCCCCGAGGCGCAGATTATCTTTCATTTGAATCGTCATTTATATACTTTTACTAAGCTTCGTCTTCGGACTTACCCTCTTCGTCCTTTGTCTTGTCTGCCTCAAAACCGAGAAGTTCTCTCACTTCCGTTTCGTCCATCGTCTCTTTTTCTATCAGTTTGTTGGCCAAAAGATCCAGCTTGTCTTTAGCTTCAAGAAGTTTGGACCTTGCGGTTTCGTAACATTGATCGACTATTTTTTTGACTTCCTCATCAACAATTTTTGCCGTTTCCTCGCTGTAATTTCTCTCTTCGGTAATGTCGCGTCCGAGAAAGATCTGGGCGTGCCGTTTGCCAACGGTCAGGTGCCCTACCCTCTCGCTCATGCCGTACTGCGTCACCATGTCCCTCGCCAGCTCCGTGGCCTTTTTTATATCGTCCTGCGCTCCCGTGGAAATCTCCGCGAACGTAATCTCCTCGCTGGCCCGGCCTCCCAGCATACCGGCTATCTTTCCGATAAACTGGCTCCTTCTGTAAATGTACCTATCCCCGCGCGGTAGCTGCATCGTATATCCCAGTGCCATGCCGCGGGATACGATCGTAACTTTGTGCAGGGGATCCGCCCCTTCGATAAGGTAAGACATCAGCGCGTGTCCTGACTCGTGATACGCGATGATCCTTTTCTCTTCTTCGCTTATATTCCGGGATTTGCGCTGGGGACCCGCCATGATGCGCTCCATGGCCTCCTGCAGTTCTTCCATCCCCACGGAATCCTTGTTTTTTCTGGCTCCCAGCAGGGCAGACTCGTTGATTATGTTCGCCAGATCCGCGCCGGAAAAACCCACCGTCTGCTGCGCGATCTTGTGAAGGTCCACACCTTCGGTCACCTTGACGTGTTTCGCGTGTACCCTCAGGATAGCATCCCTGCCGGTAATGTCGGGCAGGCCCACCACTACCTGTCTGTCAAACCGGCCCGGCCGCAACAAAGCTGGATCAAGAACGTCGGGCCTGTTGGTAGCCGCCACCAGAATTACACCTGCAGCCGTATCAAAACCATCCATCTCCGAAAGAAGCGCGTTGAGTGTCTGTTCCCGTTCGTCATGGCCTCCGCCTATCCCGGCAAACCGCTGACGCCCCACGGCGTCTATCTCGTCCATGAATATAATGCATCCCTTCTGACTCATCTTGACCGACTTCTTTGCCTGCTCAAAAAGATCCCTCACGCGCGATGCACCTACACCGACGAACATCTCTACAAAATCGGATCCTGAAATACTGAAAAAGGGAACGTTGGCCTCACCCGCGACAGCTTTGGCCAGCAGGGTCTTGCCCGTCCCAGGAGGGCCCATGAGCAATACCCCTTTCGGCATCTTGCCGCCGAGTTTCTGGAACCTGAGCGGATCTTTCAGAAACTCTATCACCTCTTTTAATTCTTCTTTTGCTTCCTCTATGCCGGCGACATCGTTAAAAGTCACTTTCATCTTGTCTTTCTGCGCAAGACGCGCCCTCGACTTTCCGAACGACAACATCTTGCCACCGCCGGCGGCAGCGCCGCGGTATATAAAGAACCAGAGAAACAGCATAAAGATCAGCATCGGGCCCAGGGAGTAGAACAGGTTTGACAGCATTGTCTGCGGCGGCCTGACGTCGAAATCAGGCACATTTTTACGCAAAAGAGGAATAAGCTCGCGGTCTTCTTCCGGTATATTCACATCATAACGTTTACCATCGCTGAGCTTGCCGGCAATGCGCTCATTGGTCTTGACCGCCGAAAGGATAAGACCGGTCTGGTCGTTCGTCTCGACCATCTGGTAAAACTCCCTGTAAGTCAGCTCCCGGGAGGTTTCCTCAAAAGAGGAAAAGACCCACTGGAAAATGTAAAAAAGACCCACAATGATCAATATCCACACAAAGAGGGTCTTCCCGTTCTGAGGCGGTTCTTTGGAGGGGTTTATCTTTTTTCTGATCTTGTTAGATAAGTTTTTGCCTTTTCCTGCCATCGTACGACCGATCCTTAACTCTATTAATTATAATTGTTACAGATATAAAAATAATACGAACGCGGTGCTATTGTAGCATACTCCCTGCCCGTGGTCAAATATTCCGGCGCCTAGCGAACACTACCTCATCACGGCGCTTGGTAACTCTTATATTCCCGGGGAAATCCAGAGATTTGTTTTTCTCCGCGGCCCTCAAAAAATAATCCATATCCATCCAGTGGCGGTACGTAAGTTTCTTGACATTACCTCCGGCCCTTTTAAAAAGTACCTTAAATATCTCTTTCCTGAGCGTTTTGGGTTGGAGAATAATATCTTTGATCTTTATCCCGCAAACGGCGCTTCCTCCCCCAGGCGCATGTTTTTTGATAATTTTTTCTTTTTCCGTGCTGATAAAAAGTAAGTCCTCCCTGAGGGTGTCGGAGAGATTCACCAGTGACCGTCTGAGCCTGGGATTATACTTTTCAAGAAAAGGCAATACCTCGTGTCTGACTTTATTACGCAGATACTTCACGTCCAGATTAGTACTATCCTCGGTGTACTCTAATCCGTCTTTATCCAGAAAGTCCAGGATATCCCGTCGCTCGACCCTTATCAAAGGGCGGACGATCCTGAGAGCGCCTTCAGTCCTGAAGGGGGGTATACCGGTAATCCCGGCCAGCGACGAGCCGTAAATAACCCTCATCAAAATAGTCTCGGCCTGGTCGTCCATCGTGTGCCCCGTGGCTATAACATTACATTTGTTTTCCATAGCGGCTTTTCTAAAAAAAGCGTACCGTTTTTCCCGGGCCTGTTCCTCAAATGAACCGCCCTTCCCCCTACCAGAGGCCAGGTTTACTTTCTTGTGTACGTATTTCAGTTTGAATTTTTCCGACAGACTTTTTACAAAATCGGAATCGGCCTCGGATTCCTTCCCTCGGATCCCGTGATCCATGTTTGCTGCGATCACCTCGATACCCAGTCCCTTTCGCATATCCAGAAGGGCCTTAAGAAGACATACCGAATCTGCTCCTCCGGATACCGCCGCCAGCACCCTGTCGCCTTTGTGCAACATATCATACCTTTTTACGGTATCCTTGACCCTTTTCAGAAAAGCTGAACGTGACAAGGCGCGCTTACCTGTCATTAGAACCTCTATCTTTCCTGGCTAATGCGTTTTCCAGGCTGTAAATACATCCGCAATAATTTTGCCGGTACAGTTTCCATTCTAGGGCAAGTTTCGTCGCCCTTTCAAAACCGCCCTTCTTTTTAAAGTCGGCACAGATAAAACGATCGCCGCCTATCTCACGACCCAGCGCATTCACTAGAGTAACGTCTTTCAGGGGACTCACGGTAAGCGTCGTGGTGAACGCGTCAAACATGTTTTTTGAAAGATATTCATACGTTTTTCTTAGCCGCATTTCAAAGCATATCTTGCAGCGAGCCCCGCCTTCCGGCGCATATTCCTGGCCCTTAACCATCTCAAACCACCTCTGGCGGTCGTAAGGACCCGCAACCAGATCGAATCCCAGCTGCCGGGCCACTTCTTGCACAGCTTTGAGGCGTCTCTCGTATTCGTCGACGGGATGAATGTTGGGGTTATAAAAAAAACTTGTCACGCGATGCCCTTCGCACATAAGCCGTTCGGCTACCGAAGAAGCGCATGCACCGCAACATATATGTAGTAAAACTTTCATATTAAACCACAACTTTCAGAAAATCTTCTGCCACGGTGAACTCGGGACGCCCCTCTACTAACGCCTTCAAGCCTGCCGTATCCTGATATTTTCTGCTTATATGCGTCAATATCGTCTGCTTCACCCCGGCGCCGGAAACCATTTCTATTACCTCCGGAAGCGAGGCGTGTTTATGCGGCCTTTCGCTTCCCATCTCCTCAAAATACGTGCAGTCCTGTATTAATAGATCCGCCCCGCGAATCATCTTCCTTAAGTTATCGCAGATTTCCGTATCACCCGAATAAACTATCTTTTTACCTTTTCTGACAATGGAGATATCCTCAAGAGTTATGCGTCTGTTCTCAAAAAAGGCTTCACCTTTTTTCTTCAGCTCTTCGTAAAATTTACCTTTTTCCGGCAGTCCAAACTCCTTCGCCTTTGCGGGATCTATGCACGTTTTGTCTTTTTCCATCAGGGCGTAGGCTACGGCAGGCACACTGTGCTTGACCGGTATGCTGGTTATACAAAACCGGTCAGTTTCCAGAAGATCCGTGGCGCGGCTGCCCTTCGCGGGGACGTTGCGCGCGGCGACCCTGAAAGCGCCCATGGAGTACGTGAACCCAAGGCATTTTCGCAGCTTGCGCGCTTCCGGGGCGTAAACCCTGAGAGGTTTTTCCCTGCCCTCGAACCCCATAGTATCCACCATGCCGGGAATCCCCAAACAATGATCCCCATGCCAGTGTGTAATGAACACATTGTCGATTTTCATTATTTTCAGGCCCGCGACCATGAGCTGCCTCTGGGTCCCTTCCCCGCAGTCAAACAGACAACAAAACTCTTCACCGTCATCATAACTTAAGTACACGGCCGGGTGCGCCCTTTTTCTTGTGGGTACTCCCGCTGTCGTTCCCAGGATATGTATCGTTATTTTTGACATCTCTTCCGCCTGTCCTTCCAATATCTAATAGTTTGGTTCAATCCCTCTTCGGTCGAAACTGGCGGGGCATATCCCAAAATTGTCCGTGCACGTGAGATATCGTAAACCCTGTCTTTCAAGAGAGAGCGCGCCTTCCCGCGCAGGGGCGGCACTGCCATAAAAAACCTGGCCAGCGCGCTCGGCACAACCGGCGGATACCCCGCTCCCATTCCTTTATATAATATCTCCAGGAACTTCCTGAGGGTTATGACCTCCTTGTCCGCGATCATAAAAGTGCCTTCGATGGCTCCGTCTTTCTCGAGTGCCAGGTCTAACGCCTGCACGACATTGCCTACATACACCAGGTTAAGCCGCGAGTCCATCCCGGGCACGTTAAGAATCGGAACGCGGCGCGACTCCACCGCCTTGAGAATCCTGTCCAGGGCGTGCGGCTCGTCCTCGCCGTAAACCATGCATGGCCTTATTACGGCGACCCGAAGCCCTCCCCGGCGAAAATCCATGACTATGCGTTCGGCCTCTATCTTTGACCTGCCGTAAGCCTCCGTCGCCTTGTACGGGAGGTCGTCCGTCAGCGGCACCTGCGGATTTGCGCTGACCACAGCAATGGAGCTCAGATAAACAAGCCTCCCCACATCATATTTACGACACGCCCGACATATGTTACGCGTGCTTTGAGCGTTGGCTTTATGAAGCTCTTTTTCGTTATGGCTTCTGACCTTGGCCGCACAGTGAAAAACGGCTTCCGGGCGCGTTGCCTGAAAAACCCTGTCTACTTCCGCATCATCCGTTATGTCGCCGACAGCCAGGGACACCCCCGCTTCCTTCAGGGAATCCACCTTGCTCGTCTTCCTGACAAGACAGACTATCTTATGGCGCTTTGTCAAAAGATGTTTCACGAGCCTGCCGCCTATAAACCCGGTCGCGCCCGTGACCAGTATCTTCATTTTTGGGTCTTCCCCCCGTAAATAATTTTCATTATGGTGATGAACATGCACAGGACAAATGCCACACTGTTCGCCAATATGATCGGCAATTCCCCTAAAAAGATCCCGTAAACCAGCCACAGGAAAATGCCGGCCGTAAGGATAACATACATCCCGAGAGAAATATCCCGTGCCTGCCTGGTCTTCAGGATCTTGATCGCCTGGGGAATAAATGATATCGTCGTACACGCTCCCGCGATCAATCCTATAATATTAAGGTGTAAACGCAGCATACTGTCCCCCAATTTAATCCACAATGTAGGGCACGTTTAAACGTGCCCTATTATTCCTTTTTCAGCATCTTCCTTAATCTTGCGATCTGATCCCTGCAAGCGATCGCCTTCTCAAACTGCAGGTTTCTTGCCGCCTGTTCCATGTCGACTTCCAGCTGAGATATGACCTCTAGAATATCGTACTGCTCTTCGCTTTCTCCCGTGGCGTCCTGTACTATTTCTTTAGCACGCCTGTATGCCTCTATGCCTTCCCTTATGGCTTTTGTTATGGTCTTGGGCTTGATTCCGTGTGCCTCGTTGAACTCACGTTGTTTTTCTCTCCTTTTCTCCGTAATGTCGATCGTCTTACGCATCGATTCGGTTATCTTGTCCGCGTACAAAAGAACTTGGCCGTTTATGTTCCGCGCGGCCCTCCCGGCTACCTGTATAAGTGATGTCCAGCTTCTTAAAAAACCTTCTTTATCGGCGTCAAGGACCGCGACCAGGGATACTTCCGGCATATCCAGGCCTTCCCTTAGCAGGTTGATACCAACCAGGCAGTCGAACTTTCCCAGACGGAGATCGCGTATTATCTCGATACGGTCCAGCACGTTTATCTCCGAATGCAGGTATCTCACGCGCAGCTTCATCTCCTTTAAAAAACGCGTGAGTTCTTCCGCCAGACGCTTCGTCAGGGTCGTCACCAGAGTCCTTTCGTTCTTCTTGGCGCGTTCGGTCACTTCCTCGATAAGATCGTATATCTGGTCTTTTGTGGGGCGCACGTCGATAGGCGGATCCAACAGCCCCGTGGGCCTGATAACCTGTTCCGCCACTATCGCGCTATGCGAAATCTCGTAATCCCCCGGGGTGGCCGACACGAACAGTATCTGTTTGACCGTGTCCATGAACTCCTCGAATTTCAGGGGACGGTTATCCAGCGCGGACGGCAGGCGGAACCCGTAATCGACAAGTGTCTTCTTTCGCGCCTGGTCACCGTTATACATCGCGTGAAGCTGCGGAAGCGTAACGTGCGATTCGTCTATGATTACCGAAAAATCGTCGCCGAAATAATCCAAGAGACACCAGGGCCGGCTCCCGGGCTCCCTGCCGGAAATATGACGGGAATAGTTCTCTATGCCGCTGCAATAGCCCAGTTCACTCAGCATGTCCAGATCGTATCTGGTCCGTGTCTCGAGCCGCTGCGCCTCCAAAACCTTCCCCTCGTCTCTCAGCACGGCAAGGCGTTCCACAAGTTCCGCGGAGATCGATTTTACGGCTCTATGTATTTTATCTTCGGTCGTAACAAAATGTTTCGCGGGATAAATCGCCACCTTGTCAAGATTCGTCAGGATATCGCCTGAGACCGGATGTATTTCGGATATGCGCGTTATCTCGTCGCCGAGAAATTCCACCCGGAACGCGGTCTGCTTGTACGCGGGCAGTACCTCGACTATATCGCCCCGGACCCGGAACTTGCCGCGCTGAAGGTCGATATTGTTGCGCTCGTACTGGATATCCACCAGTTTTTTTAGGAATTCTTCCCTGGACATATTCTGGGTGAGCTTAACGTTCACCAGCATGCTTGAATAATCTTCCGGCGAACCAAGTCCGTAAATGCAGGATACGCTGGCGACTATCAGAACGTCGCGCCTGGAAAAAAGCGAACTGGTGGCGGATAACCTCAGGCGGTCTATATCCTCGTTGATGGAGGCGTCCTTTTCGATGTACACATCCGTCTGGGGAACATACGCTTCCGGCTGGTAATAGTCGTAATAACTGACGAAATACTCGACGGCGTTTTTCGGGAAAAAAGCCTTGAATTCCGAATACAGCTGCGCCGCCAGGGTCTTGTTGTGAGAAATGACCAGCGTGGGTCTGTTGAGCTGCTCTACAATGTTGGCCATCGTAAAAGTCTTACCGCTGCCGGTGACACCGAGGATCGTCTGGAAAGGGTTTCCCTCCTTAAGAGAACCGGTGATTTTTTTAATCGCTTCCGGCTGATCTCCCGCAGGTTTTAGGTCAGTAACTAGCTGGAATCTATCCATAATAAGGATCGCAGGATCAGTCTTTTGGTTTGTTGTAAATGACTTCCAGGCTGTAATCGATGGGTCGCGCGGAACTCGTTATGGATCCCGCAGATATGATATCCACCCCCGTTTGGGCGTAATCCCTGATATTGCGCAACGTGACGCCGCCGGAAACCTCAAAAAGTACTTTTCCTTCCAGGGCTTTAGTCTTTCGCAGTTCGATCGCTTTTTTTATCATGTCGGGCGACATATTATCCAGCATGATGACGTCCGGTTTTTCCGCGAGAGCGTATTCGCATTCTTTCAGCGTTTCTACCTCTATCTCTATCTTGATATTCTTTTGCACTACAGATTTGGCCCGCTTTATGATTTCCCGTATAATCGTCTCTGTGTCAGGAGTCTTTTTCTGCATAGCAAAGGCCTTTATATGGTTATCTTTTATAAGAACCATATCCCATAGCCCTTTTCTATGGTTGCATCCTCCGCCGACAGTAACCGCATATTTCTGCAGATATCTGTGGAGGGGAAGAGTCTTTCGCGTGTCATATATCTTGACGCTCGCTCCTCCGAGTGCCTCGACCAACTCACGCGTGCTTGTGGCAACACCGCTTAAAAGCGCCAGAAAATTCAGCGCTGTCCTTTCCCCCTTTAAAATCGAGCTCGCGTTGCCTTCGACAAACGCTATCTCCTGGCCGGGTTCGATGCAGTCGCCGTTGGAAACCATAGGCCGGAACCTCAAGCTGTAATCCACGGTAGCGAAAACCCTTTCCACGATATCCATGCCGCAGGCTATGCCCTTTTCGCGCGACAGGATGACCGCGTCTATATTTAAAAATCTATCAAGAACTGCCTGCGAGGTGATGTCTCCCGTTCCTACATCCTCCTTCAGCGCAAATCTGATTATTGCATCGACTCTTTTTTTGTCCAAATCCATCTTTTCTGCCCTCATCAATGTAAAGCACGTTTAAACCTGTACCACGAAGGGGTACGTGCCCTACATTTGTCTTCTATCTTAGGCCCTTAAGGCTATCTACTTCTTTCTCCGTAAGATTTCTAAACTCGCCTTCCTGCAGGCGTCCGAGCGTCAAACCAGCGTATCTTACACGTTTAAGTTCCATGACTCTGGCACCGACGGCCTCAAACATCCGCCTGATCTGTCTTTTGCGGCCTTCGCGCAGATGCACTCTGTATACCGCTCTTTCTTTGCTTTTATTCAAAAGTTTTATCCTGCATGGAGCTGTGACCTTCCCGTCAAGCTCTATTCCACGTTCGATTCTGCGAATATCTTCTATAGAGACACAGGGCTCGACATCTACCCTGTACGCTTTTTCTGTCTGGAATCTGGGATGCGCAAGTTTGTGTGCCATCTCGCCGTCATTTGTGATAACAATGATGCCTGTCGTATCCTTATCCAGACGGCCCACGGGATAAAGCCTGGCGTTTATATCTTTAAAAAAATCTGTTACCTTTTTCCTGCCGCGGGTATCGCTTACAGTAGAGATAACGTTTTTAGGCTTGTTGAATAAGAAGTAGTATTTTTTCTCTTCCGTCGGAATCGGCCGGCCGTTAACCAATATTTCGTGCTTCTGGGGATCGATCCTGAAACCCTTTTCGGTGACGGAACGGCCATCTACCTGGACCTTTCCGCTTTCGATAAGTTCCGCCGCGTGTCTCCGCGAGGCTACACCAGCATGAGCAAGAACCGTCTGTAATCTTTTTTCCACAATACCGCTCTTCTGAACCGGGTTCCAGAACTTCGTTCGATGAACCCGGTTCAATCCTTGTCCGAACTTCGTTTATTCTGAACCAAGCTATCACAACCTTGTTGGCTTAACCTGGTTCAACCAGCCTAATCTAACCAGGTTAGTTTAACCTGGTTAGATTAGGGCGCTGAGATTGTCTTTTAACGTCTTTACCTGTTCCTCAAACTTGTCCCTCTTGGCTTTTTCCTTAAGGACAACATCCTCGGGCGCTTTTTCTAGAAACGCCTCGTTCGCAAGTTTTCTGTCGATGCCGTCAAGATACCTCTGGAGATCTTCGATCTTTTTGGATACGCGAGATTTTTCCTTTTCTACATCCACGGCCCCTCCCAGGGGGATAAACAACCTTATCCCCCAGACCAGCGCCGCAACAGACTGTGCGGGCCTGGGGATATCCTCCGCTACATCCTGGACTTTGCAGCGGGCCAGCTGTTCTATATAATGGGTGTTTCCCTCTAGAAGTTTTTTGTCCGCGTCTCCCTTAACGCTTAAGAGAACATCTATCCGGGCGGTGTGTTCGATATTCCAGAACGCCCTCGTGTTGCGGACGGCGGAGATAACCCCAATCAGTTTTTCCATATCTTCCGTCGCTTTCGCGTCATCGTATTTTTTGTCCGGAAGGGGCCACTCGGCCGTCATTATCCATCCGCGGCCCTCCCCGGGCATCTTCTGCCAGATCTCTTCGGTTATAAAAGGCATTATGGGATGTAAAAGACGCAAGGAATCCTTCAAAACCCTTACCAGAATCTTTTGCACGGTCTCTTTGTTTGCGGAAAGCTTGGAGATCTCCAGGTACCAGTCACAGTATTTATGCCATAAAAAAGAGTACAGGCTAGAGGCGGCGTCATTGAACCTGTACGCCTCGAGGTTTTTCGTGACCTGTTTCGCCGTCTCGTTCAGCGAGCTCAATATCCACCTGTCCGCAAGGGTCAGCTCATCCTTGTCGATCCCGCTTTCCGAAACGGTTTCCTTAAGGTTCATCAGGACATACCGGGAAGCGTTCCATAATTTGTTCGCGAAGTTTCGGCCCAGTTCAAACTTTTCTTTCGAGAGAAAGACGTCCTGCCCCTGTGAAGTTATGGAGACTATACTGAAACGTAAAGCGTCACTGCCGAATTCCCCTATCATATCAAGCGGATCTATAACATTGCCAAGTGACTTGGACATCTTGGTCCCGGTCGAGTCGCGAACCGTTCCGTGTATATAGACATCCCGGAAGGGTATATCTTTCTGGAATTTCAAGCCCGCCATTATCATCCTGGCAACCCAGAAAAATATTATCTCCTGCGCGGTAATTAAAACGTCAGTGGGATAGAATGCATCTAATTCCCTGGTCGCCTGAGGCCAGCCCAACGTTGAAAAAGGCCAAAGCCAGGAACTGAACCAGGTATCCAAAACGTCCGGATCCTGTTCCAGATTCTTTCCGCCGCATGCCGGGCACTCCACCGGCGGTTCTATACCGACGTATATGCCTTTTTCCCCGGGTCCTGTTACCTCGACGTCACGGACGTTATCATAACCCAGGCAATCTTTGCAATACCATACGGGTATACGGTGCCCCCACCATATCTGGCGGGAAATGCACCAGTCGCGTATATTCTCCATCCAGTTCAAATATACCTTGGTCCACCGCTCGGGATAGAACTTGATCTTTCCGCTCTTGACAACTTTGATGGCGTCTTTCGCGAGCGGTTTCATTTTTACGAACCACTGTTTGGAAAGACACGGCTCCACGACAGTGTGACAACGGTAACAGTGCCCCACAGCATGTACATGCTTCTCGGCTTTGACAAAAAGTCTTCTCTGTTTGAGGTCCTCGACGATCGTCTCACGGCACTCAAACCTGTCCATGCCCTCATATTCCTCCCCGAGGGCGTTTATCCTGCCGTCCGGATGCATCACGTTTACGCTTCCAAGACTGTGTTTAATGCCAAGCTCAAAGTCCACCGGATCGTGGGCGGGCGTTACCTTGAGCGCGCCCGTACCGAATTGGGGATCGACATCCTCGTCGAATATTACCTCCAGTTCTCTTTTAATAATAGGCAAGATGAGCTTTTTCCCCTTAAGGGACGTATACCTCGGATCATTCGGGTTGACCGCTACCGCGACGTCCCCCAGCATGGTCTCTGGACGTGTGGTAGCCACCACAACGTAGTCTTCGTTTTCTTTTTCCAGTTTTTGCCTGCCCTTGACCGGATACTTGATATAATAGAGCATCCCTTCTACTTCGCGATGCTCGGCTTCCTCATCGCTGAGGGCCGTTCCGCAACGCGGGCACCAGTTTATAATGTAATCGCCCTTGTAAGTCAAACCGTCTTCATACAAACGCAGAAAAACCTCTTTGACCGCGTTAGAAAGACCTTCGTCCATTGTAAAACGCGTTCTCTCCCAGTCGCAGGAACACCCCAGCTTCTTCAGCTGATGAATTATAGTGCTGCCGTACTCTTCCTTCCACTGCCATACCTTTTTAAGGAATTTTTCACGGCCCAGGTCCGCCCTCTTCAGGCCCTCTTTGGCGATTTCCCGCTCGACGACATTCTGAGTCGCTATGCCGGCATGGTCCGTACCTGGCATCCACAGCGTTCGGAATCCCTGCATACGCTTCCACCGAATAAGTATGTCCTGGAGTGTATTGTTAAGGGCGTGCCCCATATGAAGGATGCCCGTAATGTTGGGAGGAGGTATTACTATGCAGTATGGTGTGCCGTCGGCGTTCTCGTCTACATGGAAAAGGTTTTCCGCAGACCACGAGGCGTAGATCTCTTCTTCAATTTTTTTGGGATCGTACCTGGTGGGGATCTCTTTCATCTTCGCCGACTTCTCTTAGTACTCTTCTCGTCCTTTACGAATTTGTATTCTATTGAATCCTTGAGAGCCAGCCAGCTGGCTTCTATGATGTTCTCAGAAACCCCTACTGTCCACCACGAATCGGTCTTGTCCTGAGATTGAATGAGGACCCGCACCTTCGCAGCTGTACCGGCCTTCTCGTCCAGTACCCTGACCCTGAAATCTGACAAGTGCATCTCCTTTAAAGACGGAAAAAACTCTTTCAGAGACTTGCGAAGCGCCTGGTCCATGGCGTGCACGGGACCGTCCCCGAGTGAAACGGTGTGCCTGAGTTCATTGCCGATCTTCATCTTTATGGTCGCCTCGGAAACGATCGGACCTCCGTCGCGCTTCTCCACGATGACTCTGAAATCTTTCATCTCAAAATATTTTTTAAAAACTTCTGAAGCCCTCCTCATCAGGAGCATCAGGGACGCTTCGGCCAACTCAAACTGATACCCTTCCTTCTCCATATCCTGCACGTGCGAAAGTATGTTCTTTGCTTTATCGGAGGTCTTTTCTATCTTGAACCCCAGCTCCCCGGCTTTTTCGATTATGCTCGACTTGCCTGAAAGTTCGGAAATGAGCATCCTTCGTTTGTTGCCTACCTTCGCGGGATCTATATGCTCGTAGCTCCTGCTGTTTTTTAATATCGCGTTGACATGGACGCCCGCCTTATGCGCGAAAGCGCTTTTGCCGACGTACGGCTGAGAATCCTGCTGTTTCACGTTCGAGATCTCCGCTATATACCTGGACGTTTCCGTCAGCTCCTTGAACGCGAAGGCGAAAAGACAATCCATCCCCAGCTTAAACCTCAATGTAGGAAGGATAGACACCAGGTTCGCGTTGCCACACCTCTCACCGTATCCGTTAAACGTGCCCTGCACGTGCATACATCCCGCCTGGACCGCCGCGATGGAATTTGCCACCGCCATCTCGTTATCGTTGTGAACGTGAATGCCCAGCGGTGCCTTTATCTTTTCGGTTACCTCCTCGACGATCTCGAAGATTTGACTGGTAAGAGTTCCGCCGTTTGTGTCGCATAGCACCAGGGTTTCGGCCCCCCCGTCTAGTGCCGCCTTCAGTGTATCCATGGCGTATTGCGCGTTGTCTTTGTATCCGTCAAAAAAATGCTCCGCATCGAAGATAACGCGCCGGCCGTTTTTCTTTAGATACCTGACGGAATCCTCTATCATACTGAGGTTTTCCCTGAGCGTGGTCTTCAGCACCGTTTTAACGTGAAGATCCCAGCTTTTCCCGAATATTGTCAGATACTTAGTCCGGGCCTTGAGAAGTCCCTTGATAACGCCGTCCAAAGATGCTTTCGAGCCGGCGCGCCGCGTACTGCCAAACGCGACGAGCTTGGAATTTTTCAGTTTCAGAGACTTCACGGCTTCTTTAAAAAACTCGTCATCTTTCGGGTTCGATCCCGGCCATCCGCCTTCGATGAAATCTACGCCTAATTCGTCCAGTTTCTGGGCGATACGAATCTTGTCCTTCACCGAAAACGATATCCCTTCCGACTGGGCTCCGTCCCTTAACGTCGTGTCGTAAATCCAAACCTTTTTCATCTTGACCTCTTCGGTTTTTTTCCAAGTCCAAACGCATTGTGAATAGCGTTTACGGCCACGTCGGCGTGTTTCTTTGCAACAACACACGAGATCTTGATCTCGCTCGTGGATATCATCTCTATATTGATCTTTTTCAAGGCGAGGGCGTGGAACATCTTTGCCGCGACGCCGGAATGACTGCGCATGCCGATACCGACAACCGATACCTTGGCGATATTTTTATCGTACTTAACGCCCTCGGCACCGATGCGCTTGACGATCTTCTCAACCACATCCTGCGTTTTATACAGATCTTTTTTGTCCACGGTAAAAGAAATATCCGTCGACCTTGTGCGGGATATGTTTTGTATGATCATGTCCACGTTAATATCCGCCTTTGCCAGTTGTTCGAACATCTTGCTGGCTTCTCCCGGCTTGTCGGGAACATCACATACTGTAACTTTAGCTTCGTTCTTGTTCACGGTAACACCGCGTACCATGACATCTTCCATGTCCTTGACCTCCTTGGTTATCATAGTCCCTTCCGCTCTGGAAAAACTTGAACGCACATGTATCGGAACGTTGAACTTGCCGGCAACCTCCATGCTCCTTGCCTGCATGACCTGCGCTCCGAGCGACGCCATCTCCAGCATCTCCTCGTAACTTATGCTATCCAGTTTCCGCGCTGAGGGAACTATCCTGGGATCAGCTGTATAGACCCCTTTGACATCGGTATATATCTCGCACATCTTGGCTTTTAAGACCTTTGCGAGTGCTACGGCTGTCATATCCGAGCCGCCTCTTCCGAGGGTCGTGATCTCCTGATCCAGGTTAACCCCCTGGAATCCGGCAACGATAACTATCCTTCCTTCCTTCAGCTGTTTCTTTATCCTGCCCGTCGCGACGTCTATGATCTTGGCTTTCGTATGAGACGAATCGGTAATAATCCCCACCTGGGCGCCGGTAAAAGAAATGGCTTCCTGCCCAAGTTCATGGAGCGCCATGGCCAGAAGCGCGACTGAGACCTGTTCCCCGGTCGACATAAGCATATCCAGTTCTCGCTCGGGAGGTCTTTTGCTGATCTCATCGGCAAGACCCAACAACTCGTCAGTCTTATTCCCAAGCGCCGATACCACTACAACCACGTCATACCCGTTATTCTTATACACGGCAACCCTCTTGGCAACCTCTATGATCCTGTTCGGGTTTGCCACGCTGGTTCCGCCGTATTTTTGAACTATTACACCTTTTCTACCCATCACCCTCCAGGAGAAGTTTCATTAATTCCGAACCCTGTTTTACACACATACTGCCCGCTTTTGCCGCCTTTTCGGTGAATACCGCGACATCGTCAGGGGTTATTCCCTTGCCGGCCATTGCAAACGGCACAGGATCGGCCGTATGTGTCCTTTTCTTTATCGGCGTAGGGTGATCCGGCAAGATCAATACCCTGTAATCGCAACCTTCTTTAGAAAGTTCCTCGATAACCTTGCCCGTTATCCTGCTGTCAAAGTTCTCTATAGCTTTTATCTTCGCCCAGATATCCCCGTTATGCCCAGCCTCGTCAGGCGCTTCGACATGGACGAAGACCATATCTCTTCTCTTAAGTATATCGAGAGCCGCCTGCGCCTTGCCTTCATAATTGGTATCATAATATCCTGTGGCGCCCGGGACTTCGGCGACTTCAAGTCCGAGCACATGTCCCATCCCTTTAAGCAGGTCCACCGCGGATATTATTCCTCCGGAAATGCCATAGGCGTCCTCGAATCTGGGTATGTCAGGCTTTTTGCCCTGGCCCCATATCCATATCATATTCGCGGGATTCTGTCCCAGATCGACCCGCACCTTGTTAATCTCGTGGTTCTCCAGTATGCCTTTTGACTTCTCCATCAATTCGACCAGCTCAGCTTCTTTAGGCAGGTGCTTGGAAACAGATTTATCCAATATGTCGTGCGGCGGATAACACTGCACTTTTGAAAACTGATCCGCCTCTTCCTCCGAATCACAATACATCATGAGCAAATTACGATAACTCGTGCCGGGATAGAATCTGAACCTTTCACTGCCAAGTTTCTCATCCAGAAGATTCGCCAGAACAGACGCTTCTTTGGACGTAATGTGTCCCGCGCTGTAATCGACCATCTTGTCACCGGCCACTGTCACGGTATTGAACCTGAACGCCACATCCTTTTCGGTGAGCTCCTTGCCAAGATTGGCGGCTTCCAGGGGACCGCGCCCGCAATAATATTCCTGCGGGTTATATCCCAATATCGAAAGATTCGCCACATCACTTGCCGGAGTCATCCCCTTGGGAACATTCTTGACCGTGCCGACGACACCTCTTCGCGCGATCATATGCATGTTGGGCGCGTTAGCGGCCTCCATACAGGTACGGTCATTAAGTTCCTCAAGCGGTAAATCCGCCATACCGTCAGGTACAAGTATTACATATTTCATAACTCTCCCAGCTTCCCCCTAACCTGCTCAGCAATATAGCTGTTTGGTCCACTCCTACCAGGGCCCCTCCGCCCGGTGTGGGAGGCTCCCTCTACGGAGTAACCCAAACAGCTATCTAACCTGACAGATCTAACCTGGTTAGAAATGGCAAATCTGTAGGGTTAGAGTCCCGCCTCTCTGACTACGTCTTCTAATTTCGCGTCCACGACCACAGGATGTTCCAGACATTTAATGGCCCTGTCCGGATCTTTAAGTCCATGGCCTGTTAAAACACATACTATATCTTTTTTTTCGGCGCCCGAGGAGTGCGTGAGAAAGTATCCTTCCTTCGCTTTTTTCAGGATACCGGCCACGCTTGCCGCTGATGCCGGTTCAACAAACACACCCACCGTACCGGCCAGCAGCTTGTAAGCCTCTATGATCTCTTCGTCTGTCACTTTATCTATCAAGCCCCCGGACTCATCCCGAGCGGCTTCGGCCTGCTTCCAACTTGCCGGGTTGCCTATTCTGATGGCTGTCGCGATTGTCTCCGGATTTTTTATAACGCGTTTCTCTACTATTGGCGCCGCCCCGGCCGCCTGGAAACCGAGCATTCTCGGCAAAGCGTCTATCTTGCCATGCTGCTTGTATTCTTTGTATCCTTTCCAGTATGCGGTTATGTTCCCGGCATTGCCTACGGGCAAAGCGTGATAGTCGGGCGCTCGCCCTAGACTGTCGCAAACCTCAAAAGCAGCCGTTTTCTGACCCTCTATCCTGTAAGGGTTTATCGAATTGACGAGCGTCACCGGATATTTATCGGTCAGTTCGCAGACTATTCCCAGCGCGTCGTCAAAGTTTCCCCTTACGGCTATTACCTGGGCCCCGTGTATAAGCGCCTGTGCCAACTTTCCCAGGGCTATAGCTCCTTCGGGGATAATAACAATACATTTTATTTTTGCCCTGACCGAATACGCCGCAGCTGAAGCGGAAGTGTTCCCCGTAGAAGCACACGCTACGGCACTTGAACCTTTTTCCACCGCTTTGGAAACGGCTAGCGTCATGCCTCTGTCCTTGAAACTACCCGTCGGGTTGAGTCCTTCATATTTCAGCCACACGTTATACCCCGAGCCTATTCTCTCGGCAATAGGGTCGGCCTTAATAAGAGGGGTGTTGCCCTCTTCCAGGCTGATCACCGGCGTTTTCCCGCTTACGGGAAGATAGTCCTTATAGCGTTCTATAACACCCGGCATTCGATTACTCCTCCATCCTGATAACGACCGTCTTGTCGGTCACGTAGTCCATAGTGTCTATCTTGGCTATAGCTTTTCGCATCGACCCTTCTTCCGCCTTATGGGTCAGTATTATCAACGGCACCGTTTCCCCTTCTTTTCTTTCTTCCTGCGTTACGCTTGCGATACTTATATTGTTTTCAGCAAGAACCGAGGATATCCCCGCCAGGACACCGGGCTTGTCAATGGCCGAGAACCTCAGATAATAGCAGACGGAGAGTTCTTCCACGCGGCTAACACGTTTATCCCCGGCGGCATAATTCAGGTTATACGGCGCGGGGTTAGTTCCGCCGAAAAACGCCACATGCCTGGCAATATCGACGATATCCCCCATGACGGAACTGGACGTGGGGGCCTTTCCGGCACCTTTACCAAAAAGAAGAGCTTCGCCGATAAGATCACCCTTAACAAAAATAGCGTTGTCCGACCCTCTGATATCCGAAAGAAGATGAGATGACGGAAGCAGCGTAGGATGTACCCTGAGCTGCACCCCGCCGGGGGTATCTTTCGCGATAGCGAGAAGTTTAATGCTGTATCCCCATCGTCCCGCGTACATGATATCCTGCGGAGCTATCCTGGCTATCCCCTCCGTATAAATATCTTCCGTGGAAACATCTAAACCGAAACCCAAAAGCGAAAGGATCGCCAGTTTATGGGCGCTGTCCTTCCCACTTATATCAAGTTCTGGGTCTTTTTCAGCGATGCCCTTTTCCTGGGCAAGCGTGAGCGCGTCATCAAAGAGGCATCCCCTTTCGGCCATCATGGTCAATATGAAATTGGTCGTTCCGTTCAGGATGCCATATATCGTAGTAAGGTTATTCGCTATAAAACTTTCGCGCAAGGTCCTTATAATGGGTATAGCCCCGCCCACGCTGCCTTCAAAATTTACGAACACCCCGTTAGCGGCAGCAGCAGCGAAGATTTCCTTCCAGTGTTCGGAAAGCAGCGCCTTGTTCGCGGTAACAACATGTTTCTTTTTCTCGAGAGCGTTCAATATTATATCCTTCGCCGGGTCTACACCGCCGATAAGCTCGACGATAATATCGATATCTTTATCATTGATCAACTCATCCGCCGAAGCAGTCTTCAAAGAACAGTTTCCCGCGTTCACGCCGCTTAAGATTTTTTGGTCCTTATCACACACACCCCTTATTACCAGCTCCACTCCGGTCCTTTCGGCGATCAGTTTTCCGTTAGAAGCTACGGCGCGGACAATGCCTTCCCCTATGGTTCCAAGACCGATGATTCCGATATTTACCGACTTCATATTTACCTCTTTTGATTTCGCCGCCGCGGGCGGCTGTCAGCTATCTAAAAAATGGTCGGGACGGTGGGATTTGAACCCACGACCCCTAGTCCCCCAGACTAGTACGCTAACCAGACTGCGCTACGTCCCGAAATGCGTTCTATCCGTAATCCTCTTCTTTGGGATCACGGGTCATCAGCTCCCTGACTGCAACGCCAGGGTCCTTACTCTCATAAAGAA
>JBDRIH010000046.1:0-10301 GCA_043816025.1 Candidatus Omnitrophota bacterium
AAAACCTAAAGCCCCGCGCAAGACGAAGCTCCAAAAGGCCCGCAAAACTAAACCCATTGGCCAGAAGAGGGCAAAGGCCAAAATAAAAGCAAAGACCAAGGTAAAAGCAAAAGCCCCGATAAAAGCAAAGCCAAAGACAAAAGCGAAAAAGTAAACTGCTAACCTGCCAAATCTAACTTGGTTAGATTTGGCAGGTTAGATTTCGGAGGGGCGGATCTCTTCGATTTCGACTATCTGTCCCCACATGTGAAACCCCGCAAGGTCGTCCCTCGGACGTAATTTAGCAGAGACCCTCAAGCCGTCTTTTTTAAACCTCTCCGGCAGGTTTACAGGATCGAATTTTCTCCCGTCGGCCACCGTAATTCCCCAGAAACCGCCTTCCAGAGACACGTAACGGACGGTTCCATCGATTTCTATGTATTCCTGGGGTGTGTCACACCCCGCCGAGCAGCAGATGGCGCAGATTAGAACAAACAGGGTTAGGCTTTTCATCTTAACAACGTGTAATAGAAATCCAGGTTTTCCTCGGCGATCCTTGCCCAGATGAACTGTTCCCGGGCAAGTTGTAAGCCGTTTTTAGCTATTTTTCTGCGGAAGGTGTAATTTTGGTTGAGTACACGGAACGCCCAGCTGAGGGCTTTCTTGTTGGACGGATTGACGGTCAAACAGTTTCTTTTGTTTGTGAGGTATTTCCTGATACCGGCGCGGTTACTTATCACGACGGGAGTTCCGCAAGCCATCGCTTCGGCGACTGTCATGCCGAAGGGTTCGAATCTTGAAGGAAGGACGAAGAATTTAGACCTGCGGTAGTAAGCGGGCAGAAGAGCGTCTTTTATGTACCGGGCAAAGAATACTCTGTTTTTAATCTGCTTGGTATCTATTATTTTTGCCAGGTTCCTCCTCAGTTTTTTCTCCTGGGGGCCCGGGCTTTTGGAACCGCCGCCTATAACCCGACAAAGGTCCTTGGCTTTCGTAACCACTTCCGCGAACGCCCGCAGAAGATAATCCAGGCCCTTATTGGTATCGATCCTGCCTACCCAGAAAATGTAATTCTGCGGCACATCTATTTTTTTCTCTTTTTCTCCTTTTTTAAGAGGCCGGTACACATCCGTGTTCACGCCCGCGGGCAGGACTATGTAGTCTTTGGACGTGTAATCATAAAACTTCCTGGAACGCTTTATCATATCGGAGCTTGTCATGATCAGGCTGCGCACTTTTCGGAATATCATCTTCTCGATATTTATCCTCTTTTTAAAATTATACAGTTTTTCCATCTCGCGTGGGTTGCCGCCCATCTGTTCTCTTTTCCATGCCCCCAGAGAGTGGAAGGCATGTATGAAAAAATAATCCAGGCGTTCCGTAAGTTTCATTGCCACGTACCCGGCATCCCAGTAATGCGAATAAAATATATCGTATTTCAAGCCTTCCTGCTTGATGAATTTTTCCATGTTTTTGACGAATGTGTCCAGGTATGGCGCGAGGCGTTCCTTGGGGATGAACTTTTTGCCGCCGCAGGGTATCCTTATGATCCGCACCCCCGGGGCGACATTCTCGATAGTTTTTTTATGCTGGAATTGCCGGGTATATATATCGACCTTTATCCCTTTTTTAGCAAGGGCTTTTGAGAGCTCAAGCACGTAGGTTACCTGGCCGCCCGTATCGATCTTGCCCAGGATGGGCTTTGCATCTACGTGACCGTGCACGCTGAGCATACATATTTTTTTAATCTTTCTGGTAGTTTTTATTTTATCGGTTATGGGATGATAATCTTTTTTTACGATTATGTCCGCCAGTTTTCTGTGTTTGGAGATGATCTTGTGTTCTATGAGAAGGATCTTTTTGTCATGGGCGTCGATTTTCTCTCTATTTCTAGTGAGCCTCGTCTTCAGGGTATCCTTATGGGTGTGTGTGAGGAATATCTTTCTGTCGACGTTTTTAAGCAAAGCCGCGTATGTTCCATCCACGATCATGACCTTGGCGTCCGCGCACTTTACGGTCTCTTCTTTGATTTTGTCCTCATTAAAATAGACCAGGGGTTTGCGGAAACTCGAGGCCTGGGCGTCTTGGAAGAGCTTTATGTGCCTGTTTAAAAGAGAGAGCTTTACCTCAGAGGTGCCCACCAGAGAGATGTTTTTGCGTCTTTTCCTGTAATTGGTCTTGGGCGCCAGGCGGAAATAATCGTCCTGATGGAGCGTTATGCTTTTGATGCCAGCTTTATGTAAGAATTTTGCGATTTCATGGGCGATTTCAGTCTTTCCCGAACCTGATTCGCCCGAGACTGTAATGACGTATTTGAAAGGGGACAAGCGCACTTCCGGGATCAGAATTTTGGATATTTTCTTCGCTGCTTCAGTGTGGTATTTTCTTATTACGAGTTTGTCTCCGCGCATATTACTGACATTTAACCCCGAAAACGATTTTCATTGCCACATATATCTTACTTATAATATAATACCAAAGCAAGTGTTTTTGTTTTAAAGGAGGTCTTTTTATGAAAATCGCCATGATGGGTGCCTGGAATACAGATTCCGGGGCTTCGATCCATGCAGAGCTTGTTGGCAGAAGCTGGGTCAAAAAGGGAATAGATCTAAAAGTTTTCACGTTCTTCAAACATGCCTTTCACGGAACGGCACTTACCAAGAAAGAAGATGAAGATTACGTTACCAGGTGTTTCACGGCATACGGATTTCCAAATCCGGAGATGAACGCCGCGCCATTGCTTGATGCTGATTTTGATATATTTGTGGCGCAGGATCTGGGGATGCTTCCCATGCGGCACCTGTTGAATATCTTCCCTGAGATAAGAAAAAAAGCGAAGACCGTCAATATCGTCCACGACGGTGAGCTTTCCAGAAAACCGGAATACTTTCAATTTGACTGGGACCATGTGGTATGTTTTGACGACAGATACCGCCGTTTTCTTAAAGATGCCTATCCGGAGGGTCTGCTGAGCATTATCCCGTATCCGTCGTATCCTATGCGGCCCGGTGACATGATGAAGGCGAGGAAGAAACTGGGCCTTCCTCTGGATAAGAAGATAGTGCTTCTTTTTGGTCAGGCAGCCGAACACGCTTTAAACACAACCGTTGTCCTGGACCGGCTGGTGGATAAATACGATATATGTCTGCTTCTGGTGACGGAGATCGAAAAGGGCCTGCAGGAATTCAGGCGCATCCAGGACAGGGTGAAGTTTGATTTTCGTGTCGTGGAACGCTCACCCGACATGGAACTCCTGTACGAATATCTCTACGCCTCGGACTGCATGATATACAATAAACATTTTGCCCCGGTAGTAGTTGTGGGCAGCACCATATTTCAGTGTATGGGGTCGATGTGCCCGATCCTTGCCCGCGATTCCAATTATGTTTATTCTTTCGGCAGGGAAGTAATGAAGCACAATCACTATTACGATCTGGAAGAAAACCTGATAGATGTTTTTGAGAAAGGTGAAAAATTCCAGCTGCAGCAGAGAGCCGTTGGAGAGTATCTGGCGGAAAACGCCGCCGAACCGACGGCTGAGAAGTTCCTTGAACTTTTTGAAGACCTTCTAAGAAAAGAAAGATAATAACAAAAAAAGAAAGGAGTAAGTGATGGTATTAAAAAGGTATAGCGGGAATCCGATATTAGCTCCGATAGAAAAAAACGGGTGGGAATCTATTATGGTATACAACTGCGCCGCGATATACGAGGGCGGCAAAGTGCATATCGTCTACAGGGCCCAGGGATCCAAAACCGGTGTCTCACGTCTTGGGTATGCTTCCAGTAAAGACGGTTTTAAAATCGATGAGAGGCTGGACTATCCGATTTTCGGACCGAGTGTCGATAGTGATCTTGATTGTTTGGGGATAGAAGATCCCCGGCTCACACGGGTAGAAGACAGGATCTATTTGAATTACACGGCATATGGCCATAATATGGGGATGGTTTATCCCATAACAGGTGTCCAGTTGGGCGTTTCATCCATTTCCGTGGATGACTTCCTTAACAAAAGATGGAACTGGTCGGAGAGGACCTATCCGTTTTACAGGGTGGACAATAAGAATTCTTTCTTTTTTCCCGAGAAGATCGGCGGCAAGTTTGTGCTGGTTCACAGGATCCCGCCGCACATGTGGATAGCGTATTCGGATGATCTGAAAACATGGGATAATCAGAAGATACTGCTCTCTCCCAAATTCGAATGGGAATATTTCAAGATCGGAGGAGGCGCACCCCCGATAAAGACGGAAAAGGGATGGATATTGATCTATCACGGCGTTGACAGACAGATGCAGTACCGTCTGGGCGTGGCGCTTCTTGATCTTAAGGATCCCGGCAAGGTTATAGGAAGATACGAAAAGCCCTTTCTCGAGCCCGAAACGGAATATGAAGTTAGCGGCGTTGTCCCGAATGTGACTTTCACCTGTGGCGCGGTTGCGATGGATGACACTTTGTTCCTGTATTATGGCGGCGCCGATACCGTTATCTGTGTAGCGACTGCCAAGATCAAAGACGTCTTAAGTCTTTTTAAGGCGTAAACTATAAACGTAGCATACTGTAGGGGCTTGATTAATCAAGCCCCTACGGGAATCTGAAGCCCGCTTTCCTGTCCAAATAAACGATAAATTATGAATAACAATAGGTCCAAAAGAGAAAGTGCCATGATAGAGAGCCTTAAGGATGCCTTCATGCATAACCGCAGATATTCTCTCGCCAAGGATATTTACACCGCTACTGATTACGATAATTACAAATCAATGGCGATGGCGATCCGTGATCGCCTGATAGAAAAGTGGGTGCTCACCCAGCAGAGGTATCACGATGAAAACTGCAAGAGGGTGTATTACCTTTCTCTTGAGTTTCTTACAGGGCGCCTTTTGGCAAACAATATACTCAATATAGATCTGGAAGAAGAAAGCAAGAAGGCCATGGAGGAGCTTGGTTTCAGCCTGGAGGACATCTGCGACCAGGAAATCGATCCGGGTCTCGGGAATGGAGGACTCGGCCGGCTTGCCGCATGTTTTCTGGATTCCATGGCTACACTTGGTATTCCCGCCACCGGATACGGCATCAGGTACGATTACGGTATATTCAACCAAAAAATAGTAAACGGATACCAGGTTGAGACTCCCGAGGAGTGGCTCAGACTCGGCAATCCCTGGGAGTTCGAGAGGCCGGAATTCACGCTTAAGGTACGTTTTTGCGGAGAGACCGTCCGTCGGCGGGACAGGCAGGGCAGGCTCTGTGTGGATTGGGTGGATACCAGTGATGTGCTCGCTATGGCGTATGATATGCCCATTCCGGGATACCACAACGGAGTGGTCAACAATCTGAGGCTCTGGTCCGCCAGGAGCACGGACGAATTTGATCTGGATTACTTTCATGACGGCGACTATATACGGGCGTGTGAGGACAAGATCGTTTCCGAGAACATCTCGCGCGTACTTTATCCGAGCGACAATATATTTAAGGGGCTCGAGCTGCGTCTGAAACAGGAATATTTCTTCACCTCGGCTTCAATGCAGGATATAATCCGCAGGTTCAAGATGCACAACGAGGATTTTAAGGCCCTCCCCGATAAGGTAGCTATTCAGCTGAACGATACGCATCCGGCGATCGCCATCGTGGAACTGATGCGCATCCTGATCGATGAGGAATACCTGGAGTGGGATCAGGCCTGGGACATTACCGTCAGGACCTTCGCTTATACAAACCATACCATTATGCCGGAAGCGTTGGAGGGCTGGCCGGTGTCGCTTTTCAAGAAGCTCTTGCCGAGACACCTGGAGCTTATCTACGAGATCAACATGCGTCTGTTACGCGAAGTTGCCAACCATTATCCTCACGACCTTGACAGGACCGCGCGCATGTCTCTGATAGAAGAGGGTCCATCTAAGAAGGTAAGGATGAGCCACTTGTGTATTGTGGGCAGTCACTCGACAAACGGCGTATCCCATCTTCATACGGAACTGTTAAAGACGACGCTTTTTAAGGATTTCTTTGAGTTGTATCCGGAGAAGTTCAACTCAAAAACTAACGGTATTACGCAGAGGAGATGGCTCAGGAAGGCCAATCCCGGTCTATCGGAACTTATCAGCGGTGAGATAGGTGAGGCGTGGGTCAAGGACCTGAATCAGCTCAAAAAGCTCATTCCTCTCGCCGACGACGAAGCTTTCCAGGGAAGTTGGCGTTCCGCAAAACAGAAGAACAAACTGCGCCTGGCCAAGTATATAAAAGAGAAGAGCGGACTTATCGTCAACCCCGATTCCATTTTCGACGTGCAGGTTAAAAGAATACATGAATACAAAAGACAGGTTCTCTTCGCCTTTTACCTTATCTCCCAGTACATAAAGATAAAAAACTCCTCCGGCAAGGATATAGTTCCCAGAACCGCCATAGTCGCCGGCAAAGCCGCTCCGGGTTACATTATGGCAAAGCAGATCATCAAGTTCATAAACAGTATAGCCAGCGTCATCAACAAGGACGGCGAGGTGAACGATAAACTTAAGGTCGTTTTTCTCGAGAACTATTGCGTCTCCTTGGCTGAAATGATAATCCCCGCAAGTGATCTTTCGGAACAGATATCCACTGCCGGTAGGGAAGCCTCCGGAACCGGAAACATGAAATTAATGCTTAATGGCGCCGTTACAATCGGTACCTGGGACGGTGCCAATATAGAGATTGCCGAGGAGGTCGGTGCCGACAATATCTTTATCTTCGGCCTTAAGGCCCACGAGGTTGCCGAACTCAAAAATAAAGGGTACAAACCGCGTGAATACCTGCAGAAGAACCCTCTTCTGGAAGAAGCGATGCGCCTGGTCCAGGAGAACTTTTTCTCGCAGTTCGAACTCAACATATTCAAGGACCTGTGTGATGATCTTATCTGGCACGACCAGTTTATGATCTTTGCCGATTTCGAAGATTATGTTTTTACGCAGGAGAAGGTTGCCAAGGCCTATCTCGACCCCAAGGAGTGGACGAAAAAGTCCATAATGAATACCGCCAGTGCAGGTAAATTTTCAAGCGACAGAACGGTCAGCGAATATGCTTCGAATATCTGGGGAGTGGAACATAACTAAATGAACGAAAGAAGCAGGGGTATAACAGTTTACAGTATCGCGATCATCTCCTTTGGGGTATATAATTTGATGGGCGTCGGCAATTACGGTCAGTTTTCGCTCATGTTTAAGGGCCTCCCGTCGGTGGTTATTGCAGCGGCTTACGTGTTTACTATTCTTTACGGAATCTGCGCCGTGTATTGCGGGATCAGGATATTGAAACTCGAAGACTGGGCGAGGAAAACGATAGTTGGCCTTGCCGCGGTCAGCGTGATCTCCGGATTTTTGCTGAACAGAACCGTAATGACGAACCTTAAGAATTTTCTTATGACGGAGGAATCTCAAATTACGGCGGACATGGTCGCGCCGGTATATACGTACGCGGTGGTTTTTGTCGCGCTCGTTACCGTGTTTGAGTTGTCGCTTATCTATTATTTTACGCGTCCGGGCGTTATCAGCCAGTTCAGACGCCGCTAACCTGCCATGAAGAAGTACATTCTACACGAACCTACCGGAAAGGTAGAGACGCACGTCAATTTCAAAGGGAACCTGAACCGCCAGCAATACGAGGTTGTCACCGGCGCGGAAGGCCCGTGTCTCGTCCTTGCCGGCGCCGGAAGCGGCAAGACGCGGACTCTTATATACCGCCTTGCATATTTGTTGGAACGCGGAGTATCCCCCAAAAATATCCTCCTCATGACGTTTACCAATAAAGCCGCACGCGAGATGCAGGACCGCACGGAGATGCTATTAAAATACAAACCCAAAGGACTTTGGAGCGGGACGTTTCATCATATCGGCAACCGTTCCCTACGCATGTACGCGCCGGATCTGGGGTTTCAAAGGGATTTCGGCATACTCGACGAGCATGATTCACGTGACCTTGTCAAGGCCAGCATGAAAAAGGTAAGCGCCAGGGCTAAAGAGGAAAGGTTTCCCAAACCCTCGGTGGTCCGGTCGATAATAAGCCTTTCCGCGAACACCAAAGAGACCATAGAAGAAGTGCTGGACGCCAGATATCCCTACTTCGGGAGGTTCGCCGACGAGATAACGGGAATAAAAGATCTGTACGAAAAAAAGAAGAAAGATTCCGGCAACATGGATTTTGACGATCTTCTGCTGAAATGGAAATGGATGCTGGAGAACGTGCCCGCGGCCAGACGCCGGTTCAGCGAACAGTTCATGTACATAATGGTCGACGAGTATCAGGATACCAATTTCCTGCAGGCAGACATAATCGATATGCTTGGCGAGCACCACAGGAACATCCTCGTGGTGGGTGACGACGCGCAGTCCATCTATTCGTTTCGCGGTGCTCGTGTGGAAAACATACTCCGTTTTCCCGAAAGGTTCACCGACGCCAGGATATTCAAGCTGGAGACCAACTATCGTTCCAGTCCCGAGATACTGCACCTGGCCAACGACTCCCTGATAAACAACGAGAACCAATTCCAGAAAGAACTGAAAGCCGTAAACCCGTCGGCGGATATGCCGGTGCTTGTCGAGGTGAAAGACCCTTATTCCCAGGCGAACTTTATCGCGCAGAGGGTACTGGAGATGCGCGAAGAAGGTGTGGATATGGAGGATATCGCCGTTCTCTTCAGGGCCCACTATCAGTCGGCGGAACTGGAAATGGAACTTGTCAAACGCGGTATCCCTTATGTTGTACGCGGTGGGATCCGTTTTTTCGAGCAGGCGCATATCAAGGACGTGATGGCCTTCATGAAGATTACAGTCAACCCGGTGGATGAGATCGCCTGGATACGGGCGCTTACACTTTTTCCGGGGATAGGGCCGGGATATGCCGGCAGGATATACGAACTTTTTCGCAAAAGCGACCGAGACCTGATGGCCTTTATCCGCAGCCAGGATATCTCCAAAACAGTACCCTACAAGGCGCAAAAAGGATACGAAAGATTTCAGGCCATCATGAAAGCTATAACGCATCCCAAGATAAACCAAGTTCCCGGGGAAATCATAGAGACGATTCTGGATGCGGGATACGAGACCCACATCCTCGCTAACTTTGAGAACGCCAAGGACAGGATAGACGACATACACGAACTTATAAACTTCTCGCACGAATACAAAGCTATCAACAGTTTTCTGAGTGATATAACACTCAGGGAGAATTTCCGCGGGGAAACCGTCACCGACGGCGGCGAAGACGACGAACAGCTCGTGCTTTCAACCATACACCAGGCAAAAGGGCTTGAGTGGGACACCGTCATGATCATAGGGCTTTGCGAAGGGCAGTTTCCTCACCCGAAAGCGATGAAAGAAGAGGCGGAGATGGAGGAAGAGAGACGTCTTTTTTATGTAGCCACAACAAGAGCGAAAAAGAGCCTCTACATGATGCATCCGTTGACGCGATATGATTACCAGATGGGCACGGTAGTTGCGCGGCGCAGCAGATTTTTGGAAGAACTGGCAAAGGACGATTACGAGGTATGGGAAGTTGAAGGCGCCGAGAATCACGAGTTTGATACAGATACAGTCATTGAATTAGGTTAACGAAATCTAACCAGGTTTAACGAAATCTAACCAGGTAACGAAATCTAACCAGGTTAACAGGGTGTAAGCCCACGTCGCGTTAACCTGGTTAGATTTGGCAGGAAAGGAGGAGGAGTTGACAGAACGACAGTTTGCCGCCGGTGGCGTGGTGATAAAAAAAGAAAAAGGAGAGATCAAGGTACTTCTTGTAAAGGATAGTTACGGCCACTGGACTTGGGCGAAAGGCCATATCGAAGAGGGTGAGGCCCCCGAAGAGGCCGCTGTAAGAGAGATCTGTGAGGAAACGGGCCTTAAGAACTTGCACATAAGGGAAGAGCTGGGCAAACAGGAATATTACTTCACCCTTAAAGGCAAGAAAATATTCAAAACTGTTTACATTTTTCTTGTAGAGGCCGCCGCCGGGGAGAAGCTGACTGTACAGACCTCGGAACTAGAGGACGCCCGATGGTTCGCGGCGGAGGAAGCCGTCGAAACAATCGAATACGAAGGGTCCAGTGATATTGTTAAAAAAGGGATCGAGATATTCCGCGAAAAAGACCGCCGGTCATGAACACAAAATCCATTAAAGCCATACTTTTTGATCTCGGCAACGTCATTGTCAGGTTTGACGCGGAGAAAGTCGAGAAAGAATTCGGCGGATACGGCAAGATAAAAGAAGGGGAGTTTGTCGACTACATCACAGATTCGGATAACACCAACAGATACATGGAAGGGAGGCTCACCTCTTCTCAGTTTTACAATAAGACTCGCAGG
>JBDRIH010000047.1:0-18349 GCA_043816025.1 Candidatus Omnitrophota bacterium
ATGCTTTTCGCCAGGGAGGGGTCCGATCTGGCGATCTGCGATGTTGATGAAGGGGCTTTGGCCGCCACGAAAACTGAGATTGAGGGCGCTACCGGACGAAAGGTTCTCGCTGAGAAAATCGACGTAACATCCGCGAAAGAAGTAGAGGATTTCGTCAAGAAAATTCTTGACAATTTCGGCAGTTTAGATATACTTGTCAACAATGCCGGCATCACCAGGGACAATCTTCTTATCAGAATGTCGGACGAGGAGTGGGATGCAGTGCTGGACGTGAACCTCAAAGGAGCTTTCAACTGCATCAAGGCGGTGACCCGCCCCATGATGAAGAGTAGAAGCGGCAAGATCGTAAACATGGCTTCTATAATAGGTATTATGGGTAATGCCGGTCAGGCCAATTATTCCGCCAGCAAAGGGGGGCTCATCGCTCTAACTAAGAGTGTAGCCAAGGAATTGGGTTCCCGCAACATAAATGTTAATGCCATCGCGCCTGGTTTTATAAAGACGGACATGACTGACAAGCTTACCGAGGAAGCGAAACAGAAACTGCTGGGTTTTATCCCCATAGGCAGGATGGGCGAGACGCAGGATGTAGCGAAACTGGCCCTTTTTCTCGCAAGTGATGACTCGGCGTATGTTACCGGTCAGGTTATTCAGGTAGATGGTGGGATGGTAATGTAAATGAGGGCCAAACTTATGGAGTGAAACGAACATAAGTTTGTTGGCCGAATTTATCCCGAGCGAGGCCAATAGGCCGAGTCGAGGGATCTCGAATCTCGGGTTTGAAGGTTGTTTAAGTAAATCGTAAACAAGGAGGAACAAATGTCTGAGATAGCGGAAAAGGTCAAATCGATTGTGGCCGAACAGCTTGGTGTTAAGATTGAGGAAGTTAAAGAGGATGCCAAATTTATAGACGATCTTGGCGCTGATTCTCTGGATACGGTCGAACTGGTCATGGCTCTAGAGGAAGAGTTCGGTGCCGAGATACCGGATGAAGATGCCGAGAAGCTGTCCACCGTCGGCGAAGCCATCCAGTATATTGAAGAGAAAGCCGCTAAGTAAGGAAGAATAATACAAAAACCTTCCATTTAAAAATAATGTCCAAAAGAAGAGTAGTCCTTACGGGGGTAGGAGCTATTACTCCCGTAGGGAATAACATCAAAGATTTCTGGGAAGCCCTAATAAACGGTAAGACGGGTGTTGCTCGTCTTACTGCTTTTGATCCCACACCTTTCAATTCACAGATTGCCGCAGAAATAAAAAATTTCGATGCCTCAAAATACATGAACCCCAAGCAAGAAAGGCGTCTGGACAAGTTTGTGCAGTACGCTATAGCTGCCGCAAAGATAGCCTTTGAGGACAGCGGTCTTGACGGGGAAAGTATCGTCAAAGAGAGGGCGGGGGTCTATATCGGTTCGGGCATAGGGGGTCTTCACACGGTTGAGTCGGAACATGAAAAATACATAAATACCAGGGATGAGAAGAAAGCGGCGTCCAAGATCTCTCCGTTTTTGATACCCATGCTGATAGTTAACATGGCTTCCGGCCTGACATCCATCGAACTGGGTTTCAAGGGGCCCAATTCATCGGCTGTAACCGCCTGTGCGTCGGGCAGCCACTCTATAGGGGATGCCTTTAAGATCATCCAGAGAGGCGAAGCCGATATAATGGCTTCCGGCGGAACGGAAGCTGCTATAACAAAAATGGGCCATGGGGGCTTCTGCGCCTTGAAAGCGCTTTCCACGCGTAACGACGACCCGAAGAGAGCTTCACGGCCCTTTGACAAGGAAAGAGACGGTTTTGTCATAGGTGAAGGGGCAGCCGTTGTCATCCTGGAAGAACTGGAGCACGCCAAGAAAAGAGGCGCGCGTATATACTGCGAGATTATCGGATATGGCATGAGCGGCGATGCCTATCACATGACAGCACCCGATCCCACCGGAGACGGCGCTGTAAGGTGTATGAGGTCTTCGCTTGAGGATGCGGGACTAAATACGGATGATGTGGATTATATTAACGCGCATGGTACTTCCACGCCTTTAAACGATAAGATGGAAACCGGGGCCATAAAGACAGTTTTTGGCGAACGCGCTTACAAGATCGCTGTCAGTTCCACTAAAGGGGTCACCGGTCACCTGCTTGGCGCCACGGGCGCGGCTGAACTTATCGCCTGTACCAAGGCAATCGAGAAAAATGTCGTACCTCCTACCATTAACTATGAATACCCTGATCCCGAGTGTGATCTGGATTATGTCCCCAACCAGGCCAGAGAAATGGAAGTCAATGTCGCGATAAGTAATTCTCTGGGGTTTGGCGGTCATAACGTTACTCTTGTTCTCAAGAGGTTTACGGGATAGGTTTTCACGGTTTCTTTATTTACTCACAGATTCAATCGCAAAAAGAAGGAGAAGGGGAAATGGATTATCTTTTGACCGAAGAACAACAGATGATAAAGGATCTGTGCCGCCAGATCGCCGAAGAAAAAATAAAACCCGTAGCTGCTGAATACGATGAAAACGACAAGTTCCCGTGGGAGATAGTAAAAGTACTTGCCGATTCCGATATCTGCGGTATTTATATTCCCGAAGAATACGGCGGCACCGGCGGCGGAATACTGGAGCTGGCGATTGCCACGGAAGAGCTTTCTTGGGGATGCGGCGGTATCTCGCTGGCGTTTGCGGCTACCGGTCTAGGCACCTTCCCGATTATTCTTTACGGTAACGACGCGCAGAAAGCCAAATATCTCCCGGAAATCGCTTCAGGCAAAAAACTTGCGGCATTTTGTATTACCGAAGCGGAAGCCGGCTCCGACGCCGGCGGCATCAAGACTACCGCCAAAAAAGACGGTGACAGCTATATTCTTAACGGCACCAAACAGTGGATCACCAATGGCGGTGAAGCGGAAATCTATACAGTGATAGTGATGACAGATAAGTCGAAAGGTCCAAGGGGCGCGAGTGCCTTCATCGTGGATAAAGACACCCCGGGCTTGAGTTTCGGTAAAAAAGAGAACAAAATGGGCATCAGGGGTTCAGCGACAAGAGAAGTCATATTCACGGACTGCCGCGTGCCCAAAGAGAACCTTCTAGGCAGAGAGGGTCTGGGGTTTATTGTCGCCATGAAGACGTTTGACCATTCCCGTCCAGGAGTCGCGGCTCAGGCCGTTGGTATAGCCCAGAGGGCGCTTGATGAGTCCGTTAAATATTCTCATGAGAGGAGACAGTTCGGCAGCACGATATCTTCTCTGCAGGCAATACAATTCATGCTGGCTGACATGGCCATACAGACAGAGGCTTCCCGGGCCCTGGTCTATTCCGCCGCTCGCATGATAGATTCAGGCGCAAAGAACATAGCCAAAGTGTCGGCGATGTGCAAAACATTCGCCTCGGATACCGCGATGAAAGTTACTACCGACGCCGTACAGATATTCGGCGGGTACGGATATATGAAAGAGTATCCGGTGGAGAAACTTATGAGGGACGCCAAGATAACCCAGATATACGAAGGGACAAACCAGGTGCAAAGAGGCGTCATAGCTTCTGCACTCATTAAGGAAGGCCTCGCGAAAAAATAGAGAGAGCCAATAAGCCAGGAAGAAATGAAGATACTCGTACTCATCAAACAGGTGCCGGACACAACCGATGTAAAGATCGATCCGGAGACAAACACCCTTAAGCGCGAAGGCGTGGAATCTATTATCAACCCCTTCGACATGTACGCGATAGAGGAGGCGCTTCGCGTTAAGGAGAGGCTCGAGGAAGCGGAAGTGGTTGTCATCAGCATGGGGCCGCCGCAGGCTGAAGCGGCCCTCAGGGAAGCCATATCCATGGGGTGCGACAGAGCAGTTCTCTTAAGCGACAGAAAATTCGCGGGCAGCGATACCTGGGCTACAAGTTATACGCTTTCACAGGCCATCAAAAAAATAGGTGATTATAAAATAATTTTCTGCGGCAAGCAGGCTTCGGACGGCGACACCGCTCAGGTAGGCCCCGGTGTTTCCATGCATCTGGATGTGCCACAGGTTACTTATGTGAAAAGAATCGAGAAAATCGACGCCGATGGAGCGACAGTGGAACGCATGACGGAAGAGGGATATGATATCATCCAGACCCCGCTTCCCGCTGTTTTGACGGTTGTCAAGGAGATCAACGAACCGAGGTTACCTTCCTTAAAAGGCAAGATGAAAGCCAAGAAAGCCGAGATCCCTGTCTGGACGGCCCAAGACGTCGGATGCGACGAAGAAAAGATAGGGCTTGACGGATCTCCCACAAGGGTAGTCAAGATATTCACGCCGCCGCCCAGGGAAGGTGGGCGTGTGCTTAAAGGGGAACCTGACGAGATCGCCAAGGAACTCGCCGGACTTCTTAAAGACATCGCTATAGGATAGGAAAATCAAGGATATATTATGGCAGATGGCGACGCTATAAAAGTACTGCTTGAAAAATGCGTGGGGTGCACGCTTTGTGTTAAGGCGTGTCCTTTTGGCGCTATAAAGATGCAGGCGAAGAAAGCGGTCATAGACCTTACGAAATGCACTTTATGCGGGGCATGCGTGGAAGCGTGCAAGTTTGACGCCATAATTATCGAGAAGAAAGAAGCGAAAGCCCCGTTAGACTTTTCTTCTTATAAGGACGTGTGGGTATTCGGCGAGCAGAAAAGAGGAAAGGTCCAGTCGGTATGTTTTGAGCTTCTGGGAAAAGGAAGAGAGCTTGCGGATAAACTCGGGGCCAGCCTTTGCGCGGTACTTCTGGGCGACAAAATGGAAGAAGCGGCAAAAGAACTTATATCCAGAGGCGCGGATAAAGTTTATCTTGTCGATTCGCCCCACCTTAAAGCATATCAGGACGATCCTTACACTAAAGTTTTGACAAACCTTGTAAAAAAGTATAAACCCGAGATAGTCCTCTGCGGCGCCACGACGATCGGTAGAAGCCTTATTTCGCGCGTTGCTGTTACTATAAGGGCGGGGCTTACGGCAGACTGCACGGGGCTGGATATAGATCCGGAAGAAAAGCTGCTCCTGCAGACCAGACCCGCTTTCGGCGGAAACATAATGGCGACCATTATCAGTCCCAACACAAGACCCCAGATGGCGACAGTCAGGCATAAGGTCATGACAGAAGCCGATCCGGATCCGGGTAGAAAGGGGCAGATCATAAAAGAGGAATTTCCAGAAGAGGCGTATACTTCTCGCAGTAAACTGATAGACATAGTAGAAGAGATAGAAGAGACCGTCAACCTCGCTGAAGCCGATATAATCGTCTCCGGGGGAAGAGGGCTCGGCGCTAAAGAAAATTTCGATATTATCCGGGAACTCGCGCTTACCCTTAACGCTGCGGTAGGAGCTTCCAGATCCGCCGTAGACGCCGATTGGATACCGTATTCGCATCAGGTAGGGCAGACCGGCAAAACTGTATGTCCTAAACTTTATATCGCTTGCGGGATCAGTGGGCAGATACAACACCTTATCGGGATGAAATCCTCGGATGTCATCGTCGCGATAAACAAAGACCCCGAAGCCCCGATCTTTAGTGTTGCTACCTATGGGATAGTGGATGACCTTTTCAAGGTCGTCCCCCTTCTTACGAACAATTTCAAAACAATCCTCAAAAAGTAAGCCGTAATCTGCCAGATCCAACCAGGTTTAAACCAACAGATCTAACCAGGTTAACGCTTCGTAGGCTCACACCCTGTTAACCTGGTTAGATCTGTAAACTAACCTGGTTAGATTTGTCAGGTTAAATGCATTCTCGCTTCGCCTTTGGCTTGCGGAACCTTCTTATAGCCTTTGTTAGTTTTCACGGTTTCCATCTTGACAAGTGGTATATACTTGGGTATACTTGAGCAAACTTCCTTAAAGGTCAACAAACTCATATAAAGGTCTTCAAACTACTATATTCATATGATAGCGAACGGCACAAAAAAGTACACAGTTCAACAGGTTGCCAATATATTAGGTATATACAGGGGAACTGTGATTAATTATGAAAAGAAGGGTATATTCCCGCCACCGCGAAGAAATCCGATAAACGGATACCGAGAATATGTCGAAGAAGATATAGAGAACCTGAAAAAAATAATCGAAGGAACGGTAGAATAGGGGAGGAAAAATGCGTCTTAGAAGACTGGAGATGGTCGGGTTTAAATCTTTTCTAAATAAAACTAGAGTGAAATTTGAACCGGGCGTCACCGTGGTCGTTGGACCGAACGGTTGCGGGAAAAGCAATATCGTGGACGCGATAAAGTGGGTTCTCGGGGAACAGTCCGCCAAGTCTATGCGAAGTTCTGCCATGCAGGACGTTATCTTTAACGGTACGGACAAACATGATCCGGTAAACCTTTCGGAAGTTTCTCTTACACTGTCAAATGAGGATAGGGCTCTAGCTGTCGATTATGATGAAGTCACCATAAGCCGGAGGCTCTACCGTTCCGGTGAAAGCGAATATCTTCTTAATAAAACGCCTGTCAGGCTCGCTGATGTCCGCAGCCTGCTTATGGGAACCGGTATGGGAACCAGCTCTTATTCTATCGTCGAACAGGGGAAGATGGATATGATACTGAGCTCAAAACCGGAGGAGAGGCGGTATATATTCGAGGAAGCCAGCGGCATAACCCGTTATAAATCGAAGAAAAGGGAAGCCCTTCTCAAACTTGAACGCACGCAGGAGAACCTGATCAGGATCTCCGACATAATACGCGAAGTAGAAAGACAGATCAACTCCATCGAACGTATGGCCCGTAAAGCAGAGAGGTACAAGGCGCGGTTCGAGGAGCTCAAAGACCTCGATGTCAAGCTCTCCTTCAAGGACTTCAGGGAACTGAGCACTTCCGACACTTTTTTGGGTGAGGAAAACAGTGCATTGCAAGAACGTGCGGAAACACTCAGCGCCGAGATCACCGAAGCTGCCGCTTCGTTGGTTCGCCTCAAGGAAGAGTTCAACACGGTTTCAGAAAACCTGCATATTTCACAGAGCGAGGCAATGCGTCTTTCGTCGGATATCGACAAAAACGCTCACGTGATAGAAGTTGATACGGAAAGGGTGCAGGAACTCGAGAAGCATGTCGAACGTTTGGACCAGGAAATAGAAGAGGTGACCGAGCGTAAAGATGTCTTGAAGGTCAGGTTGGATGGTTTGGATATGAGATTCCTGGAAGTTAACCAAAGACGTAAGAGTAAAGACGAGGAATTTTCTTCCGCCGAAGAAAACGTGAGAAACATTACCGAAAATCTTGAGAAAAACAGGCTCCAGCTGAAGCTCAGCCGCGATAAGACCGTCGACGTAGTCGCCGAACAGACAAAGACAAAGAATGCCTCGATCAAGGTAAACGCTGACATTCAGAACACGCAGTCCAGGGAAAAAAGACTGAAGATGGAAAGGAATAACGTCCAGATGGAGAAGGATGCCGCCGGTGAAGAATTAAAAGCGGCGGAGGAAAGGGGCGTGGCCGTCGCCAGGGACCTGGGAGACAAGAGAAATCAGTTTTCTGCCTTCAATAGCGAGTATATGTCAAAACAGCAGAAGCTGTCCCTTCTGGATAATGAGAAACGTGAAAAAGAAAATCGCCTCATGGAGATAAGACCCCGCAGACAGTTCCTTGAGAAACTCTTAAGTGAACGCGAGGGGATAAATAAGAGCGTCAAAGAAATTATGAGGCAGGTTGAAATCGGCAATCCCGAGTTTTCGGGCATCCACGGCATCCTTTCGGAGCTTATCAATGTCCGTGAGGATTATGAAGAAGCTATGGAAGCCATCCTTGGGGATGTGACGCAGGCCGTTGTTATTGACGACAGGCAAATCGCGGACAGCCTCACAGCGTATCTTGCGGAGAATTCCATGGAGAGCGTGAATTTCATTATACTGGATGAACTCAAGAAGTTGCTGGAAATGGGAAACGGTTCTGTTATCACAAAGGGAATCCTGGACGACGTCACACACGTTCTTGTTGCCAAAGAGCCGTACTGTTCGGCTTTGCGCGTGCTTTTGCGCGATACTTTTGTCACCGTTTCCTCGGAAGCGGCCCGGATATTCATGGACGAAAACAGTGGATTCAACGGTCGCATTATCGGAGAGAAAGGTGAAGTCTATCAGAAAGGGATGCGCCGCAGTAGAAATTATTCGGATAAAGAGGTCACGCCACTTTTTGGCCGGCAGGAAAAAGTCAACGAGATGCGCAAGGAAGAAGAAATGCTGACAGCGGAAATAGAAGGCATAAGCGCGCGTATTTCGGAGATCGAGAGATGGCTGAAAGATTCTGCCGTAAAAAAAGAGAGGCTAGAGTCGGAACTGCAGGAAAAACAGATGGAGTTTGCCGATGTTTCGTCCAAAAAAGCCGCCGTCAAGGAGAAATTCGACTCATTTGCCGAGGAACTTCTTATCCTGGATACTGACATAGAGGAAGAGGCTGAGACCATCAGACAGCTCGTGGAGGAGAGACAGCGGCTTGACCAGAGGCTGGAAGAGCTGGAGGCGGAAAGCGTAAGAATTCAGCAGGCAATAGAAGAGGCCCAGAATACCATACAGGATTGTAACCGCAGGAGGGAAGAGACCCTTTTCGGCATGGCCGATGTAAAAGCGGAGCTTTCCGCGCTTCGCAAAGAGGAAGAAAACCTTGTGGAAAACCTGGAAAGAGAAAAAGATTCTTTCCAGCGGATGGACCAGGAAGTGGAGGGAAAACGTAACCGCATAAACGAAAGCGGCGAGCGCATAAAAGCCCTGAATGAGGAAATAAAAACCCTCAAAGAGCGCAATCTTGAATATGAAGAGCAGGTGAACCTCAAAAGCGGCCAGATTTCCGAGAGGCAGCAGCAGAAAGACGCTCTGGCCCAGGCAATACGGCGTGATGAGGAGAGCACCAAGGCGAAAGAGCAGCAGCTCGGAGAGCTAAAAAATAAGACAATGAACGTCAATATCAGAGCAAAAGAGCTTGAGTACAAACGCGCTGCCCTGGTGGAGAAAATACTGAATACTTATAAGGTAAACATTGCCAGTCTCGATATAGAGATCGACGAAAATACGGACTGGGAGGAAGCCACCAGACACATAGATGAATTAAGGCAGCAACTGGACAAGATGGGTGAGGTAAGCCTCGGAGCGGTAGAGGAGCACAAGCAGCTGGAAGAACGCTATCAGTTTCTCACCAAGCAGAAAGAGGATCTTGTCAGAGGCAGAGAGTCCCTGATGCAGGCGATTTCCAAGATCAACCGGACTACCCGTAAGATGTTTATGGAGACGTTTGAGAGTGTCAGAAAAGAATTCAATGATTATTTCCGCATGCTTTTTAGCGGCGGTAAGGCTGAACTGATTCTCGAGGATGAATCCAACGTGCTGGAATGCGGAATTGATATAGCTGTCAGGCCTCCCGGAAAAAAACTGCACAATATTATGCAGCTTTCGGGAGGGGAAAAAGCCATGACGGCGATAGCGCTTATCTTTGCTATTTTTAAAGTCAACCCGAGTCCCTTCTGTATACTGGACGAGATAGACGCGCCTCTTGATGAATCCAACATCGTGCGGTTTTGTCGCGTACTTCAGGAATTTATTAAGCTGTCCCAGTTCGTAATAGTAACGCATAACAGGATGACGATCCAGCTGGGAGATGTTCTTTACGGGATAACAATGGAAGAAAAAGGCGTGTCAAAAATAGTTTCCGTAAAGTTCACGGAAGAGAAAGAAGTATCGAAAGAGGAAACCGTTCCGGTAGCGGCGTAACCTGTCGCCTGAAGCCTACTTTAATTCCGGGGAATATACGCAGGTTCTATTCTTGCCGGCCTGTTTTGCCTGATATAACGCCAGATCCGCTTTCCGAATAAGGTCGTCTTTCTCAGTGCCGTCAATGGGGAAGACAGCCAGACCAAGACTTATCGTCAGTTTTAGATCTTCCGGGATGGAATCATCATGTTTGAAGGAGCTTTCCACCTCGGATCTCAGCCTGTCCGCGATAATATTGGCATCGTGCCTATTTACGTTTGACATTATGGTGCAGAACTCTTCGCCGCCATACCGGCAGACAAAATCGCTTTTTCTGGAATAACGGTGGAGTATGCTTGCTACTCTTTTTATGGCCTGGTCACCTTTCTGATGCCCCAGAGTGTCATTGTAATTCTTAAAGTTGTCGATATCTATAAGCAGAAGAGCAAGGTGACTTTCTTCCTTATCGGCTTTTTGGAGTTTTTCCTCCAGTATCTCGTTGAAATAGCGGGTATTCCATAATCCGGTCAGCCAGTCCATCCGGGAAAGGTGAACAGTTTTTTCGTATAGTCGCGAATTTTCAATCGCCATAGCGGCATGATCGGCGAACATGTTAAGTATGCGGACATGGTCTTTTGTTATGGCCTTCCTGGAAAGGATGTTGTCGACAAGTATCGCCCCGAGTGTCCGGTTTCTGGTCTTAAGGGGCACTGTCACAAAAAAGTCCATGTTCAAGAGGCCCTTCACCTCATCGTTTACCCGGGATTTGGCTTCTTCTGTATTGATCTCAAACGGCATTCCTTCGAGGATGGTAAGAGCGAGTATACCCGTATCTTCACGCAGGGGAATAATTATGTCTTTTACGGTGCTGTTTAATTTTGATTCAGGATCGTTTTTGAATTTCTCGTATGCTTTTATAAGGTTCGCGAGGGGCATTTTTCGATCATCGATATGATGCCAGACCTTGTCGGCTTCTTCAGCCGAATGCGGTCCGATCCCCATCTTGCCCTCAAGGGTTTGGTTCCTATCATTTACAAGAAAGAACATGGCCCTGTCAAATCCAAGCCCGTCATGAGAAGTGAGTGCGGTGAGTATGGTATACAGTACCTGGTCCAGCTCAAGAGACTGCATCATCGCGTTGGTAACCTCAGAGAGCATTACCATCTCGGTTTTCGTTTTCACGAAAAGCCCTTCAAGCTCAGTTTTTGTCAAACTGGTTTTGTCCACCTGTTTTCGGATTCTTTTTCTGGGTGTCTTTTTGCCGCGAGTACTCATAATAAAAAAGTGTATAACATTAACCGGTCAAAGTCAACCAGCGTTTAACCTGCCAGATCTAACCAGGTTAGATCTGGCAGGTTAGCGCTTGAACCGGGTTCAACAAATCTAACCAGGTTAGCAGGGTGTAAGCAACACTCAGCATTAACCTGGTTAGATTTGCCAGGCTAGAACCTGGTTCAGAGGGATAGGGTACACCTTTAATCTCAAAAAAGGGTACACGTGCAAAGCTAAAATGGCAAACGGTACATAAGTACATAAGTAGTTGAAGGGGGATGGGATAGGATTGATTAGGGTATAAAAAAGCTAGAATTCTCGGTTGACTTACAATAATCATAATGTTATATTATACCCACTGTGTTGTTAGGCAAAAAAATACCTAGAAAGGCAAAATAAGGCACATTTAAATGTGTCTTATATAATTTTAGTAGGACGTGATATATGTTTCGAGTTAATGGCTGGAAAAGATATTTAATAAAAATCATATCTATAATAATTGTAATATGCTTTGTTTCCTACGACATCGCATGGGCCTATCCTGACTTCAAGCGCCCCAATTCCAGCACAGTTATTCCCGAAACCCTGTTTACTTCACCTGATAGCGCCGAATCTTTCGCCCGGATAACCGCGAAACAACTCGATATGATGATGAAAAAGCATTTTCCAAAAATGCCCCTTGCGGGTGTTGAAGAAATGCTCGAATATCTCCGCGAGATTGCGCTTTCCAAATTACAGATAAAAGGTGAAAGCTTTCGAGTGGCCGGCGGTGCTGAAGCGGGAGAACTTTTTATATACATATCCGACAGCTGTGTCTTGCGGTATTACAACCCTAAAATGCGCGATTTATCCTTTCCCGCGGGTAATTATGTTGTCGCCCGGGAAGAGTCCATTAACAAGTACCTTAACTTTCAATTGTTGAAATCCGGTTCCGCCGCTTCCGCGCCGGAAAGTTCCGCACAACCTGCCGCCGAACACGAAATGATAGCGGATGCTAATGCCCCCGAGAAAACAACGACGGATGTGGCGGCACAAAAAGAAACAGGCCAGGGTCCTCTGGATACAGGCGGCGCGGTAGGTGGAAAGGGCCTAGCGTCCTTACTCCTTGCGCTTGGTATCAGTGCAGAATCATTCTTAAAACCTGCCGAGGTGGTAGCAGGCACACTAAACGGGCGTTATGCGCCCCCCGACTTCGAGAGGGGGGTAATACTTCTTTGCATCGGGATATGCATGACTACAGGGTTGGGGGTAGTTCTCAGTCTGGTATTAGACCATTTCTTATTCAAACACAAAAAGTTAAGAAGCGAAGAAATTACAGAAAAGCTTACTTTAGCAAGAGAAGATCTGTCACTTGCTGCAGAAAAATCCAAGAACGTCCTTGGTGTCTTAGATGAAGTCCCACTAATGCGGAATTTAGATATATGTGATATGCACGAAAAAGTACTAAACTTAAGCAAGGCCATAAATAAATCCATCTCACCCGCGGCAGCTATCTTAATAGTATTTATGGCAAAAGATGGGGGTAAGATAACAGATAGAGAGTTTTTTGAAAAGCAGATTATATATTACAACGACTTGGAAAGTTCTCACAGCGTTTTGCCGACTGTTGGATGTAAGATACATCTTTATAGAAGAGATGGAGCTACAGAGTATGAAGGGGATGAACTTAAAAGGTTTCAAGATAAAGCTTCTGATATATTTAGGAGGTTAGGTTTTGAAGCCCGTTCGCCACGTTTGTTAAAAGGAATGGAGGATATAGAATTAGAAGTACTAGTACCCCCAAGCTTCTCACATGAGGTAATAGCGCGACTGCTCTTCTACATGATGAAAAACGGTCTTTTAGATAGAGCAAGGTACGATATCGAGATTCAATTTACATTTGAAGGAAATCTCACAGATGAAGCTAAATATATATCCTTTGCATTGCTTGCCAGTAGATTCTATGAAGTGAGCTACGCTAGAACCCTGACCACTCTTATGGGGGAAGAGGCGAGCATTCTTATATCAGGCGGAGGTGTGTTCAAAGATATAAGAAAACCTGAAGAAGGCATAGTAAAAGAGATATTTTTAGGTATAGGTTTAGAGATATTATGCATATTTATTGGAAAGAGAATGATAGATATATTTTACGAGATATTTGGTCCATTTGGCCAAAGAAAGCGGACCGATTATCTCGGTCTGCTTTTGCCTCACTTCGACCCCAAGCGGGAGAATCTCATCTTCAGGCTGTATGATGGAAGCTTAATATACAGCACAAAGAAGCTTCCGAATGCCCTTGCTACAATAGTAAAGGATATTCAACTGTTGAATCTTTCGCTTTCTGAATATTTAAAACTAGGGATCAATCCTACCAAAAATGGGAGATTAGCCAATGTATATGGAGAATTTAAAGAAAACGTAAAAAAATTGTCTTATAGTTTTGGCATGCCAAAAGAGACATTTACGGTTACCTGGCTTGGGGAATATGGCAAACTAAGACCGAAAACCATATGGAGACAGCTATACCCTTATTTAGACAAACTTCACCAGGTAAAGATGGATAACCCGAGATTCCAACCCGCTTTCGTTAAGCTATTAAATGATACCGCAGATCAAATAGAAAGAATTGTTAAGAAAAAAGACAAAGGGGAACCCCCAGGCGGCGCGACAGGTGGAAAAGGCCTAGCGTCCCTACTCCTCGCGTTTGGCATTAGCGTAGGGTCATTCGTAAAACCTGGCGAGGTGGCAGCCGGCACGTTCGAGAGAGTAACGGGCACATTGGGTGAACAGATAATGGCCGCGCACCCGGTGTTACCTCTTCTTATCGGTTTGGGGGTAGTTATTGGCATGGCGCTGGCGTATTTCTTGTACAAGCACAAGGAAAGGGCTGAAGGAAAGGTGGAAGCTAATGATGGCGAAGTTGTCTCGTCCGATGCGCGCCCTGCTGCCGATAACGAACAGTCGGAGCAGTCCCTGCAAAACCTGGTCTCGGAACTGGAAAGAATAGATCCGTGCTTTTCAGAGTTTAGTTCCTGGGAATATGCGAGGACGATCTTGAAAATCGGCGAGCTGGCGGACGAGAACAACGCGGGCAGGTTGGCGGATAAGTTGGATGAGGTCTTGACCCGCTCCAGGAACAAAGTGGCATGGGAAGCCGAAGCCATAAGGTCTGCTAGCCATATCGCATTGCTAGAGATGCTAGTGCGCAACGTGGCAGGGGAAAACGCCAATAAGATACATAAAAGATTGTACGGAGATTTGAGCGAAAACGCGAAGAAGTTCTATGATAAGTATAAAATATACGTTTTCGCTCGCCCCACGGATAGTAGTTTATTCGCCATATGGGAGGCGCTTGTAGGGGAACTGCCCGGGCATATCCGTGAACACGTAGGGGTCAAGATGATAACGGACGTTAGTCCTCAACCCGTGAGCTATTTCACAGAAGAGGGGACACCGTATTTAAAAAATAAACAGACTATTGTTCTTGAGAAAAAATGGTCTTACATGGATGAGGCCGGGCTTCGTAATATACTTCGTCATGTGGCATTCCGTTGCATAATTGAAGTCTACCTGGCTGAACGGCATCCGGAACTGGTAAAAAAATATCTGCGCGTTGGCCGGTGGAAACTCAAAAAGGTCGGCAGGTTAGAGGCTTTCTCCAAATTTTCCGGCAGTGAATTGGCAAAGGCATTACAGAATGGGAAATGGAAATCCAACCTGCCGGACACAAGCTATGCCTATAAAGGGGGCAAGAGGGTGCCGGCAGAGGACTTAGCCGATCTGTACGCGGCATGGAAAGAAAATTCCGATGTTTTCAGAACCAGGGTGGAGAAGGATAAAGGTCTGCGTGATAAGCTGCGAGTGCTTGAGGAGATGCTCGGGGAGGGCGAAATCCCGTCTCATCAAGAAAAATCATTTCCGGGAAGAAAGACCTTCTTTAGCATTATCCTTACGTTAGGGATACCCTTATGGGCGCCTTTTGTAACACCCGTCATGGCACGTCTGATACCGCCTGTTCCTGTTGCTTCCCCGAAAGTAGATCCGAAAGAATTAAAAGAATTAGAAGATAAAAATAGGGAAGCTTTGATGAGAAGCTTAGACAGAGACAGGAAGGAACACAGAAATAGGAAGGAACTAGAAGAAGCCCGAATAACGATATTAAAATATCATAAAATGGGTCGTGTTCGTGCCGGTGCCGCAAGAGACTTGGGTGAAACAATGGATAGCAAAGAAGCAGAAGAAGCCCTAATAGAGGCATTATTAGCAGACGAAGATCCTATTGTTCGCTTCATAGTCGCAAAAGGTTTAGGCAAAACAATCAGAGGTAGTAAGGAAATAGAAGAAGCCTTGACAGCGGCATTATTAAGGGATACGGACCATACCGTCCGTGCTGCTGCCGCAAGGGCCTTAGGCGAAAGCATGGGCAGCAAAGAAGTAGAAGACGCCCTAATACAGGCATTATCAGGAGATAACGAAGAACTTATTGTCCGCTACTCGGCCGTAAAAAGTTTGGGCAAAATAGGCAGGAGGAGTAAGGAAGCAGAAAAAGCCCTGATAAAGGTATTAAGGGATGAGAATCGTGGTGTCCGCGCCGCGGCTGCAGAAGCCTTAGGTAAAACAGGTGGTAAGAAAGCAAAAAAGGCCTTGAAACGGGCGTTGAAAGATAAAGAACCTAATGTTAGTAAAGCCGCCCGTGAGGCCCTTAAAAATCTGGAGGGTGCCATTAATGCCCCTTCACAGAAATCCTCAATAATTCCGGGAGGCCTTAAGAGCGTGGTGGGGATTGTCAGTCTTCTCTTTGTCGCAAGCAATGCCTCTGCTGCGTCTTTTATAGTAGAAGCCGGCATGGAGTTATGGACAGCTATAGGCGTATTAGCGGCTCTCGTAGGCATATTTAGCATAATCACCGCAAAAAAACCAAAATTTTTAAAGGCGAAAGGCAAAGGCTCGACGGCAGGGTCGATCAGGGGCGTGTTTGAGTATCTTTGCGATAACAATATAACTAGTACAAAAACGGCGCTTACAGGCCGGGAGATAGCTAGACGTTTAGACCGTTCTTTTGAAAGCATAAAGGATGACTTGAGGGATTTACGCCTCCATCTGCGCCTTATTGAAGTGGATACAAGGGCGGACACCGGTAAAGACGCTAAGTATTTCGTTCCGGAAAGCGTAAGGAATAAAGCCTCCCGGATCCTGCCTATCCTCTCCCGGTTCAGGGGGAAATTCCTGCGGCCCAAAGTTGCGCATCTCAAAGAAGTTTACCGAAAAAGAATAAAACCAATACTGGAATTTTCCGAATTCACACTAAAAACAGAAACGCTTTCTGACCAGAAGATCCTTAAAGCCATAAAAAGAGGTTGGCAGGTGTTTAGAGGGGAGATTCCTTCCGCGCGCGAAGAGGAAGATGACTCAGAAGACGACAGCGACGACGGGATCTATCTCAGCATGTTCGGCGTGGGAGGTCTGTATTATATGGGGGCGTCCCTCTTAAAGCGGCTTTATAAGAAGTTATTTGGGATGCGCAGATTAATCACGCCGGGATCGATCAAACAAATAGCTGCTACCGCAACAGCTGCCGTTGGGGGATTATCGGAAGGCATCATTAAAAGTATTTTCGAAAAAGGCATATTATCACAGGCCGCTGCTAAAGGCGAAGGAATAGAAGTGCACGGTTCTGCAGATGTGTTCGATGAGCTAACACCCGAAAACAGGCATATTGCATGTAATTTATTGAGGATAAATCCTGCAAACAATAACCGTCCGATCGTTGAAAAGGCGTTGTACAACAAACATTACGGGTTCGTGCAGGTTATTATGGAAAGAAGAAACGATGTTGACGTGGGGATAATCAAAAAAGAGGAGGCAGAAGGCATACTGGCAGACCGGACGAAATACGGGATAATTCTGATTATTGACCCGGAGTATGCAAGGCCGGGTTCAATAGATAGGGAGGTAATAAGGCAGCTATGGCATACATTGGAGGATGTAATGGAATTAGAATTGGACGGCAGGATTCCGCCGGAAGCCATAAAAGCTGTTATTTATCCGGAAGGGCTCGCTTCCCTTATCGAAAAAACGTGTCCCGCTAGTGTGGAAAAGATAAAGGTTTCCGGGGTGATTAACAAAGAACTCGAGGTCCGTCGGGATGTAAAAGCAGAAGATGGTGGGAATGTGCAATTAACACGGATGATGCAGTTCAATATTCCCGATTACGAATCTGCGTTAAATGAATATTTGGACAGAAACAGGGGAATGGGTGTGGTAATAGTGCATGGTGTACGCCTAAGAGCTCCTTCGGATACTATAACGGAAAACATGCCGAAAGATGCGCCCATTTCAGATGAAGAGGCTTTGGATATTATAGACGGCAAGTATTTTGAGAAGAAGAAAATGAAAGAGACAGGTCCAAGGCAAGGTTTGAAACCGTCCCCAAAAGCACTAGCTGAAGATGGGCACAAAGAGGACGATCCAAAAGGTGTCACCCCAGAATCTAGCTCCATCGCGCCGGCAGGGAAAAGGTCGCCAGAAACTCCGAAAGGTGAAGCTGAAATTAGCTTAAAAGAGGCCTATCCGGTTTTGGCAGGAATGAAACCCGAAGACGTGGGAACGGAAGCCGCGAAGCTCTTAAGGCGTTGTTGCAGCGAGGCCAGGAATTATCTTAATCTTTTTGGAAGGAATTATAAAACCGCTGGAGAAGCGTTAGGGGTGGCATATCAAGTGTTAAAGAACCATTCTCAAGCGAGAGGGGTTAGCGACCAGGCGGAATCTTTCTTTAACGTATATTTTTATCTGTTGGAAGCGCTGGGCCAAGAAAGCCAAGAATTACCAGGTAGTGCATCAGATGTTATCGAATTACTGCGAACCAGTGGAAGATCTGTTATGTTCCAGGATCGGATAGATGCGCTCATAAGAATATTTGAAGGGGATGAGGAGAGATATTTTGGCATAATTAAGGAACTTAAGGCATTGTTATTAAAAGCGCCGGATGTAAAAAAGAAAAAAATAGGGACGCTGGAGCTACCTACAACACCACTCTTTCAAGAAATAGAAGATAAAAAATCACAAACCCCCTCTTTTGTTAATCTAGAAGGCGAATTACTGAAATTATATAGTAAAGATGAAAAAGCACGGCGCTTGGATCTTGACATGCGTCGTATGCTTGCCAGATGCGGAGTAGATATCAAAGCGCTTACGGGGCGTTTGGCAAATAAAGGATTTTCAGAACTCAAGAGTGAGGCCACAAGAAAGGGGCTTCGGGAATTAGCGTTCTCGGTCCTTAGATCGAATCTTCTAGCTGAGACTCATCACCCGATATTTGAACGAAAAGGGCCGTTTAGTTCAGATAAGATAAAGGCCGCGCTTAACAAGCTTCTTCGAACTGCGATCGAAAAAGAGCTTGATTGGGTGCAGGT